>JAQTTZ010000027.1 GCA_028710485.1 Bacteriovorax sp. | reverse complement strand
TGGGTGGATTCCTTCTTTCATATGGACCTCTAGATTGCGTATTACTGCTTTGTATACAGTAACAGGTTTATTTGAGTGTGATTTATAACTAATTTAAGCGCTTAAGTCAAGATGTCTGGCCAGTTGCTTAATGGGCAGCACAGCTCGAACATCCATCGCCATCAGTCTTGTTTAGGGCATCTTGAAGCTCCCAGTGCCCATATTTTTCATTTAGTAGCTCAAGCGCAATATTCAGGTCTTGATGAATACTCTGAAAGAGCTCTTGATAGTCTTTGTCGGTTAATGTGACCAAGTATTGTATTTCGACTTCATCGCTATTTTCAATCGGAGCTGCTCCTAACGAGACAAAAGCTCTCAAGGGGGCCGAGTAGAAGTGGGCAGAAGTCCAATTTTCGGTATTTATTTTTTGTAATTTCGTCATTTATAGTTTTTTCCAAATTTTTTTTTAAGGTTTAGCAATTTTTGGTTGTCATGCCAATGAGAAACAGGTAATTATAGCTTCTGATAAATTTCCTTCGTGGAGGCATGTTGTGGCTAAAAAAGGTGCTAGAGTTATTGTAACCCTAGAATGTACAGAAGCAAGAAAAGAAGGCAAAAGTCCTTCGCGTTATACTACGACTAAGAACAAGAAAACGACACCTGATCGTCTTGAACTTAAGAAGTATAATCCGTTTTTAAGACGTCATACTATTCATAAAGAAATTAAGTAACTTAAGAACTCTTTTATTTATTAAAGTGGTTGAAAAGTCGAAGATCTTTCAACCATTTTTTATTTTAGCTTTCTTCAAATTTTCCCGATAAATTTCCATAGAGATTATCTTGAATATCTCTAATTTGGGGAATTTCGATTGGCCTTAAAAATACTATTAGTTGATCCTGATGAAGCTTGGCTCTCTAGCGCCAAGAAATTTCTGATCGCTCAGATGTATGATGTGGTAATCGTCAACAATGGTCGTGATGCCCAGCTTTCTCTTTACAATGAAAAATTTTTCGCTGTTATCATGAATTACGATATTCAAAATCATTCTTGTACTCAAGTATTAAAGTTTATCAAATCAAACTACACCAATCAGCGTGTGATCGTGATTATAGACAATAAAGAATTGGTTGATAATGGCATTGTGTCTGAAGAAAAATTGCAAAAATTAGGTGTGGCCGAAATGGCGGTCAAGCCTTTTGATTTACCTTACCTGAAAGATCTACTGGAAGGGCATCAATCCCTTGGCGATCTCATGGCGGGCGTAACCAAGAAGGAAGGGACCTCGGAAGAGCAAGAAGTCGCTGCGACAGATGAGAATTTTTCTAGCATAAAAATTGACGAATTTTATTCATCTCAGGCCGTACTTTTCGATATTTATATTAAGCTCAAAGAAGATAAATATCTTAAAATTCTCCACGCGGGGGATAGCTTTTCAAAAGAGCGAATTGATAAATATAAAAATGAAAAAAAAATAGATAGTCTCTATTTTCACAATAGCGACCGTCGTAAATTTATCCAGTTTAACAATCATCTGGCAAAAAAATTAATTGATAATAAATCTGTCCCTATATATAACAAAGTCAATCAGCTAAAAAATGTTTCGGAAAAGTTTATAGAAGAAGCCTTTACGGTAGGCCTGAAACCTCAGGTTATCGAGCAGGGGCGAGAAGTTTGTGAAAACGTTTATAACTTAATTGAAAGTCAGCCCAATCTTTTTTCAGTGTTAAAATCATTTCAGAATTTTGATCCAACTGCTTTTGCTCATTCTTTTTTAGTGACGTTGTATTCAACGGCAATCATCAAACAATTTGAGTGGCAGTCAAAAACAACAATTGAAACGACAGCAATGGCCTGTATGTTTCATGATATTGGAAAGACACTTCTTTCAAAAGAATTTATTAATTTAAGACCAAAGGATATGAGCCCTGAGCAATTTGAAATGTTTAAAAATCATCCAGCGTTGGGACTGCAGATTATAGAGAGTTCTAGAGCGATTAATAACTCTGTGAAACAGATCATTCTGCAACACCATGAAGCTTATGATGGAACGGGATTTCCTTACGGGAAAAAGGGAAATAAGATATTAACTCTGGCCAATATTGTCGGTCTGGCCGATGATTTTGTGCATATTATGATAGATGATAAATTGCAGCCTATTGATGCTCTTCGCAAGATACTCACTGATAAAGTGGCAGTGAAGCGCTATAACTCGATTTTGGTTGAAAAATTTATCAATGTTTTTGTAGATCCTGAAAAAATCCATAAAGAAATGGCCCTACCTTCAAACTCACGAGTCGTGGGTGGGAAAAAAGCTTCTTAATCTTTTTTTACTACTGCTTTTAAAATATCGGATTTGCGATTGAAGAGTTCATAGAATTCTTTTTTCACAACATATGAAGTGCTATTATTGGAAATGGTTACAATAAAATACTCTTCATTTTTTAAATCAATATCACTTAAGTCTCTAGTTATTCCACTGATATTATAATCGATTGTATTGGCCTTGTTATCTTCAATAGAAACAATATACTCAGCATTTTTTGCAAGATTATTGATTTGTCTTTTTTGAGAATCAGTCTGTTTATCAATAATAAAACTGCTTTTTAAACTTGAGAGATCCTGTAAGTAATCATCTATCTTTTCTCGTGATAAAAGATTTCCTTCGCGGTCGTACCAGTCACCCCCATTTTTCTTAATTTCCAGCTGTGGTGTACCGGCCTTTTTATTCCCACGATATATTTTGAAGGCCACAATGGTATCTAGATTTATAGAGATAATTTGTGATTCAATTAAATCGAGGATCGTAGCATTTTCTAAAGAGACATTAGGAGCTTCAACGTGAAAGATTCCACTTCTACCAGATATTTTTAAATAAGTAGAATTATCAATGGTATTCATCAGTCCAAGTACTATTACTATTTCCTTCCCATTCTCATCTATAAGATTGAGAGTTGAAGTAGGTTTATCAATTGAAAAATTGGAAGCATTAATTTTTTCATCGGGAAATATTTTTTTTACCTTAATTGTCGTTAAGGCATTAAAGAGTTTTTCAATAAAAAGAGAGTTGGCTGAAATATCGCGTGGGGAAACCATATGCCACGGTGAGATTTGGTTATTTTGAATGCGCTCAAATATATATTCGCCAGATTTATTTTTAAGTGAAATTCGGTGCATTTTTGCCAGGTCAGTTGATGTAAAAAGTTTTGCTTGCTGGATGACTTCCAGGCCAGTCTTGATGGGGTTTTGGAATATGTCTGAAAAGAGGGCAGCTAAACTCACCAAAACAAAAAATAAAAACAAGATGAGATTAGAGGCGAATTTACGCTTTTGCATTGTGTTCCTCAGGACATAATAACAATAGATTATGAATCTAATAATAATCAATGATAAGGCTTACGTATACCCAAAGATTTTTATAACCCTAAGTCATCCAGCTCGCCGAAGCCTGAGTCATCGCCAGCATCTTTTGCCGTGCCAGCTTTCTTTTCAACTTTGGTGATATCAGGTTCTATCGATTGAAGAAATTGTCTAAGAAGAGCTCGTTCGCCTTCTTTTAAAAAGTTAAAGCGAATGAGTGCGCGATGAGTGAAATTATTTTGGCTAATAATTCTACTTTTTAAATTAAAAGGACGGCAGTAGAGGATATCGGCATTAACAATAAAAGATTTCGGAATACAAAACTGAATAACGATAGACTGGCCTTCAGTGAAGGGTTTATTACAAAAGAAAAACATTTTATCCATACTGATTTCAGATAGAACTGTTTTTCCTTTTGAAATTTTAGCTTCTGGAATATTAGGGGCATCTAAACTGATGCTGATAATATTCTGATCAATACTAACTATATTAGTAGGGGAAGATAGACCTATAACGTTTTCGATTGCTGCTTGGGGATCCGCTGGAGTTTCAGTACTTTCTTCAGATCCCTCAATTTCTGCCATGGCACGGGCCATTTCGTCTTCACCGGTATCGAGTTCAGCATTTGGCTTAAGACTTAAAACATTATTGTCTTGAAGATTTTTTGAAGTGTATTGAGCACGGATTTCCATTAAATCCATACCTTCAGAAGGTGTTCCAGCTTCAAGTTTTTCGTGAATGCACGCTTCTATTTCGTCTCGTAGTGACCAAATTTTTAGCGAGATTTTTTTAATGAGAACAGGATCTGACGAACTGTTATGTATCATAGAGATCATTCTCTCAATTCTAGAGAAAAAATAAAGTGCTAAGACATTTCGGAAAAATTTACCATTGCGTAAAAAGAATGGGCAAAAGGGCGCTCTGGATTAAGCTAGAAAATAGACCAATTTAGTTAAAAAACTGATTTATTTGCTTGAGTATTTAGGCGCTAAATCTGAAAAAAACAAACTCCAAGGAGGGAGATTTATGAACAAATTGCTATTAGGCATGGCCACTATTGCAATGGGATCAGTAATAACTACTGGACTAAAGGCAGCCGAGGTCATCCGCTATGTCCCCGGTGAAATCATCGTTAAATTTAAACCTGGAATAAATGCTAAAAGCTTTTTCCAAAACAAAAGCATTACTTCTCTTGGTCTTGCCCCCAAGAGAGAGATCAAGCTAACTTATCAAAGTTTAAATGTATTAAGTGTGGAAAGTGACAAATCACTTCAGTCGGCATTGGCTATATTAAAAAATAATTCTGATGTCGTTTATGCTGAACCGAATTTTATTTACTCAATCGCAGTAATGCCAAAAGAGAAGTCAGCAATAACAAAAAAATTAGAAAAATCACCTTTTGTTGATTTAAATACAGCAACTCCTGATGATCCATCTTTTGGACAATTATGGGGTATCAGAAATACTGGTTCTAATGAACCTCAAGGAAAAGCTGGAATAGAAGGGGCAGATGTAAATGCTCTTAAGGCATGGGACATCACGCGTGGATCTCACGCAGTTCGAATCGCAATCATTGATACAGGTGTTGACTACACTCACCCCGATTTAAAAGGGAATGTAGATTCAGAGCACGGATTCAATTTTGTTAATAATACAAAAGACGCAATGGATGATCATGGTCATGGAACCCACTGTGCGGGAACGATTGGTGCAATTCACGATAATAAAGTAGGTGTGGCCGGAGTTATGGCCGAAGTAACAATCATTCCAATTAAATTTTTGGATTCAACTGGTTCGGGGTCACTGGAATCAGCTGTTAAAGCTATCGATTACGCAACTGAATTGAATGTAGACTTGATGTCAAATTCATGGGGTGGAGGCGGACGTTCGGAAGCTTTATTTGAGGCCATCAAACGCGCAAGTGATAAAGGAATTATTTTTACAGCAGCAGCTGGAAACAGCACTTCTAATAACGATACAACTCCTTCATACCCAGCAAGTTATGAGTCTCCAAACGTAATTTCAGTTGCAGCTCTTACAGCTCAAAATGATCTTGCTTATTTTTCTTCATACGGAAGAAACTCAGTTCATATCGCAGCTCCGGGACATAATATTCTATCTACTGTAAAAGGTGGCGGATATGAAATCATGTCGGGAACTTCAATGGCAACACCACATGTATCAGGTGTGCTTGGACTTCTACTTGCAAAAGAAGGAAGACTTCCTCATGAAGTAATGAAAGCGCGCTTAACAATGACTGGTGTTCCAGTTACAGCTCTTCGTGGAAAAACACAAACAGCTTCTCGCATCGATGCTTACAATCTTTTAACTGATACAAGACCAGAAAGAAGTGGACCTCAAAATGATCAGTGGAGAACTGTTAAGTTAGATCAAGCTTTTGAATCAGAACATCCATACAAAGAAAACTCAGCAGTAAAAACTGTTTATCAATTTCACGGAGCGAAATACGTTCGTGTAAAAGTAGAAAAATTTGATCTTGAATCAGGATATGACTACGTTCGCATTGCTGATAGAGCAGGAAACACCCTTGAAAAAGTAAGTGGTACTGGTGAAAATTATACAACTGACTTTATTGAAGGTGACACTGTTGAATTAAATTTCGTAAGTGATCGCTCAGTCAATAAATGGGGATTTAAAATTGTAGCAGTCGAAGTTCAATAATTTATTGATTCTAAAAAACTGATAACTTAAAGGGCCTGTAGCGATACAGGCCTTTTTTATGTCTAGGATGAGACGAGGTCCATAAACGTAAAAAGGCTTCGCGAACGAAGCCTTTTTAATATCAAAAAATTTAATTTTTTAAACTATTCGAAAAGATGAGCGTTCTTTTTCACGTATTTTGAAATTGAACCAACTTTATCCAAAACGCGAATTGCGTGAGCAGATAATTTCAATTTGATTACAGAATTTGTAGCTGGATCAAACACTTTTTTAGAGTGAAGGTTTACTAGTTTCTTAGTTTTAGTCTTATTGTTAGCATGAGAAACTTTGTTGCCCACTAATCCTTTTTTGCCTGTTAAGTCACATGTGCGTGCCATAAAAAATCCTTATCCAAAAATTTGTAAATGAAAAGAGTGGCTAATGTAACCTATCACTCGCCATAAGACAAGAGACTTTAAACATACAAAAAAGAAGTTGCGACTCCCAATGAATTTAACGATCATTTTAACTATTAAAACAATAATATTAATATAGAGACAGGGAGAAGCGATGAGACCTTTAATTGGATTAATCCTAATGGGGTTGAGTTTGGAAAGTTTTGCGGCGAGCAAAATCCGAATTGGCTGGCAAGTTCCTTGGGCGCTTCAAGGTCAATTAGTTCAAATCTGGAAACATACAGATATTTTAAAGAAATATAATCTCGAAGCCGAGTTTATTGGAAAAAACTATGGGCCTGAGCTCAATGAGATTGCTCTTGCTGGGGCCATCGATGTTATCTTGACCGCCGATCAACCTGCTGCGGCCCTTTTTTCCAAAGATAAAGGCTGGGTAGGGGTTTCTAGACTGATGTACAACCGTACGGCGACTTATGTTCCACCAAAATCATCAATTAAAAATCTTACGGAATTAAAAGGCAAAACAGTAGGCGTGCCTTTTGGAGCCGCGGCTCAGAGAGTCATTGTAGATAATCTGGTGTCTAAAGGCCTAGACCCTAAGACGGACGTGAAGTTCATCAATCTTGCTATGCCTGAACATGGGCCATTGATAAAAAAATCTGGCCTAGAAGCTACGACTTGGGACCAGTTCAATGCTCTGAGTGGATTTGATCCACTACCGGCCATCATGGAGGCAAGAGGGATGGTTCGTATCATCGATACGGGAAAAGTTTGTTCATTAGTTTTGATGAATAAAGAATTTTTAGAAAAAAATAAGGGAGTGGCTAAAAATATCAGCCTGGCCTTGAAGGATGCTTACGCTTATTACCGCGCTCATAAAGCTGAAGCAGATGTTTGGTTCCTGGAAGAAGCAAAGCTCGATGGAGCAGACGCTAAAGCGCTTGAGATTGCAGCTTCTCTTGAAAGCAATATGAAAGTGAAAAAAGATAAAGATATTAAAGTTACTTTTTCCGACGAAGACTTCGCACTTATGCAAAAGGGCGCGGACTTTGTTGCTGCAAACACGGGTAAAAAAATAAATATGAAAGATTTTGTTTCCAATGATTACGTGAAATAATTTCTTAAATGATTATAAAAGAAGTATTAGAAAATTCATGGGCCAGCTTTTTTCGCGTCTTATGCGGGGGAAGTCTGGCTTTTTTTATTGGAATACTTTTTGGGCTAATTCGTTTTAGTCTTCCCGATTTCTTAAAAAGAAATTTTCTTTTTAATCTTATTTTAGACGCTCCCAAGTTTCCTCCGCCAATCGCCTGGATTCCTTTTGTTATTTTAGCCATGGGAATAGGGGAGAAATCTGCTTGGGCCATTGTCTTCATCGGAGTTTTTCCCGCGGTAGCGACCAATACCTATGAAGCACTTTCAAGTGTGAAGGTTGAGATTTTGAAAGTCGCAAGATCTCTTGAGTTAAGTTTTAGAGTACTGCTTTTGAAGGTTTATTTACCGGCCATTTTACCGCAAGTTTTTACGGGCTTGCGTGTGGGACTGAATATGGGATGGATGTCGATTATCGCGGCTGAAATGATCAGTGGAAGTTCAGGCCTTGGCTATTCCATTCAACTCAATCGTCTCAATTTGCGATTTGATTTAATGATTGTCGATATGGTTCTTATTTCTCTGATTGGTTTTTTTATCAATTGGTCGGTGAGTAAAATGGAAAGGCGGGTGGTCAGATGGAATCACTAAAAATAACGGATCTTACCTTTCATTTTGATTCAAAAATTATTTTTAATCAATTTTCCCTAGAGCTTGAATTGGGAAAAATGTATGCCTTAATTGGACCTTCGGGAGTTGGGAAATCAACTTTTGCTCATCTGATGGCCGGGCATCTTATTCCTGATTCAGGAGAAATTTATCTCGGATCAAAAAAAATTGAAAAACCTCTAAGAGATATTTTTATTGTCCACCAGGAAGATGATTTGTTCCCATGGTTGACGGTTCGAAAACAATTGGAGTTTGTAGGTGGAACTCAAGAAATGATAGAAAGTCTTTTGAACATTTTTAAACTTCAGGACTCGAAAGATTTGTATCCAAACGAGCTATCGGGAGGAATGAAAAAACGTTTGGCACTTATTCGAGCTGAATTAGTGGGCGCTAGGATTCTTATTTTAGATGAAACTTTAAATTCATTAAATAAAACGCTACTAAAAGATATTTTAAATGAAATGGTTCCTCGGTGGAGAGAACAAAAAATCACGGTAATCTTTATCACGCACCATCTTGAGGAGATCAAAGATTATATTGATCAAGTTATTAGTTTTTAGGTCTGTTAATAACTAAGAAATTAAAGAAGAGCGCGTGAGTAAAAAAACCTATTGCAGAAGCTAGAGATGCCTTAGGATCATAAAATAAAAGAATTGCTCCTGAGACTGCAAGATTTTTCATCGAAAGGCCGATCGTTAGTGCTTGGGCCTTCTCTTCTGAAAAAAGCTGTCTCATTATCCATCTGGCGAGATAATAAACTCCAAAATCTTGAAACAAAATTACGATCAATACTCCAAGTAATTCAATCCATGGGGTGTAACTAAGATTGAGTTTTGAAACCGAAGCTCCTAGATAGATAAAGGCCAGAAAGGCAATCGCCAGCATATTGAATTCGGTTGCGATACGTTTCCAATTCATAATAATTTTTTGCTTGAAAAATTTTCGATCAATCCATTTAATGATTTCGCCTAAAAGAATTGGGAAGAGAATCAGAATAAACATGTCGATAATGATGGGGCGCAAATGCAGGGTATTGTGAGTAAGATTTAAGGCAAAGAAAACGGCGACGGGAAAAAAAAGCATCGAGGCAATCATCAAGAGAAAGGAGAGATCTTCATCGCCTTTATGCATTTTTGTAAAATTGGGAGCGACAATCGCTACTGGGCATAGAGAGGCCAGAAGGGTTCCATAAAAGAGAGACTCCTCAACTATCAGTATCTTGGCAAGAAACCATTGCAGTAGGGGAAAGAAGAGAAAAAGAAAAAATAGACCAACTAAAATTTCTTTTTTATTCGAAAATATTTTATTTAAAATGGACCATTTTATATCGAGAGCAGACGAAGTCATCATCAAAAAGAGAATGATGAAAGCATAAGGGGAAAGAGCAAGAGCGAGATATGGAAAGTAGTAACCCAGCGCAAATGCTAACAAAATAGGAAACCCAAAAAAATTTAACATTGCTGTTTGCCCATGGTCAGATGCTTTTTGATTTAATACACTTCTTATATTATGAAAAAGCTATCAACGAAGTCCACATCTGTTTTAATAATTCTTATTTTTTTAATTATGGTGGGTGGCTTTTATTTTTTAAGCCAACGCAATTCTAGTCTTGGAATTCACTCAACGAATCACAAACCAGTACGTCTTTATTGGTTTATTCCCGATGGCCTCCGAGCGGAACCAGTTACTTTTAAAATTTTTGAATGGGCCAAAAATGGTGAACTTCCAAACTTGAAACGCTTGATGGATGAAGGGAGTTATGGATACTCAATCCCCGTTTTTCCCGGACACACCCCCACAAATTTTGCGACATTAATGACGGGAACTACTCCAGATGTTCACGGTATTGCCGATGGACCCATGAGAATAGAAGGTTATCCCCTGAGTATGGTTTCAAAAGGTGGATTTTCTTCGCAAGCAAAAAAAGTTCCTCCTATTTGGTATACCCTAGAGCAAAATAAAATGCTTGTTTCTCTTCTTTCTATTCCTGGATCAACTCCACCTGAACTCAATGATGGAATTACTATCAAAGGTCGCTGGGGCGGATGGGGAATTGAATTTCCAGCAATCATTTTTCATTCAGTTGGTGATGAGGCCTTGCAAGTTGAGACAGGACTTAATAAACGTGTATTTAATTTTGGAAGTGAACTAACAAAATTTTTAAAGAGTGACGCTCCTACTAAGTGGTCCTTGCAAGTAAAGTCCTTCTCGCCACCCCGAGAAATTAACCTACTTAATTGGAGAGCTCCTCTTTTTGCTCTGGTTTATGATTCGACTGATGACGGCGTCGAAAATTATGACCGCGTTCTTTTTTCCAAAGACAAGAAGACCGTTTTTAGTGATCTTGGTGTTGGAGAATGGGGAAATTGGCGGCCAATCTCTCTGAGTTGGGAATTAAAAAATGATTATAATATCTACACACCTAAAAAAATGGAATGGGAGCGGGATGCTTCAAGTGTAAACATAGACACTGATGTAAAAATTAAAGTTATTAAATTGGGTAAAAAAGATTATTTCAGAATTAGACTTGTCTACGACCATCTCAATGAATTTTTAGTGAAGCCAAGCTATCTTTACGAAGACATCAGAAAAAACACGGGACCGATGGTCGACTTCGTTGATAATTACCCGCCACAACTTATCTATCTTAATGAAGATAAAAAAACATTTTTAGAAGAAGCTCAGTTCTCGTTTGATTGGCATAATAAGATGGCCGAATACATGATGAAAAGTTTTGGAAGTGATGTCATCATTCAGAGTATCTACACTCCTAATCAAATGCTTACCAGTCGTTGGTGGATGCCTTATGTAGATCCTAGAAGTCCGAAGTACAATACTATTAATGAAAGTGAACGCAAGATTCTTTGGGACGAAATTCTAAAGATGTATAAGAACGTTGATCAAATTTTAGGAACTATTTTAAAAAACGCTGATGAAAATACTTATATTGTTTTTAGCTCTGATCATGGTGCCATTCCTCTATATAAGGAAGTTCGTTTAAATAATCTTTTTGCCAAAAAAGGCTGGTTGAAATTTAAGTACTCCAAAAAAACGGGGGAGTATGAAATTGATTGGGCGAAAACCAAAGTCATTTTTCTTCAAATGGATAATATCTATATTCATCCTAATGGATTGGATAAAGTTTATCACCATGCTTCGGGACCAGAGTACGAAGCATTGCGATCTCAAGTTATAGACGAGCTAGAAAAATTAAAAGATGTAAATGGAATAAAGCCTTTGGCCCAAGTGCTAAAACGTGAACAGGCCAGCTTGCTTTTTCTTCCTCCTGATCGCACTGGAGACTTAATCATTGCAAACTCCGCTCATTATAATTGGGTTGAGGATGTTTCAGATGACCTCGTGCTTTTCAAAGAATCATTAAAAGGAGGTTACAAACAAGGTGTTTTACCGGGGACTGAAGAAGGCATGTGGACGCCCTTTGTGATTAAGGGGCCAGGGGTGAAGAAAGGGTATCAAATTGAAAGGCCAATCAATCATATTGATCAGTATGCGACACTGCTGAAGTTATTGAAGGTTAAAGCCCCTGGCCACCAAAAGGGGCGAGTACTAGAGGAAATATTGAAGTAATAAGCGATAATATATTATGACTATGAGTCAGCTACACCAACCTGCAATCACGATTCTCTCTCCGGATGTTACGGCGCTCACCATGTGCTCGTACCCATAAAGACCGGAGAGAAAAATTATTATTTTTCCATAAGGCCGAGGCTTAAAAACATCTTCTTGATTTGATTCTTTTAATTTAAATCTCAATTCACCTCCAATGATATTTTCAGGTTTCCAATTGAGTGAAAGAGAAAATCCTAAAAAACGTGAGCCATCGTCGTGCCAAATACCATCTTCATCTTCTGGAGCACTCCTGATGGAGATGATATGTTCCAATGTTTCAAAATCTAAATAGTCAGCAAGAAAATTTCGAAGTAATCCATCTGTTCTAGAGATTTCTAAAAAATATTGATCAAGCCCGTACCAGTTTTTATTCTGAATAAATTCCAACACAATAGGTTCAAGTGGAAAATCGGTAAGGACAAAGCCCTGCTCTAAAAGATTGGTGTTTTTAATCATGGGTCTTATTCATTGGATCGAGTTCCGTGTCTTCCATACAAAGATAAATACGCTCTTTGGAAACTCCTCTATCAATTAATTGTTGCTTAACTTTCTGAAGCATCCAAAGTCTCATAGGTCGACTATAACGAATTTTATTATCAAAACTTCGAACGAACTCCTGAGCGAGAAGATCCGATTCAGGATAGTTCTTCTGAACTTTTTGATAAACTTCTTTGGTAAATCTGACTACTCCTAAGGAAATATAGCGAATCTTTTCTGCTGGAATATTTTCTAATAATTGATCTGCAAGTTCTTCGTAGGATTCAATAAATTGATCATCATAAATAATCGGATCAAAGTGAATTCCAATTGAAAAACCTTTAGTATTTAATTCTCTAATGGCTTCGAGTCGACTTTTTAACGATGGAGTTTTTAAATCATTATTTTTAATTCGATGAGCAGGAGAAAGTGAAAAACTAGTTATAATATTTTCAAGAGGTTCTTCTTTTAGAAGCTCTTTGATATTAACCGATTTTGTTCTTAACTCTAAGTTACAATCGGGCATATTTTTGAAGAGTTTGAAATAATGATTAATTTCACCACTTAAACTTGTAAGGGCCAGAGAATCGCTGTATTCACCTGCATGAAACCAGACTGTATGTCCTGGGTTTTGTGTGTGGTAATCCGCCGCCACTTTTTTAATTTCATGTGCAATTTCTTCGTGGTTTAGATAGAGAACAATATCCGGTGAATGAAAATAGCCCTGAAGATAGCAATAATTACATTCGTAAATACAGTTATAGGCGTGGACGAAATAATAATGTGGTTCGCCTGAAAGACCGTAGGCCGGAGGGGCCAGCTTAACTAATTGTCCCTTTTTTTCGCCGAGAAATAAATTTAAATTAATGCGTTTTTGAAGATAAGGTTTTTTGACTCTACCAAAGACATCTTCAACTTTGTCGATGTTTTTGATTTCGGAGTTGGGATATCTTTTTAGAATTTCTAAAACTCTCGGGTTATCAAGTAAGTTGTTTTCAATATAGATCACTTCAAACATTAAAATGCCCGTCGAATATTTTTTTGAAATCTTCATAAGAGAAAATCTTTAAAGCATTTTTAATTTTTTCAAGATCTCTAGTAGATTGAATTTTCATTGAAATATTTAACCAGTCCTCTTCGAAATCGTTGTCAAAAGTAGCTGAGATTTTTGCAGCCTCAAGAGGAGCAACGGCGTTTTCAATACCGGCCCTTATTTTAACAGAGATAGGGTTAAGTTTTTCACCTAGAAATTGCAAGAGTAAACGAGAACGCTCTTTAGGAAGTTTATCCATGACTTTGATGGCCCTGACTTCCGAGTCCATGATAAGTGCCTGTTCTGTTATGCCTTTCAATGCTAATGCAAGAAGGATTGAATTCAGTTTTCTAGCTTGAGAAACAGTAAAATAAAAAAGAGAATCATTTAAAAATTCAGAATCAACTTTAGGTGAAACGCTTTTTACTTGAAGTAGTTCGGCCTGTTGGAATTCACGTAAGAGTTTTTCGGAAAAAAGAAGGGCATCTTCTTTTACAAATTTGCAGATATCTATTTCAACTTCTTTCATTTCATCAGAGATAATCTTAAGGGCGAGATATGGTTTCTTAAAAAGATTTGCTGCAGAGGCCACTGCCCATAATTCACGATCAACAATATTGGCAAAATGAGAAAGCTTGGTTTTTTCAGTTAAATCTAAGACTCTAGTAAAAGCAGTCATGCAATCGTTTCCGGCCTTTAAAGAATCACTAGAATATGATTTAAATTCTAATTTTTCTGCATGGTGAGCATAACTGGTTCTAATCCAAAGCAGATCATGCATTTTAAGTTTTTGGTTTAAACTTCCTGCGACCCCGAGATTATAGACGAGAGTGATTTCCTCACTAAATTTTGCTAAAACAGCTATCGTTTTTTCGCTGGCAACGTGCGGACCTTCCCCCGTAATCAGCAAATAATAGTCATCACTTTTTAAGAGTCCATCAAAAAAGAAATCAACAGCTTTAAAAGTATAGGCCGCTAGGAATGCTTGGGCCTCTCCACGATGGGCAAAAGTTAGAAGTTTCATTATTCGTACCTTAAGGCATCAATGGTCTGGATATGGGCCGCTTTTCTTGCTGGCCACACTCCAAAGATAACACCAGTTAAAAAAGAAAGAAGAAAAGCTGGAGGAAGAATCCAAAAAGGTGGTCTCATATCAAAACCGGGAAGGAATAAATGAAGAGTGTGGGTGATGGCCATGGAAATAAATATTCCAACCAATCCACCAGAAACTGATATGACTACAGCTTCGATCATAAATTGTTTTAAGATATCACTGCGACGGGCGCCAACAGCACGTCTAATGCCGATTTCACGTGTTCTTTCAGTCACAGAAACCAACATAATATTCATGATACCAATTCCACCAACTAGCATCGAAATAAAGGCAATGGCCCCTAAAGCGTAAGTCAGCATGTTTAAAATGGTATTCATACTTTCCAGCATCGTGACCTGAGTGACGATGGTAAAATCTTCTTCGCCGTTATGGCGCTCTTTTAGCACGGCAGTGAGTTCGGCAACTGCATCATCCATTCCACTGCGGGATTTAGCCGATGCTCTGATGCCAAAAAGTCTGTCAGTATTAAAAAGGCGAAGAGAAGACTTGGTAGGGATAAAAACCATATCATCTACATTAAAACCTAATTTATCACCAGTCGGTTTAATTATTCCGATAACTCGGTGTTCACTATCATTAATTTTTACTAATTTTCCAAGAGCATTCGTAGATCCGAAAAGATTTTCTTTAATGGTATAACCAAGAACGGCCACTCGTCTGCCAGCGTCTTCATCTTCTTTAGAGAAATAATTTCCTTCGATGATGGTCATATTAAAAATGCGATTGAATTGATCATTTGATCCAAAAATATTTATATTATTGGTGGCGAGTTCATTTTTAACAACACCGGCACCAAACATAACTCCTGAGACCGCAGATAAACTTTGAGCATTCTTTTGCAGTGCTTCAACATCGCCAATGGTGAGCTTTCCCTTACTGGAAGACACCGGAGGTCCCATCGAATTTTTTTTATCCGTCTTACCTGGTTGGATTATTATGACATTGGTTCCTAGGCTTTCAAATTCGGAAGTGATATAGCGTTTTGCTCCTGTGCCTACAGACACCAGCAGAATGACGGCCATTACTCCAATAATCATTCCCAGCATGGTAAGGGCCGAACGTAGTTTATTCTCAACGATGGCCTCGGCGGAGTTGGTTAGAATTTTTCTAAAAATCATAACTTAATCCCATCTAAATCTTGCATAACTCCGTCAGTCATACTTAGGACTCTACGGCAGCGGTGAGCGATTTTTGAATCATGAGTAACGATGATGACGGTGACACCTTGAGAATTTAGCTCTTGGAAAAGATTTAAGATTTCTTCACTGGTTTTAGAATCCAAGGCCCCTGTTGGTTCGTCTGCTAAAAGAATTTTGGGATTGTTAACTAATGCCCTTGCAATCGCCACACGTTGGCGTTGTCCTCCTGAGAGTTCATTGGGCAGATGGTGCACACGAGACAAGAGACCAACTTTATCCAGTGTCTCCAGGGCCATCTTGCGGATCATACTATCAGTTAGGTTTTTGTTATAGGTCGAGGCATATTGCATCGGCATCTCAACATTTTTAAGAGCTGAAGACTTTGGCAAAAGATTAAAACTTTGAAAAACAAAACCAATCTTTTGGTTGCGGTACTTGGAAAGTTCATCATCACTCATGGTGGTGGTATTCACACCATCAAGAAAGTATTCGCCGGAACTTGGTAAATCCAATAGACCGATGATATTCATGAGAGTTGATTTACCTGAACCAGAGGTTCCGACAATGGAAGTAAGTTCACCTTCATTAATAGAGATATTAATATTATTCAAGGCATGAATATTTTCTTCACCCATGATAAAATGTTTATGAATATTTTTTAATTCAATTAAAGCCATTTTACCTCACTGGCCTCTACCTTCATTCCGTCTACTAACTCGACACCATTTTTCGGGCTGGCAACAAGTTCATCTGGCGTGAGTCCTTCGAGAATTTCTACTCGTTCATAATTACCTAAACCAAGCTTCACTTCTTTTTTTACTAGTTTGCCATCGATAACCTTATAGAGAAAACGAGTTTTTCCAGTACCGGTTAAAACGTTTGCTGGAAGAATTTTTACTCCGTCTTTTGTTTCACTGATGATTTCAACATCTGCCGAAGCGCCAACGGGAATGAGAATATCTTGAGCATCTATAACTTCAAGTTCAATCTGGCTGGTTCGGTCTTGGTCTTTCACCGTTGAAACGAAGGGCACAACCTTTGTCACACGAGCTTTCAATACTTGGTTTTTCAGCGCAGGTATTTTCACTCTTGCTAAATGGCCAATCGCCACCTTTTGCAAATCGACTTCATCTATTTCACCTTTAATAATTCTTTTCTTTAAATCAATAATTTGCACCAATGGTTTTTTATTAAGGGCCGGAGTGCTCTGGTAGAATTCACCAACTTTTAAATCCATAGAGGTGATCATGCCAGTAAAAGGCGCTTTCATCACTGTCTTCTCATAATTAAGGCGCGCCACTTCGCGGGCACGTTTCGCGCTATCAAGACTTGCAATGGAAACTAATCCATTTTTAAAAAGTTCATCAGTGCGCTTTAATTCTTTTAGAGTCTCATCATAAACTGCCTTCAAATCTGCATTTTCAAGTTCTGCGATGAGAGCGCCTTGATTGACTTTTGATCCAAGGCTTACGTAAATTTTAGCAATTCTTCCCACAGTACCAAAAGCAAGCTCTGCCTGATTTTTGGCCTCTACCGTTCCAGAGTTGATAGTCGTAACGGTGCTCTCTACAGCTCCTGTCGCCAGCTTGACGGCTTCAATCTTAGTTTTAGAACTGCATGAAGAAAAAAGCAGAGCAAGAAGTACAAAAAGAAGTAATGTTTTTTTAGAGATCATTGGAGTCCTGCCTGCCACAAATAATTTTGCGAGAGTGTGTAGAATTGAATTTTATTTTGGGCCAAACTGATTTTTGAATCGAGAAGATTATCTTGAACTTCTAAAAGTTCAAGCAAACTGCTTTTTCCTAATTGATAGGACTTAATAGTGAGACGGTAGAGTTCTTCATACTGAGAAACATTTAAAGTGAGGGATGAAACTAGTGTTTCAAGTGCTGTAATTTTTATGAGGGTATTGCTCAATTGGTTTTGAGTTTCCAGTTTTCGTTTGGCCATGGTGTATTGGATTTGTTTTTTAGCAAAATACTCTTCGAAGTTTGATGAGTAAAAATTTCCACTGCCAAACAGAGGAATGGTAAGCACAAGGGCGATGCTATGAGTTCTGTATGGGTTGTGAATGGAATCACCAAAAGAATTTCCTGCATTATTATAAGAGCCTTGTATTTTTAATTCTGGCCATTGAGCCTGAGTGAGACTGGCAAGAGCAATCGTGTTGATTTTTTCTTCGTATCGCAGGCTCTCTAAGACGGGACTCTTGGAGAATACGGGCTCGCTTTTTATGTTTGTAGTCTTAGTAGACATCGCAGCAATACTGATAGAATTGATTACTGAAAGTATTTGAGTTTCATCTAGGTTGTCTAAAAAACTCAAGTCCGAATTTTCAAGCCCGGAGTATTCTATAAATTTACTTTTAGTATTTTGCACTTCATCGCTATAGCTCGTACTCTTTGAATCCAGAGAAACCATATTGGCTTCAGAACGAAGAACATCTAGTTTTGTTTTTTGCCCAAGTTCAAATCCAAGCTTGGCCTCTCGCTTTCCAGTTTCAGCTTTCTTTAGAGAATTTTCTACCGCCGCTTTTTTATACTTGGCCAAAAGATAATTGAGGAGATTGGTGTTAAAGGTAATGGGGTATTCTTTTTCTTTACTTGTGACTTCTAATTCCGCTTTATCTTTTTCCGCAAAAGTTTTTCGAGATGCCTGAATGGATCCGTAATTTAGAAGCATCCATTGATAATCAATTCCCCAAGTTGAGCTAAAAGGCCCAAGGCCCAGAGATCTTAACGGGGCATTTCTTTCTTCAAAAAAATCTTTTTCTCGTCTGACACTTAGACTGGCCTGAGGTAAAAAATCACTAAAGCGGGTATAGGCTTCAGCGCCTTTTTGAAATCGAAAGTTTCTAACTATTTTCAAATCAGGAGAAAGTTGTACCGATTTGTCTTGGAGTTCAGAAATTTTTTGAAGAAGAGCTTGAGAGGAATCTTGGGCGAAACATGTGGAAATGATGGTAAAAATTATTATAAGCACATACATGAGTATTCCAACTGTACAGTTTTAAAAAAGAAGACCAAAATCCCTAAGGCCTTTAATACACCGATTCTAAAAACTTCACAAGGAAAGAAGGCATATGACGCAACTACTAAAAACTATTTCTAAGATCCCCTTAGCTTTCGGCGGAGCGGCCATTAGTGGCGAAGGCGGAGGTTATGGTTTTGGAAATATTTCAGAGGCCGATTCAATTGAACTTTTAAATATGGCCTTTAATTTGGGGCTTCGAATTTTTGATACAGCTCCAATTTATGGTTTTGGACTCTCAGAAGTCCGCATGGGATTGGCCTTTAGACAAATGCGCGAAAAGGTTTTTTTCGTCTCCAAATCAGGTGTGACTTGGGGGGATAATAAACGAGTGGACATGAGCAATGATCCTGCCGTTACAACTCGCATGCTTGAACAAAGCTTGCGCGATCTTCAAAGCGACTATATTGATCTTTATATGATTCACTGGCCGGATCCAAGAGTGGATATCAGACGACCTCTTGAAGTTCTTTCCAAAGCAAAAGACCAAGGAAAAATTAAGCATATCGGTTTGTGCAATACAAATATAACTGACTTGGAATTAGCAATTGAAATTGATCGTATTGAAGTGGTGCAATCGGAGTTTAATTTTTTCCAGCATGATGCCAGCGAAAAACTTTTTCCTTACCTAAAAAAGAACGATATCAGTTTCATGAGCTGGGGAACTCTCGATAAGGGAATTCTTACAGGACGAGTAGATGAAAAAAGAAAATTCGAAGAAAGCGATTGCCGTTCATGGGCCCCGTGGTGGAAGAACTCTGACAACAAACCAAAATTCGATGCCATGAAAAAAATATGGTCCTTATTAGACAAGCATAATCACAGCGGCCTGGAGCTGGCCTTAGGTTATAATCTAAGTTTTCCAGAACTTAGTATGGCCTTGTGTGGAGCTAAAAATCCAGCGCAACTTTTATCTCTTTTTAAAGCGTTAGAGAATTTACCTACAAAAGACTTCTTGTCTGTTGCCACCGAACTTGCAAAAACCGGGCAAAAATGATTGAAAGAATCTTCTTTAAGACTTAAGAAATTTCCAAGGAGTCCCGCCATGAAAAAACTAATGTTATCTGCTGTTATCTTTTTAGCACTTACTTCGTCTGTATTTGCTTTTGTTCCGCAAATGAGCTTTTTTGTGAACCGTGAAGTTGCAACTGCTCGCGTTTTTAATAATACAGGTCGTCCTTTTATTTGTTCGGGAACTGCTTTTGGTCAGACTTATAATGGAGTTGTTATAAACTCTTGGTTTAATCAAATTTACGTTACTCCAGGTATGTTTGCTGATGCTTTTGTTTACTCTAACTTTTACGATCCATTCATTACTGCTTGGGCACAAGTTGACTGTCAATTTACTTGGTAGTTTTTTAGGAACTAATAAAAATGATTTTTTACCATCCCGACTGTGATTTTAAATTTTCTGATTACGGAATAGAAATTCCAGTTGTGGATGATCGTGCCAGCAGTGTTTTTGAACATTTAAAAACACTTGATCCAAGTCTTACTTATTTCGATCCGGCACTTACTCCCCAAATTACCAAAGAAGATTTACTCTTGGCCCACAATAAAGATTTCGTTGATCGTATCTTTGGAAGCTATCACGAACTTGAGCGCGAGATGATGTCTTGCTTCGAGCTGGTAGACGCTGAAGGAAACTATCATCGCTATAATCCTAAAAAGGCCAAAAAAGATTTTAATCACGCTCTCAGTATTGTTCTAAAACAAACTGGCATGACTTATTATGCCACCAAAAATGCTTTAACGACTGGCCTTAGCTATTTTCTTGGCGGAGGCATGCACCATGCGATGAGTTTTGCTGGGCGTGGATTTTGTCTAGTTAACGATATTGTTATTACTCTTAGAAAACTTCAAAAAGAAAATCTCATCAAGACCGCTTGGGTAATTGATGTGGATGCACATAAAGGCGATGGTACATCCGAGCTTACCGCAAAAGACGCAAGTATCGTGACTTTGAGTATTCATATGAAAGAGGGCTGGCCTCTGGATTCTGGATCTGTTGGTGATCCATGGTTCATTCCCTGTAATATAGAAATGGGGATTGATGTTGGTGAAGAGGATCAATACCTGGATCGGCTGAGTACCGCTTTAAATGAACTGGATCAAAATTATCCGCGACCAGACGTGGCAATCGTAGTTAATGGTGCTGATCCTTATGAACATGATGAACTTCAAAGTACCGATAAACTTAAATTAACTCGCGAGCAAATGTTGTCGAGAGATGTTTTAGTTTACCAATTTTTACTTGATCGCAAAATCCCCCAGTCCTATGTCATGGCCGGTGGCTATGGCAAAAGATCATGGGAGATTTACACGCAATTTTTAAAGTTCGTGCGGGAGAGTTCTTCTAAAAGGTCTGAAGTAAGTTCTCGGTGAATAAGAAATAAGATCTGCTACTTTCGTCATATAAATACAGGCGTATTTTTCTACCTGATCAGCAAAACGCGATTCTTCTAAACCAGCTCTCATCATTTCTCCCCAATAAGGATTGAAAAATTTCTTATGTTGATCAAGAAGTTCTGAAATAATCGAGTTCACTTTATCAATATCATTAAAGAGTCCATTGAGTTCTTCTTTTGAAACATCCTCATGTAATTCTGTTTTTCTAATATCGATATCATTGAGCATGTGTTCAAGAGATTCTTTTATGGCCATTTGCTTATCGATTTCACTCTGAATAAAAGCACTACTCTTAATGGACTCAATCTCTTCTTTTAATGGATCGAGCACAAGGGCCGTTCTCCAATTAAAAGTTTTTTTAATACTAACAACGTCTCCGTAAATATGATCCCCAAGATAGAGAATTTCATCGCCTTCAAGACCCAGGTCTTTTTGTAGTTTTCCAGCGAATCCACCTTGGTAAATTCCTTTAGTGATTTTGCCTTCAGCGTTTGTCATTAGACCTGTCGCCGGATCAATTTTTAGAAATGCCGTCTTTGTCGTGAAGAAGCGAGGTTTACTGGAAAGAGTGATGGTAATTTCAAAAAGCTCTGACCAATCTTTATGCTCTTTTAAAAAAGGATTGATTGTGTAGTCGAGTAAAAGTTTAGTGTAATTAAAATCAGAATTGGTGATGACCAATAATTTTTTACCATATCTTTTATAGCGCTCTAGGAGAGTTACAACTTCTGGGTCTTGAATAATGAATTCAGAAATATTATTGCGCACATGATTTTTAAGTGTTCCATCCGAGTGGCAAATATCGAGAGCCTCTTTAACATCATCAGCAAGAGTTTCGAAGTCAGGAAAATTAGCTCCCTTTTTTTTCATCTCTATCAATTGCGAGTAGAGGACACCGTTTGAAACAGAAAAATTGGTATCCAAGCTTTGGATGTGAATATCTGAGAGATCAATGACTCCGTTGCCGTACATTTTTTGTTGCTCTTTAAAATCTATGGGCGTGAGACCATGATAAGAAGATTTTACTTTTCCAAAACGAGATACTTTTAAAAGATTTCCTTTTTTCTTGTCGATGACCAGGCCTTGAATGACGCGTTGGAAATCAAATTCAAGCGATAATATTTCTTCAGGGTATTTTTTTTCCGATACTAATTTTTTTAAAGTCGCTTGGTGAGTAAAGCGCTCGAAGGCCTCAGTGTTGTAGCGGACGATGGTGTAGTCCATATCAAAGCCGATCGCTTTAATTTTTTTCATATTTAGAGTTCTATTGATAAAAATTCCCATAAGATCCTTTAGTCGCATTTAAGTTAGTAATTGACTGTAAAATGTAAGCATTTGATCGTATCAGAAAGGCACGTTATGCGTAAATTATTATTGAGTTAGAAAATATCAATGAGAAAAGCGCGTCAAAAGCCTTTTATTTCATAAAAAGCTTGAAAGAGTTCTCATTATTTTTTACATTTATCTAACACATTTTATGTGGGCTCTTAGCTCAGTTGGTAGAGCGCAACGCTGGCAGTGTTGAGGTGTGCGGTTCGATCCCGCAAGGGTCCACCATATTTCGATTTTCCCCTTTGGGGGAAGCAAATTCCAAGGTTTCCTCAATGAAAAATCAATCTTTCCATCCTTTAAAATGATGTTCGATCCCACTAGTTCGACGAATTTTCGTTTTGATGTATGGGATGCCGAAAAGTATTGAGAACTAAGAGCTTTTGCCTGTTCGATCCACTCTTTTACTCTAGGAGTAGTGGCTGGTTCTGTACACTCGAACGCTTTTATCTCAGATTTGATTCTACTCTCTTCATCCATCCATTTTCTGTATTTCTCTTTCCACAAATATTCAGGAATGACACCACTGATTTTGTCTTCATAGGACTGAGAAATTAGTCGACCAACTTCAGCTTTCTCTTCTTTTAGCCTCGCAAGCTCTTTGTGGGCATCACCAATTAAACTCTCTTCATACTTCTGATACTGGCTCACAATTTTTTTTATTTCATAGGCACTGTAATCAAAACGAGTAAAAAGGCTTCCTAAAAATTCAACCGCTTTTTCTTGAGGGAGGTAGCGCTTAAGGCCCCTTGGTTCAAGATATGATTTTGTTCTTTCTGAACATCCTGTCAAACTCCGATTGTTACCACAGCTATAGTAGTAGTGATAATTGTAGCCATGTCTTTTTGTCATTCTTCTTTTGACTTCAGACACTACGGCACCATTGCAGTTCTTCTCGGTGGGATTTCCATCTTCATCCAAAATGTGTCCACCACATTTTATAAGACTAGCAAAAATAAATTCCTGCTTATAGGCCCAACGTTTTTTAAAAGCGGCCATACCGAGAATAACGTCTTGAACTTTCTTGCAGAGATCATATTCAATGAGATGAGGATGATATTCTGGGTGACCTCTGAATAACGATTTAGCATAATAGAATTCACCAATGTAAAATGGATTTTTAAGAATTTGAATCACGTATTTTTCAGAAGGCTCACTTACTTTTGGATAAAGTTTTTTTAGTGATTTTAGTTCATCAAAAAGCATGGACACTGAATAAGTACCTTCAGCATAAAGTTCAAACATTTTTTTAATAAATGGCCCAGTGTCAGGATCAATTTCAAAAAAACTAATATTGTTTTTTCTCACATTCTTATAACCAATGGGCGCTCGTCCTGGATATAACCCCATCTCAACTCTCTTTAAAGTTCCATCCATGACATTTTTTATATGCTCTTTGATAAAGTTTTCGTTGTAGTTATTGAAGATGTCCCACATAAGCCAAGCCTCTTGTGGTGATTTACAGTTAAGACGAAGATTATCTCTCACACAATGAAGTGTTACCTCGTGATCTCTGATTAGGTCTTCAAGCTCTCTTGCCGATTGGCGATTTCGGTTACTTCTTGACTGATGTGAGAAGAGTAGATGCTTTATAGGAATACCACTCAGATGGCTCTTTCTAACAAAGTCTAGCATGGCAATGAAGTGCTTTCTCTTTTCATGCTTACTGGCCGCCTCAGCGACATCCCAAGATTTCACAATACGCAGACGTTCTTTTTCAGCATACTCTTCAATGCGCTCTATTTGGGCCTCATCAGAGCGCCCTTCGTCTTTTTGATCCTTAGTAGAAACCCTCCCCATACAAACGGCAAGATTAGTCTCTGGAATAAAGACTTGAGTGAGATACCGCTGTTTGAGAAGGGAGTCTGAAAGATCGTTTATTTTATCTTTATTCATTAGAACTCCTTTTATCAAAATTTATTTTTGATATTGAAGTTCGATATAACAGAAGCAAGTACAGTTGGTGGAGAGAAAAAGATCAATTATTTTAAAGAATTTTCTTTACGTTAATTTTACGATTAGATCGGTATGACTTTCGTGATTTTTAAAAAAGACTATTTCGTTTTCCTTTCGGTTTAGGATTTCTTCTTTGCCAATCTTCGAGTGACATATCTTTTTTCTTTAGCAATGGAGCTTTCTTTATATCATGCTCAATCTGTTGAAGGCCTATTTTAAGTGCTTCAATGATGATGTCATTTTTTTTAACGGTATATTCATCTTTTCCTTTTCTATCGAGGTAATGGCAATAAAGCGAGTCAACCCACTCTAGGAGTTCATCTTTTGTTTCTGTATCGACCCTAAATGAAAGCTTAGGGTAGGAATTTGAAGGCCTTTTCTTCATTTCACGTTTTATCTGAATTCGGTTTATCCCTTTTTTCATTTGTACCCCATTTTGCTGTGCCCCGATGAAATGTACCCCAAAATATGGTTATTTTGAAGGGAAAAGTAGTCGGCCTTATAAGTTTTTTTTTATATTTGTATTATTCGACATGATGAACGAAAAAATATGCAGTGGATGCGGTGAAACTAAAAAGCTAGAAGACTTTCCAACCAGAGGTAGCGAGAAGGATCCCTTCGGAAACCCCATTTTTAAAGCCAAATGCAAGGTATGTGATAGCAACAGAAACACGGCAAGATATCACGCAAACAAAGCCCTCAATTCAGCGGCGAAAGCCAATGTTGAAGAACAACCACTTCTTGTCATAACTGAATATCCTCCGTTTGTTCCAAAATCAAAAACACCTGGAAAGTTAGTTAAAAATGATGAGGATTACACCCCATGGGAAGAAAGAAAAGGTCGACCTCTTACTGATGAAGAAAAGATTGAACTCGATAACTGTGCCAGAGAATTAATTATTTCCATGATGGATTTAGTAATAAAAGACAAGGAGAAAAAAGATGAGTGCATTAAATGATGTCAGCGAATTAAGGGATCGTTACTTTACAAATGAATATATTCCTTCAAGTAATTTAACTTTTTTAATTGATAGAGTTAGTACCAAAGAACAAAAAGATAAAAGCTCACCCAAAATTCAAAAGCGTGGAGGTAATGAATATACTAAAAAAAATAAATTAGATGTCATGGAAACATTTTCTATGGCCGAAACCGCTTATTATGCTGAATGCAGAAAAATATTTAATGAAATAATTAAGAAAATTAAAAAAAGTCATAAGACTAAAATGAAAATCATGCACCTTGTTTTAAGTCACGCTTCAAGGGCCAGTAGAAATAAACTATCCACTAATCTTTTAAGAAGTCTTGTCCTTGAGTATGGAGTAGTATTGCATTATTTTAGGGATAACTTAGTTCTTCATAAAGCGAGTACACAAGATGTGTGGGATCGTTGGGAGAAACTTCATGCAAGTAGCGAAGAAGATAATAATGAGAGAAGACGAAATTCACTAGAAGGGATGTTGGAACAATACCAAGATGGATACGCTCAATATAATGCCCCTTTTGGTTATAAATCTGTTCTTATTAAATCAAATTTAAAGGGATATGCTTTGGATTATCCATTTTGTAGTTACGTAGAACGAGCTTTTAATCTTGCTGTCACAGGTGATCCATTATTTAAAAAGAAATTGGATGCTGAGTTCAAGGGCATCATTGATTCTAATAAAATTCCACACAAGAAGCGCTTGATGAGTATTTTACGAGATCCATTTTACTATGGAGACTTTAACATCAAGGGGGTTCTTTTCCATGGTGATCCCAAACGACATCCGCCTCTCATTAGCAAAAATTTGTGGAAACAAGTTCAAGGTATTCTTGAAGGAAAAGGGAGAAATGTTAAATCATCGAAGAGAAATTTAAGTTATACTGGAACGATTAAGTGTGGTGGAGAAATTCTAGATAAAGATGGGAAACCTACAGGGGATATTTGTGGTGGATCGGTTTCAGGAGAGATGAAGAGGGATAAATCTGTTACTTGGAGCTGTGGTTGCAGCAAGAAAAGATGTTCACAAAGAAGCGCTCGTTACATGAAAAAACTTGGTTCACAACGCTATTTCTCTGACGAAAAAATAGAAGAGATGCTTTATGAAATTATTAAAGAGGTTAAGTTATCAGATGGAATGTTAGATTGGTTTAAGAAGAAGGTGGAAGCGACGGTATTAGAAGAAAGCGATTTTAATAAAAATAAAGTGGCCCACATTCAGGCCAATATTACCAAAAAAGAAACCGCAAGAAAGAATCTGGTTCGTGATAGGGCGTCTCGTGGCATTTCAGACGCTTCCTTCAAGGAAGTAGACCTTGAGCTTGTTGAGGAAATCACTGAACTCCAAGAGGAGCTAAAGAGTTTAGAAGAAGTTAAGGACCATGATGATTGGATTCAAGCAGCTATACTTGAAAAAATTTCAAACTTAGAAAAAACTTTTAATAGTTCTCCAGGCTACACCCAAAATAAAATAGTCCTCAGCTTTTGTAATAAAGTGGTATTGAACCGTGGGGAGCTAATACCAGATTTTAAAGAATTTATAAAGTTTGAGGACGATTAATCGCCCTCAACTGGAGGTTAAGGTAGTTACCAACCCAGACCTGGGTTCAAGGTAGCATAGTTTAGACCAAATGCTGTTAAGTAAGCGGTCAGGTTAAGGTATGACATCGTTCCCAACGTAAGTAGCGTACCGTTACTTCTAGCAAATAGTACATCACCATCGGTAGGGCCTACAATTCGAAATTGAACATCAGGTACTCCTGTTGAATTATCCCAATAGGTTTCCATTAAGTCTGCACCCGCTCCTGGTCCTCCACGTCCTGTCTGAACCAAGTAACCTTTTTTCATGTCGCACGTAAATTCGACGATAGCGCCCAAGGGGTAGCCC
This sequence comes from Bacteriovorax sp., assembly GCA_028710485.1. Lineage (GTDB taxonomy): Bacteria > Bdellovibrionota > Bacteriovoracia > Bacteriovoracales > Bacteriovoracaceae > Bacteriovorax. Next base: position 13,860 of record JAQTTZ010000027.1, on the reverse strand, counting down.
ACGCCCGCATATATCTCTACTCTTTTTTCCATACCAGCTTTTTGAGCTGTGGCATGTACTAACTTCATTGGAAAGTTCGGATCATCAGAACCAACCCACGCAGCAAGGGCATGAATCGTAAAAATGTCCGTTATTCGTGTCGGAGTGAGATCAGCACACGAAGTAAGGTTTATTTTAGTAAATGAGGCATTTAGCATATCAATCATATATGACACTTCTGCGTTTACAAAAGCCTTAGCCGCTGCCAGATCGGCAGGAGCCGCAAAAGATGATGTTGAGAAAATTAAAATCATTCCAAATATTATTTTTTTCATTTTTGTCTCCTTGTTTCAAATTAGATTTAATCTACAATTGGTTTCGTTAGTTGTAGTGGTGTCGGTGTGCCTGTTACACTTTTCCCACAACCTGCAAAAGTTATAAGACCAGCAAGAACCAAAACAATCATTAAAAAGTGCTTCATTAAAATCTCCTATTATTTTCTTGTTACTTTCTTCACTGATATTTCATATAAACCAGTATGAATTTCAACTTTTTGCATAAGTTCTGAAAAAATATCTTCTTGCTTTCTTCCAAATGCCAGAGACTCAATATTGGTTCCCAAGTATTGTGCAACTTTATCTAGCTGTAGCAGATCTGGAGTTCTACCTGCAAGCCATGTCATCAAAGTACTTTTAGGGATGTCCGTTTTTCTCGAAAGTTCTGAAATTGACATCTCTTTTTCTTCGAGAATTTTCTTTAAATTTTTTACAAGCATCAAAGATCCTTAAATAGTTTATAGTTGGCCTTTCGGTTAGCGCTATCATTCTAGTTAGCCATGGTCACGTTTATGTCCAAGACCTCATACAAATGGACACAAGCGTAAGCTTTTTGTCCGCAACTGTGTTCATCACTAAGTATTTTAACTAATTTTGAAATAAATCGCCCGTTGAATTTTTAAAATCTTCCCGTTTATTTTCGAAGGACAAAATATATTAATGAAAGGACTGATGACGTTTATTTGTACGAGCTTTTGTACAAAATTTTACGTTTGAGTTTGGATTATCTCAGTATCTATAACGCTTTTTTTGCGTACTTCTAATAGTTCTCCTGGCCATACACAAAACAAAATAGTCCTCAGCCTTTGTAATAAAGTGGTATTGAGCGTGGAAGCTAATACCAGATTTTAAAGAATTTTTATAAATTGAAAATCAAAAAAAGAGGCCATAGGATAAGTACGACATTTCTTAGACAATAGTTGTTAAAAACTATTGTAATCTTGATAATCAAAATAGTATCCATCTTCATAATCGTCATCATCAAGATCCTTTAATATTCCATCCTCACATTCTTTTATTTTTTCGGCAGAGACTACATCTGGCCAGTGATACAGAGTTCGATCATCTTTTAGCGGTAAGTAACGATAGTATAGTCCAGGTTTTAAGTCAGGAGCATTTAAGCGTAACAGTTTGTAAATTGTCATTCCTTCATGTTCTTCAGTTTGGTTTGCCTTCATTTTCATTATCTCCTTTTAACATGTCTATTAATGAGTTAGTTGTCTTGGTGATTAATTTTTACCAAGAGCTTCTCCTAATAGATGATACTGTTCTGATGAGAAATATTAAAAAACAATGAAGGAAAAAAATAATGTAATTTAATTTTATTAAAAAAATCTGCACGAAGTCTTGCACGGAAAAACACGTAGAACTTAGGTTTTTGTTGGTATTTGTTACGTCATTTTTTTCGTGCAGAAAAATAAAAAAGCTATAAGGCTGTAAGCAAATTAAGACCTTGAAAGTAAATCTGGAAAATAGGTGAAGTATCTACCTAGAGTTTTCCCTTTTTTGAAATTTGTTAATTGTTTCAAGCCTTTTTGCTTATTCTGCACGAAGAAAAGCACGAAAATAGAAGTATTGTTTTTGTTTTAAAGCGTACACAATACGCCAAAAAAAAGGCCAGTCTTGCTGGCCTCATCGAGAAATGTAGGTGTAGTAAACTGGAACTTTAAAGAATTTTTTCCTCATCAGCGCTAACTTGGGCCTTCATAATTATAAAGCCGCTACTTTCAATTGAAGAAAGTTTATTTTCCAAACATTCTAGCTCTATGCTTAGATTTTGAGAAAAATTAGATTGTATTTTTTGAGTGGCCAAAACTAGAGACGTTTTAGGTGTTTCTTTCTGGAAATGACGAGAATAAAGTTTTTCTGTTTCAGGATTAACCCGCATTGATGCCATGAGAGCATTTTGAATTTGTGCTTTATTGATGTCGCCATTGTCCTCATCAAGAGTATAGTGCTTTTTATTTGTCTCTTCACTGTGGCCAAGAAAGTTAGCCGCTTGTGATATTTCCATCCCACGATCTTTTCTTAAATAGAGATTACAAGAACGTCTTAAGTCATAAGGAATATATTTCTCAGTGTAGGGAAGATTAAATTCTTGAATGGCGTGTTGGGTAATTTTTTTAAAAAGTTTTTTGAATTTTGCATCATTTCTGACCCAATTCCCATTACTGTCTTTGAAAACAAATAAAAATGGAAATTCTACAATTTCATTTTTTACTTTCCCATATCTTTTTACACCTTCAAATTTTTGAAGAAGGGATAAAATATAATCACTTCCAGAGTCAGTTAATGGAATTGGGCGCTTACTTATTTCTGTTTTTGGAGTAAATTTTATTGTTTGAAGTTCTTTGATGTTTAAATTAAGAGGCATCCCATCTTTTAGTTCAACATTACATTCTCCAAAAGAGAGCATTTCTCCTGTCCTAGGACCAATTTCACGCCAAAGCCGAATGATCCTTCTCATGTCTGGCTCCCTTTCTAAATCCAATGGATAGGAGCATTTTTCTACAGCCTCAATAAGCGCTAGAGGATAAATAACTTGGCGTACGTCTGCTTTTTCATCTATTTCACCACCCTTTGTATATTCAAAAATATTCATTTTATCGGGAGCGCATTGAAGAGGGTAGCTATGATCCTTAGCTGTATTAAGAAAGGCCCTAAAACATTTTCGATATGAATTACGAGTGCTACCTTCAAGAAGTTCCCCTGTCCGCTTATTGAGTCTAATCAATAAATCAGTGTCCCAATCTTTAAGGTGCTCATTTGTTATTTGGCAGACAGAGTCTATGTTTTTGTTCAAAAAGTATGCTGTAACAGCTCTGCTGACTGTCTTTTGTGTATTTTTTGATTCGTCCAGTTTACTTCTCTCTCCTGTCGCATACTCATTAAAGTATTTTTTAAAAAATATTTCAAACGTCCCAATCTTGGGATCAAAGCTTTTGCGTCTTAAAAGCTCGGCACCTGCTCTTGGAAGAAAGCCAGAAGCTAAAGCGTACCGAAATTCAGCTAAGAAAGTGTCTTTTTCTTTTTTGTTTTTTAGATCAGGCACAGAGTAATAATATGAATATGTGCCATCAGGGAGATGGTAGTATACTCGATATTTCTTGCGATAGGCATGAAGCTCTACTCTAGAAAGCAGACTTTTATCCTTATACAAGTTGCCAATAAATTCAAATTTCATAATTTTTAGTAAAGCAAATTCCACAGGTAATCCTTTCAAAAATTGTTGGTACCTAATAAAAAAAATAGTAGTTTATTAGCTATCATTGCTGGTTTTTTAAAAAACAAATCCTTTTTTTAACTTTTTCTCCATAAACTCTTCTAAATCCTTCCTTCTAAAGACCAATGTCCCTCCTAAATTGACATGGGAAAGTTGTTTTTGTCTCTTACTGTAGTATTCTACAGTTTCTGTGGTTGTTTTTAAAAAGGCAGCAGCCTCTTCAAGAGAAAAAGTTTGCTTGTTAAGATCATCAATAATTTTTCCAAGTCTTCTTAGAATCTCTAGCGTGTGGTCATGTTCCATATAGCGCTCCTTCTCTGTGAATTATTCATTGGCCTCAATATTGTTATAAATTGAAGTTGGTTTTGGAATTAAACCGATAGTGGGTTTATTGCTTTCATATCTAAAGGCAGCAAAAACACGACAAGGCATTCTTCTGTCATCTACAAGGACAGATACTTTTTTGGGGTGTCTGCTTAATTTTTTCCTGCCAGCATCATTTAATGGATTATCGATAATATTTTGATACCAGATACCTTCCTTTTCCATTTTGTTTTTTGATAGGCGGTGGACAACCATTGAATCGTCAAACATGGGATTCTCTCCAAATTTTGCACCAAGATGATCCCTTACTTGTTTAACAATAATATTTCTGTCGAGACTTTTTGATTCTAAAACTTCTGTGGCAAATGTTATTCCCGTAGTCAGTTCAACTTCAGAGCGCTGTGAGGTTTTAAGCTGGTGTTCATCAACAAAGGCATAGAAATCTTCAAATAATCCATTTTCAAAAAGTGAATAAGCTTCGGCCTGTTTTAAATGAGTGAAGACTTTTACCTGATCATTAATTTTTCCATGGCCACAACATCTTCCAAGTAGACCTTGAGCGATTGTCGCAATGGAAGCATTAGGAGAATAATCATAAACCATGTGAACAAATTTGGTGGGAATGGTATTTCCCATTCTGGCCTTTTGTTGAACGATAACTATAGTTATATTATCTGGGCAGTAGGCATTGAAAAAATCCCCAGGTGAAGACATTTGCTTAGATTGGTTCCAGTGTCTCACATGTACTTTTTTGGGAAATCGTTTAGTCAGTTCCTTAATTAAGTAGTCAGCCTCTGCTTTTTTAGATGTTCGTAGAATGATATACCCATGATCTTTTTTTAGAATAACATCTTTCATTGCTTTATAGGCAGGGGAATCATCAATGATTCTGAATTTATCTTTTTCCTTTTTTAAAATTGGAGATGCTTCAAAGATGTCACCTCTTTTAAGCATCATGCTTACCGATTTGTATGTTGGCATTAACATTGAGTCATACATAACAGTCGTTTCATCTGCCTGAGCTACAGATGAAAATGGAGTGGCAGAAACGCATACCAGGTAGACGTTCTTGTTTGCGTAAAGTTTATTTGTTTTAAGAAATCTATCTATCGTCTGCTCTATGCCATCTGCAAAATGGTTTTCATCAAAAAAAATGAGGATAGGATCATTAATAAAGCTTTTAAGAGGTCGTCCATTAATTTTACTTTGTCTGCGCTCACTTAAAGTTAAGCAATAACAATCCTTCGTAATAAGATATTCAAGACGAGTAAAATTTTGATCGATGAAATCTTTGTGGTTATGGCCAACAATATATAGTCCCATACAATTGGGGAATTCCTGTTTAAACCTCAGGTACATTTCAATGATAAATTGAGTCTTCCCACTCTGCATTGGGGCCAATAGCTGATATAGCCGAGCATCTGGCATATTAGAAATTGTTTGCATCATCTCATTTACTGCTTTATGTACCTGAGGAAATAATGGCTGAATCATACTTATTCTCCTTTTGTTTTTTTAATAGCTGTTGTGGTGAATGGAACTATTTGTCTCCAGTTATTAGGTTTAATTCGTTCCTCACTGCTATGCTTTTCGTCGTAATAGATAATAGAATTCCCTTGTCTGCATTTTGCAGACTTCTTTTTCTTCTTCATTTTTTGCTCCTAAAGATTAAATGTTGTTAAATATCGACATTCATATCAACTCCGATATTTTTTTAAAGATGGAATACATAGCGAAAGTATCCAAAGAACAGTATGCTTCTAAGTCGTTTTTTATTTTTTCCTTTTTCTCTTTGCTTGTATCTTTTGAAATCATTTTTAAATACTGAACCGATGCAAGAGTGCCATTGTTGATGCCAAGGTCATCATAAGAAAGTTTTGGACAGATAACTGGAAGAACTTTTTTTATACTGGTACTGCCTTGAAAATCTGGATGAACGTACATCCCCTTATTAAAGATTTCTTCGAGATCCCAAATTCGATCTATTAAGGCCAGTAGTTCCTTTTCATATTGAGGAGCTGATTTGATTAGCTCGTAAAGACGCCCTTTCTCGTAGGAAGCATGATAAGCGATTATTGATCCATACTCCTCAAGCGACTTAATTAAAAATTTAGATAATGCTAATCTTGGATCTGTGTCATCAATATTCAAAAAAGAAAAATGTTTCAGTTTTAATCCTTGTCCTTTCAGTCGATGAATAGATGCTTGAAACGGAATTTGTTGGTAAGGCGTGGTCTTTGGATAGCGAGGAATCGCTTGAATAAAAGCTTCGAAATCTAGAAAATAAATGGGGTATACTACTTCATGAATAGCTTCTGCTATTGCAAAATGATTAACAATAGCGCAGCTATGAATCTCGGCTTCTTTTTGTAACTTCTGAAAATTTGTAAGAGTGACATAACTGGGAATATCTTTTAATTGCTTTATTCCCTCTCTATGAAGATCAAATTTTTTACCGCTTACATCACGGCGAAGATTAAAAATAGAGTCGAGGGTGGCTTCGTCCCAACAGTCTTTTTTATATGGGCACCCTGACTCGCTATTACAATGGCTACCGATTAATCTTTCAGGGAGAACACCATTTTTGATAATATCGTTAATGATTAACAGATCATTTTCGAGTTCTAATATTTTGTGGCTGATAATTTCAGTGACATCAGTAAAAATAAAAAAATCATTAAGATCAAGAGTGCCATCAAAAACATACTGCTTGTTAATATGTCCAATTTTTACTTTGTTTATTTTGACTCCACATTTTTCAAGGAGATATTTTTGAAATGCTATATCTAAAATATGATCGTCTTTAACTTCGGTAGTGGATTTAATTTCAACAAGCTCATTGTCCTTAAAATTTAAGATATCTGGACGGGTAATAAGACCTTCGTATTCAAATGCACCTTCAAAAATTACGTCTACACTTCCCAATGCTTCTTTTGTTTCAATAAAGGCTAATGTCACATTTTTTTGATTAACATTGTATGTGGCTCGATTTTTAAACAAGTCCTTGGCGAGAATTCCCACTTCTATGCCCTGTAAGGTTAGGAAGTCTTTAAGCGGATCAATTTCCCCAGCGCTAGGCCGAATATCAAGCCAATTATAAGCAAAGAGCCTAGGGCATTGTTTGAATTTTATGTAATCGTACTTTGCTATATATTTCATAATCCCCAACTAGTTTTGTAGGTTAATGATAGCGCGGCGTTGCATTTGTGTCAATCAATAGTGCATGACAATGATGCAAGTCTCTAGTGAAAGTCACAAGTGCATTTACAATCAGCGACTTAGATCATAAAATTTGATGTAATAACTGTGTAAAAAATTAGCACTGGAGTTTTATGACTAAGAAAAGTCGCACATCATCTGACTATCCTCAATTTTCGTTCAGAATTACGGCCGACTTAAAGGAACAGTTAAACAATATGATTGATGAGGTAGTAGACCTCTATAATAAAAATGTTCCTGATGGTGAATATCTATACAGAAAAAATGAGATTATAATTGAAGCATTAGAAATTGGTCTTACTCAAATGAAAAAAAATCCTGGGAAAAAATCTATTCGTAAATGATGGCATGAAACTGATTAACTTCAGATCAAGGTGATGCTACATCCCGCCAATCTGATAGCACTTTTAGAGTAAATTTCTCAGGAGCTAATTCTCAGCAACGGTACTACTTCATTGTCAGGCAACGTCACCACCCAGTAATATTTTTTGCTAAAAATTAATGACTGCATTATCCCTATAGTTGATATTTTTCATACAGTTTTTAGAGGATGATTTTTTCCGTTTTTTTAATAGCAGCCTCAATTTCTAAATATTTTATACTGTAACCCGATCCGCCCTTTAAATAAATTTGGAGATTTAAATGGGCAATTCTATTCAGTCAGATAAACTCAATCATCGCACTAGAGCACGAGTTCGAGATCTTGGCGAAGTATTTACTCCTGAAGCATACGTAGAAGACATGCTTCAAATAATTGAAAAAGAGAATAAGAACAGTTGGAAAGATGAAGATATTTCGTTTTTCGAGCCGAGCTGTGGCCATGGAAATATTGTGGCCGCAATTTATAAAAAAAGAATCAATGCAATATATAAAAAAGCTTTGTCTCATTCAATTAAGGAAGCCCCCCTCTACGCTGTAGCAAATGCATTAAATACTTTATGGGCAATTGATATTGATGAACAAAATATTCGTCAATGCCGATCTAGAGTTATGGCCATAACAATCGATTTCTTAAAAGAAAAAATGAGAATAAATTTGGATAAAACCTTAATAATAAAAAATAAAGATTTTATGGCTCATGTCCTTTGCACTATTAAATGGCACATTCATGAAAATGAAACTCTCTCGGCTCTAAGTAATAAATCTTGTGCACAAAATGCTGCCCTAAAAACAAAATCTGGAAGTAAGTGGTTCACCAAAAATGGACATCAACAAATTGATTTTCAGTTAAGTTGGTCTAGTTTTTTTGCAGAATGCGAAGATAAAAATTTAGTTCCTATTAACTTTGAGAGAGCATTAAAGCTCTTATCAAATATCTCAGCAGGAAGTTCAAAAGGATTAGAAAATTTTGAATTTGCTAAAGAATTAATAATAAAAGACACAGAAGACTTACCAAAACTATCGAGAACGGCTTTAGCGGTATAAATTATGAGTAATAATTCAGTATTAAGAACTAATACTCATGTGGTCGATATCTTGGGTAATGTCAATGGTAGAGATCAGCCAATAATGTTAATGGAAAAAGCAATTGAACTTATTTCCCTGTTGGGAGAAGAAATTCTCAGCGATGATGAGATTGTTTTTTTTGATCCATTTTGTAAAGCTGGTGAAATTTTACTAGCATGTGCCTATTCCAGTTGTCTTGCTAAATCAAAGCGTAAAATATTATCTCTTGATGAGATTCAAAATGAGTTATATAAATCAAATCGTTACTTTGCCCTTGCACCAGACGAGCGACATCATCGCTTAAGTCTTAGAACTTTTTTAGGCAACACACATTCTCACGATATGCAATTTAATCACATCATTAGAGATGGTCATTATCTATCAGAAATAGACGGTAGACTAGATCGGGATAAATTTGAAAAGGAGTTCTCTTCTATGATCGAATACATCAAAAGTACCTCAAAAAAGAAAAAAATAATTGCTATAGGCAATCCTCCTTATCAAGAATCAGATGGTGGCTTTGGTGGTAGTGCAACCGCTGTTTACAACTTCTTTACTGAAGCCCTTATGGATTCTGCTGACATATCAGAAGTCGTACTTGTAATACCTTCAAGGTGGTTTACAACTGGTAAAGGAGCGACTGCTTTTCGTGAGCGTGTAATGAAATCTAAAACGATAAAAACAATCCAGCATTTTGAACATTCCCAAAAAGTATTTCCTACTGTCGACGTACAAGGTGGAGTTTGTTTTTTTCACCACAAGGCTGAATACAATGGAGATGTTGAATTTATAGAAAACAGTGTTTCTTCGATGGTTAATTTATCGAGCGCTGAAATTATTTTAGATGATCCAAGGGGTTATGGACTTATTGAAAAAGTAAAAAAGAATTGGAAGGGTGAGTTTGTTTCAAAAGACGCTTGGCCAGTGAGGCCATTTGGTATCAGAACTTTTTATTTTGATAGGACTGAAGCACTAAGCGAAAAGCATGCTGATGCTATTCCATGCTTTACGAAACGTCGTAAAATCCAATATGCCAACATTAAAGATATTCACAAAAATTTAGATAAAATAGAGGAATGGAAAGTTGCAGTCCCTAAAGCTTATGCACCTGGGACTAGAAGAGTAACCTTGCCAGTGAGTCAATTCTTTATTATACCCAAGGGCTTTATCACCACCGAAACATACAATGTAGTTGGATGCTTCAAGAAAAAATCCGAAGCAGAAAATTTTCAAGCATATCTTTCTACAAACTTTGCACGATATTTTCTTGGCTTGAGAAAAGTTACTCAGGATATTTACAAAAGCCAATGGTCTTGGGTTCCCTTAATGGACGTGACTCAAAAATGGACAGATGATCAGCTATATAAGCTTTTTAAGATTACAAAAGAAGAGCAAGAACATATTAAGAAAAAACTTCAGGAATGGTCTTAGTGGATACCCTAGAGCTTTATGCATATTCTACAGAAAATTATCTCAAGAAGGGACTTGTAAAGGTTGGACATTGTAAAATTGGGCGACATCATAAAAGGATTAAAGAACAATTTGGCACAAGTAACCCAGAGCAACCACAGTATATACTCTTGGGAGAATTACCAAATGGTATAACTGATAAAAGCATCCATGCACAATTAATTAAAAATGGTTGTAAACAAGTAAAAGGAGGGCCTGGAAAGGAATGGTTCCATGCAACTTTTAATGACGTTAGGGTCGCCTATAATGAGGTTGTTAACGGGATTTCAAGAATTCTCAACTATAGTCTTCGTCAAGAGCAATCAGAAGTAATTGAGAAAGCTAAAAAATGGTTTTTAAATGGATACTCTGAAGACATAATAAGAGCCTCAACTCATCCCGAAAGATTTTTAGTTAATGCAAAAATGCGCTTCGGAAAATGTTTTACGAGTATACATCTGGCAAAGTCGCTAAGTGCAAAGAATATTTTAATTGTTACTTATAAACCTGATGTCATTGGCGAATGGATCGATACTGTAAATAATCAAATTGCTTTTGATGGATGGACTGGAATACGAGCTAAAAAAAAGGCTGATCGACCAAATGACCCCTATTTAAATGACAATGGTGATTTCCCGAATACCCTTGGGCCAATTGTATTATGTGTTTCACTACAAGACCTATCAATAGACGCTAAGGGAAAAACTAAGGATCGACTTCAGAAAATTCCTTTAATTGAATGGGATTTAGTTATTTTTGACGAAGTCCACTATGGCAGCAGGACTGAAAGAGCAAAGCACATTTTAAATTATTTAAAATCTAAACGTTTAGATTTATCTGGAACACCTTTCAGGTTAATAGAGCAAGATGATTTTTGTTCACAACAAGTTTATACCTATAGCTATCTAGATGAACAAAAAAACAAACAATATGAAATAGAACAAGACCCTAAAAATAAAAAACCAAAAACGTATCGACAAATGCCAGACTTAAATATTTCGACAATAGAAATAACTGAAGAGGATATTTTTGAGCAAAGAGAAACTTTTCAAACCGATGATATAGATTTTTCATTAAATCGACTATTTGAAACACGAGAAGGTAAGTTTGTGTATGAAGATGCTGTTGATCATTTCATAGAAGGCTTAACAAGGTCAGGACATGAAGCTAGAGCTATAAGCGCATTTGGAAAACTTGGTTCCCAGCTTGGTGTCCCGACAATTAGACATACTGTTTGGTGGCTCAGCAGAGTAGAGTCAATATCGACTTTAATTGAAAAACTAAAACGACATCCCTATTTTTCAAAATTTTCTTTGATTAATGCATCTGGAAGTGACACGAGTAAGGATGACGATGAAAATATAATTGCAAGAGAAAAATCAGCGGTTCAAGAAGCTATAGATGATGCCAACAACAATCCTCAAAAGCTCGGCACGATTACTCTTACTTGCGGAAGATTTCTGACAGGCGTAACAGTAAAGGAATGGGATAGTATTTTAATTTTAAATGACATTCAATCGGCAGAGTCATACTTTCAAGCAATATTCAGGGTTCAGTCTGCTTGGGTTGATGATAAAACGCAAAATATAATCAAACCAAAAGCTTGGGTTTTTGATTTTGCAATTACGAGATGTCTTCGAATAACTTATGATTGCGCCAGTAACATTGCTGATCAAATTGATCAGCAAGAAAGCTTCGAACAAAAAGTTGATATTAACAAAGATAATCTTGAAATCACCGTGGCGGGCCTTTGTGATACCCTTGATATAAAACGCTTTTATGAGGGCAGTCTAGTTAGCACTCCTACGACTTCAAAAGATATCTTTGAAGTTTTAAACCATGAAGGCTCTAGGGTTTCCCTAGCACGAAGAATAACATCAAATGTTCTTGTAAATTTTGGAAGCCTGAAACTCTTGGAAGAACATCCCCACCTGTTTGAAATTTTAAACAAAGTAAAAGGGTATCGTACTCAAGATGTGGGAAGCATGAGTGTTGAAGACTTAGTACAAATAGGTATTGATGCCGAGAAACTTGAAGCAACTAAAAATGACCCCGCAATACCTCCTGAAGAAAAAGAGAAAGCAGTGGAGGATTTCATAGAAAAAGAAAAGGATGAAGAAAGACAATCTCAGAAGAAATGGTTTTCCACGCAAATTAAAAGATTAGCAATATGCATGGCTGATTTTATTTATATGACTTATCAAAGAGAATATAATATTGATGATGTTATACAGACAAAAGAGCCACAATTCTTTCAAGTCATGACAGGTATTTCAAAAGAAGATTTTACGGAGCTTTGTGAAAAGGGGTTTATCAATCGTTTTGCACTCAATAGAATCGTAAGAGAATTTCGGGATCAAGAGAATACGTCCCTTGACCCAGAAGAATATATCTTAGAAAACCTAAAAAAAGCCTCATAATAATTGAGTCATATTTTGGCATTATCATTATTCTATATTTTTTAAGGATTCTTTTTATTATTAATTAACTCGAAGGCATTCTTCATTTCTGGACTTATGAAGATTTCAATAGAGCCTTCCTTGATAAAATCATTCATACAATACAACGTTTCAAAAAATGTCTTATCTTCATTGAAACTTTTATAAAACTCTTGAAATGCGGAACTTGTCTCATTGCTATAAGTAATATTTTGACTTCCAATAATAAATGAAAAGTTAACGATGCTTTCACACCCCTTAGCACCTAATGCCCCTCCTTTACAGCTTGTTAATACTAAGTATGTAAGACAGTAAGTAAAACTTTTAAACATTCCATCAAATATTTTTTTTGATTCCTCTCCGTACTCATCTAATTTATTTAAATTTAAATCTCTTTTTAATACGGTCGAGAGAGGTTCTTTTCCGAATTTGTCAGCATTATAAGAAAATCCAAAAAGGATATCATTGAGAATTTTCCAAGTAATCAGGTTTTGTCTACCAGTTTGATTAGTGGCAACGATACCGTCCTCGGAGCCATGGCAAATAAAATGAAGATAAGGTAAATATTGTAATTTTTTCAATTCTTGTTCTTTATAAAGGTCGTTACCTGCTTTAGCTAAAACCCCTCTTAGGTCTTCTTCTGAAGTAAATTTAAAAAACTCATATTCAATTTTCTCATTAATTAAAAAAATCATTAAATCTTGAGCTTCTTTAAGAAATTCTTTTTCTCCTGTCGGGGAGAAGGATTCAAGGATGTAAATTTTTTCTTTAAATTTTTTATTCAGATTATCCATTTGAATCCTTTTTACATTTTCGAGATAAAAAGCTCGAACTCAAGTATTAAAAATGTGCAGTTCCTTTAGATAAAATTTTTGAATAATGCTCGCTTAAGCTTTGTGCTATCCTAGAAGCTTCTTTAGATATTTTACTAATTTCTAATTGTAATCTTTTGAGTTCAGATTCTTTAGATGTAAGTTCTAAGTTGTCTTTGAGAAGAGTTTCAAAATCAATTTTTGTAGGTGGATTCTTGTCCAATACAGATTTAATTAAAGCTATTTTTTCTTTAATTCTAACCTCAGCTAAAGGTGCCTCAAGGCCACTCTTAATGTGCTTGCGAATCAGATTGTGTTTTGCTTTTACTGATGTACTAAGCATCCAATCTTCAAAATGGGTATTACCTTTAGATGAGTTGCAGCTATGACAAGAGGGAATTAAATTGTTTACTTCATGAAAATATCCAGAAGCTTGGTCTTGATCATCTTCAAGGTCTTTCTTTTTTTTAAGAGGAGAAATTAAGTGATCCCATTCGGTTTGTTGCTCTTCACAGTAAAAGCACTTGGGATGATCTTTAGAAGATGTATCATCAAAAAATAATGAATAGCGCATTTGTAAGTCACTTTCATTTGCTGAAATATATGGAATTTTAGATTTAATAAATTCAGCATTA
>JAQTTZ010000128.1 GCA_028710485.1 Bacteriovorax sp. | reverse complement strand
GAGTTCGTCGTCCATGCCTTTTTTGTATTCTGCGATTTCGCTTTCGGTGGCGCCCAAGGATTTGATGAGAGTTTCAGTCAATCCGGGAGCATCAATTTTGATGTCAAGGCCCGCGTCTTCCAACATTGCGGCAAAAGCGTAGGCCTCACTCATCTTCTCCACAGAAGTTTCAAAGAGAACTGTGCCTGAAATATTATCGATAACTCGTACTTGGTTTGACATTTTATAAGACTAACAAGAAAATGGTCCTATGGTAAAGACAGAAGAACATATGAAGAAAGTATTTTACATCGAAAAAGTCGATTTTTTGCGCTCCATGATGGAGTTCGCCCTGAAAGCTAAGGGAGCCGAAATCTATACGGTGGCCACGCTGGAGAATAATTTCTACCTGCTAGACGACCTATTGCCCGACTTAATTATTTTTGACGTAGAAACTGCTGGAAATCATATCGCACAACTCAGTGAGTACTCATCCAAGGCCACCTTGGTAGCGGTAGGTAGTGAAGCCGATAAATCTAGAGTAGAAGGGGTAGTAAAAAGCTTCCTGACTAAGCCTTTAGAGGCCCGGAATATTGCCGATCGAATCCTTGCATTACTTGACTAATAATTTAAGGAATCAATTCTTCCATCTTTTGCTAAACACATTCTCACTCTAAAATAAGTTTATGAGTTTAATAAATATTGAAGTTCTTAAAGACAAGAATTCGCTCCTGATTTTTGTCTCCCAACTAGTTTCTGCTATTTGCGATAAAATGATGTCCATCGGCCTGATATGGTATCTCTCCAAAGAGTACTCCATTAATGTCGTTCCTTGGTTTTTAGCGGTGAGCTTTCTTCCGCATTTAATGATGGCCTTTTATTCCACGCCCATTATTAATCGAGTAGGTGCTTTGAAGACAGTGATCGCTTCAGAGTTTTTTCGAGGTGGAATTTTATTTATTTTGTTTGCATGTTTTTATTTATTTAAATTAGAAGGCAATGCACTTTTATCGGCACTATTTATTTCAGGGTTTTTTGTAGGCCTGGGTTCGAGTTTATTTAATCCCGCCATTCTTTCATTGCCACCAAAGCTCGTCTCACCTGATAAAGTTGTAGGTATTAATGCACTTATTGATTCGAGTATGTCCATCTCAACTATTTTAGGGGCGACTTTTGCAATTTTCATTTTAAGTTTTGTCGACCTAAAAACATTGGTTTTGATTAATGCTCTAAGTTTTATCTGGGCCGGCGTTTTGCAAATGGGCCTAAAGACTCTAGCGCAATCAGCAGATAAAATTTCAGATAACAATTTAGAAAACAGTACAGCTTCTATTGGACCGATGTACGTTCTAAAAAAATACCCAGATATCGCCAGAATGCTTGCGAGCTTCTTATTTCTAAATTTAGTTTTTACTCCCATCCTGGTCATGATTCCTTGGTATGTTCAAAAAATATATTTTGGTGACTCCAGTTCTCTTGCCATTATTGAAGGAGCTATGGGAATAGGAGCGTTTGCTACGGGGCTCTATTTATCTTTTTCTAGTTTTCAAGTGAGCAGCAATAAAAGAGTATCGATGATCGCTTTGGTTTCTTTTTTATTTGGACTCTTCTTTCTTATTTTTGCTTACTCCAGCTTAACTTGGCATGGAGCTATTATTCTTTTTTCAATAGGAATACTAAGCACCTTTTTAAATATTCAAGTGCTCACTTATTTTCAGACTGCCTTATTAGAAGAGGAAGTTCCGGCCATCATGACTGCGGTAAATATTATAAGTGCCGCCTCAGTGCCTTTATCGCTGGTCTTTTCAGGTCTTATTTTTCCTCATGTTTCTATCCCCAATTTTGCCAAATTAAGTGGAGTCCTCATTATATTCATAGCTCTACTCATGCCTAAATTTTTACAAGGACCAGTATGGAAGTCGGAATAGACATAAAAATTCAAGATGCGGGGATAGAAGATGTTGATGAAATCATCAATTTATACCGTAGCGTTTATGGACAAAAATATCCGATCTCCTATGGAACTGATCCGGATCTTTTAAAAAGAGCGATAGAGGATAAGGAAACTCATAAATGTCTGGTGGCCCGAGATGTGGTGAATCGAGTTATTGCCGGAGCCCTAATTGTTGAAATAGATGCTTTTAATAAGATCGGTAAAATGGTGGGACTAGTTGTTCATCCCACTTATCAGCGGCATAAAATTGGAAACAGCTTAGTAGCATTTGTGAGTGAGTTTTTTCTCAAAACAGACACTAGACTCAATTCTCTTTATGCGACGACTCGAACTATTTCAGTGGGTCCGCAAATGATTTTTATAAAAAATGATTATCTGCCGTTGGGCATTTTTCCCAATGCTCATCGTTTGCACCAGTATGAAACGGTTACTCTCTTTGCAAAGTTTCGCCCAGGAATTTTAGAGAAACGAAAACCTGAAGTGAAGGTCTCAAATAAAGTTATTCCTCTTTATGATATTTTAAAAAAACTCGTTCCCCAAATTAATATTCCAAGCCTTTCTGAACTTGCGCCTGTGAACGTTCAAGAAAGTGAAGAAGAATGGGAATTTGAAATTATTCGAGCACCCAATTATGTGCTTCGAAAATTTATTGAGCGCTTTCCCGATCCCAATGACCGCTTTTTTCCTTTTCACTCACCCAATATGATTGTCGCTGATAAAAAAGGGCGGATTGAAATCTTCGCTTATTTTAGTAAACGCGATGGCTATTGCACGTTGATAAAATCCACTCGTCCCATTACTGAACTTAATGGACGACTCTCTAGTCTTTATATGCAGCTTGATGATATCGGGGTGTCATATATCGAAGTTTTGGTAAATGTCGAGCACACTCCATTAATCGACACACTTCTCAGCGGACAATTTCTTCCTTCTGCCATCTATCCTGCCATGAGAGAAGTGAATAATAATTACCAAGACTATATTGTCATGAGTAGAACCATGGAACCACTAAACTTTCGTGGCATGGCGGTCGTTGCACCTTTTAAACCCTTTATTGATCAGTATGTAGATGCTTGGAAGCAAGTAAACCTGGATACGATTGAGGTTATTTATGGACCAAAAACTTAAAGTTCCAAATTTATTAAAATTAAGCACCGTTCAAAAAGTTTGTGACCAAACTTCTCCTTATGAAGTTTTGGCCGATAATGATGCCAAGTTTATAGAAGCGATGAAAGAAATTACTTCCTGGCATATTGAGCAGTGTGATTTTTATAAAAAACTTTCTGACTCCCAGAATTTTTCACTGGAGAGTGTAAAAACTCTCGTTGATTGCTTAAAAATTCCTCATCTTTGGGCCCATTTTTTTAAGGCCCACGAAGTTTTATCAGTACCAGAAAAAGATATTTTTTTACACTTAACTTCATCGGGAACGACGGGACAAAAATCTCAAATATTCTTTGATGAATGGACTATCAGGTCAGCTCAAAGAATGGTTGATTCAATTTTTGAGAAATACAATTGGATTACACCAGAACAAAAATGCAATTATATACTTTTTAGTTACGAGACAGAAAGTTCTTCTAAATTAGGAACTGCTTACACCGATAATTTTCTTTGCAAGTATGCTCCGGTTAATGAAGTTTTTTACGCTCTTAAGCTCACTGGAAATGGTGGGCATGAGTTCGATTGTTTTGGAACAATAGAAGCGTTCCAAAAATTTGCCAAACAAGGTTTACCTGTAAGACTCTTTGGTTTTCCGGCCTTCTTTTATTTTGCTTTAGAGCGAATGAAAAAGTTAGGGATTGCGCCTATCAAAATGCATCCTGACTCCATGGTCTTTTTAGGTGGTGGATGGAAAGGTAACGCCGATAAGGCCATTGCCAAGGATGATTTTTATTCTTTAGTGGAAGAAATGCTTGGGATTCCAAACGAGAGACTTCGCGATGGATTTGGTTCAGTAGAGCATTGTGTACCATATGTAGAATGCAAGAATCATGAATTTCATGTTCCGGTATGGTCTAGAGTTTTTATCCGCGACGTGGATACACTGAAGCCACTTGGTTTTGAAGAAAAGGGTTTTTTGCATTTTGTTTCTCCTTATATTACTTCAATGCCGGCGCATTCTGTGATCATGGGAGATATGGCCTCGCTTCATGACGGCAAGACTTGTGGGTGTGGGCTTCCGACACCGTATTTTAAAATTCATGGAAGAGCAGGTGTCTCTAAAAATAAAAGTTGTGCCCTGGCCGCCAGTGAACTTTTAAAAGGTAAGGACCAATGAGCAATATAAGTAATCTTTGGCAAGGCAAAATTGTCACTGATAATGAATTTAAAAATTTATTTTATGAGAAAAAAGATGATGCTGGATTTTGGAGTAAAAAACCTCTTGCTTCGTCTTTATTATTTAACTTAATTGAAAAGGCTTCTCTTAAATTAAAAGAAAGAGGAGCCTTCTATCAAGCGTTGTTAGGCGATCTCAAAGCTCGCCCTGATGTCAGAGATGAGGAAGTTGAACTTTCCATGCAGGCACTCGTTGATTTTTTAAGTGTCGATAATCTTCGGCAAAAACTTGCTCGCGAACTGGGAAGCGAATTTCCTTTTGAATTAAAAAGAATAAATTTTCGTGAAAACCATTTTGAATCTTGGTTTCCCTTGGGAGTGTTAGTTCATGTCACTCCCAATAATTCACCGCTGCTGGGTGTTTTGGGAGTGATTGAAGGTTTGCTCAGCGGAAATGTAAATGTTTTAAAACTGGCCCGCAAGGACAGCTCTTTTGCGGCCATATTTTATAAAGAACTCTGTGCCATTGATACAAGTAATACTTTTAAAGATTATATTTATATCGGAAAAGTTTCTTCGAGCGATAAGTCTTACCTAAGGGATTTTTTATCAGTGGCCGATGTGGTTTCAGCTTGGGGAAATGAAGAGAGCATTAAAAGCTTGAGAGATATGGCCCCAAGTCGCGCTCGCATTGTTGAGTGGGGACATAAAATTTCTTTTGCCTATGTTACAGAGTCTTCGGCCTCCAACGCCGAGATGCTTAAAAAACTGGCCTTTGAAATTTGTAATAATGAACAAATGGCCTGTTCAAGTCCTCAATGTGTATTTCTGGAAGATGCTAGCTTTGAAGACCTGATAAACTTTTCAAAAAATTTAGCAAAGGCACTGGATTTAGTTTCGCCGACTATAGCCAGAGTTCTTCCGGGAATTCAAGAAACGGCAGAATTAACAGTTAGCAGAGAACAGGTAAGACTCAATTCGATGTTAGGAAATAGTGAAGCTATTATTTCAGCTAACAAAGATTGGCGCATTTATATAGAGGATACGGCCTCTTTAAATGCCTCTCCATTATTTCGCACCATCTGGGTGAAACCGATGCCCAAAAATAAAATCATTCAGAATTTAAGACCACTGAAAGTCTATCTGCAAACTGTTGGAGTTTCTGCCAATAAAAATGAAATTGAAGAATTGACTCGCGCACTTTTTCAAGCGGGTGTTCAAAGAGTTCGGGCCATAGGAGATATGACAGATTCATATATTGGAGAGCCGCACGATGGAGTGTATGCCTTAGAGAGATATTGCCAGAAAATTTCTTATACTGATTCACAATCTTTAAAACTAATGGATCATAAAAGCTCTTTCGAAGAAGAATTTGCGGTACCACTTCCTAAATCCGGCCTGATTATGGAAAAGAGCGATTTTCAAGCACAGATTGTCGATGACTTGTACGCTGATCTTTATTTTTACAGCGGAGGAAGTTCGGGCGAGCCCAAACTTTCAATTTTTACTTATGCCGATTATCACCGTCAGATGGAAGTGGCGGCTGAAGGTTTATATGCTGCAGGCCTCGATCCAAAAACTGATCGTTGCATGAATCTTTTTTATGCTGGAAGTTTGTACGGAGGCTTCGTTAGTTTTTTTACAATCTTAGAAAAACTCAATGCCGTTCATTTTCCCATGGGGGCGAGTACTGATTTCGAACTGGTTGGAAAAACCATTGTAAAAAATAAAGTTGATACTTTATTAGGGATGCCTTCCTATTATATTCAACTTTTTGCTGCCAATAGCGAATTGTTTAAGCAATACCGTGGAATCAAAAAAATATTTTATGGCGGTGAGCATTTCAGTGAAACTCAACGCAATTTTTTAAAAAGTGAATACGGAGTCGAGATTATCCGTTCTGCCAGTTATGGCTCTGTTGATGCCGGACCTTTGGGGTTTCAATGTGAATTCGCTGTCGGTGGCATTCATCATTTAAATGAACGCCTTCATGAGCTGGAAGTTGTAGAGCTTGAAGCAGACCGACCAGTAGAAAAAGGTGAAGTCGGAAGATTTTTATTCACTTCCAAGGTTCGTCATGGCCAAAAAATTGTTCGTTACGCCATTGGTGATGTCGGACGAATTATCGAAGGAAGATGTGAATGTGGGAGAATTGGAACTAGATTTGATCTAATGGGTAGACACGGTGATGTTTTTAGAATTGGAACAACTTTTTTAAGTTATCAAAAATTTCAAAAACTACTTATAGACAAATTTGATTTCGAAGGCTCCTTCCAGCTCCACTTGCATGCAGGCAGTGGAATAAAAAAAGAAAAAGTAACACTGAAAATAGAAAATCTATTTAAGAATACCGTCAGCAAAGACATGCTTCAGGCTAAATTAATTTCGGACTACAGCGATTTAAATGAGGTGGTCCATAAAGACCTGGTTCTCGATTTTGAAGTAGAAATCACCGAGAGATCTAATCTTGAATTTAGTACGAGCACTGGAAAACTTCGTAGTGTTTTGGATCACAGGAAATAATATGACAATTCAAAAATGGCCATTGAAAGAAATTGTTGAATACGCAAAAAGTCACTCGCCATACTATCGAGAACTCTATGCCAATTCAAAGTTTGAAAAATTGTCAGATCTTCCGATTACGGATCAAACTACCTTTTGGAAAGGCGATGTTCTCACTACCGACAAAAGAGACGGTATCGTATTTAAAAGTGGGGGCAGTACAGGTGCTCCAAAATATTCTTATTTCACCTCCCTTGAATGGCAAAGCTTTACTGAGGTTTTCGGTTGGGGAATGTCTCAGGGAATTCTCGAAGACTATGATCGCGTGGCCAATTTATTTTACGTTGGTGATCTCTATGCCTCCTTTCTGTTTATAAAAGATTCTGTGCAATGGATCCCCGTTGAAAATAAAAAAATTTTACAATTCCCAATCGCCGGTGCCACTGGTCCAGATCATATTCTAAAAACATTGGAAGAGTTCTCCATTAATGTCATGGTGGGGGTGCCTTCGGCCATTCTTACCCTGCTGGAATATTATGATGGACAGAAAAAAAAATACCCCGGCGTCAAAATTGAAAAATTACTCTTTGGGGGAGAGGCCCTTTATCCAGATCAGTATCTTGCCCTAAAAAAAATATTTCCCGATATAAAAATTTCTTCTATCGGCTATGCTAGTGTTGATGGTGGCGCTTTGGGGTATTCCGATTGCGAATGCACCGATGGAGAACATAGAGTTTTTGACGGATCAAATATTATTGAAATTGTCGATCCTGATACTAACGAAGTCATCACGGAACAAAACCGGGTAGGGAAGGTCCTACTTACCAATCTTACTCGAAAACTCATGCCCATTATTCGTTATCCTGCAGGGGATTTGGCCATGTGGGTAGAAAGTGCAGAGACTCCTTTTCGCAAATTTAAATTGCAAGGAAGATCTGATGAAGCGGCAAGACTTGGAACCATTAGTGTTTATTTTGAAGACACACGCACAATGGTCATGACGGCCTTAAAAGAAATTAACGGGCTTCAATTTCAAATGATTTTGAATCACTTTGCTCACAAAGATGAGCTGATCTTGAAGATTGCAGGCCATGGCCTAAAAGCTGATTTAAAAATTATCGATCGCTTGATTGAAGCCTTTAAAAAAGAAAAACCTGTTTACCATGATATCTTATCAAAAGGCCTTATTCATCCTCTGAAGATCGAGATCGTTGAAATGAATCAGCTCGAGGCAAACGCTAGAACTGGTAAATTAAAAAGAGTCATTGATAATCGGAGCGGCAAGTGAAGATTTTAAAAAATAAATCAGGATTCTCGCTAATAGAAATCTTGATTGCCATTGGGTTGATGGGTGCCCTTTCTGCCTGGATGATGAATATTTTTAGTCAACAAACTAGAAATGAAAAAACAACTGCAACCAATTTGGACATCGATGCCATCGGGCAAGAGATTAGAAATATTCTGGCCGATGGCGGTTCATGTGCAAAAAATTTCAAGGGCGTGAATCCGAATCTGGCCGGTGCCGTGAACGAGATTCAGAAAGTTCTCTCGGACGGTACAATCCAAAAACGTTACCTTGCCAATGAAAAAAAAGTTGGAAATTCTGGGGTCATAATTTCGGGATATGATTTGAAGACCGATGAAACCTATTTGATTCCAAATGGACAAAAAGTGGGAGAGACCGTTTTACTCGTGACGTATGACAGAGGTAAAATGGTTCAAGGTGCAAAGATTAAATCTTTTAAAATCCCACTATCTTTAATCTTAGATGATGCTGGAAATATTTTGAGTTGTAATTCGCTTGCTTCAACTACAAACCTAGCTTCAATTTGTACGTCACTTGGTAGAAGTGTGAATACAAATGGTAAAAAATGTAATCCACCTGCTATTTATATAAAAGGTGATATGCCGATTCATCAAAAACAGTATCAGCATTGTGAAGGTGGAACCGGAAGCTCTGAACACGTTCTAGATACCTGGACATCTGAGGGGACTGGAACCGTAAGGCTGTCTTGGATGGGAATGGCCAATGACACTCAGGTGATTTGGAGAGTGTATAAAAATAATGATATCCTCTCGACGGCCAGTGCAAACGGAATTTCTTCTGATGCAAAAACTCAAGATGTCGAAGTGAAAAAAGGCGATACGTTCAAGCACACAGCACTGTTGAGCGGTGGGGTTGATGATGATTGTGTTTCGGGGGGGGCTTTTAGTGTTGAGTTGGATTTGTTGAATATGTTGTAGGCTTAATTCGAGAAACTTGGGGGAGTAGAAGTATCAATTTAATAACAAGTTGATAAAAAAACTCATGAATTTTTTCAAAGCGTCCGAGACTAAATTATATTATTTTATAAATAAGGATTAGTCATGATTAGCTTCAAGGCCTCACTGGTTGGATTATTAGTTCTTCTTTCAACCCAAAGCAATGCGGCCGATTTTCTCTGCCCAATACCAAGTAATTTTCAAAATCTTTCTTGTGAAGGATCAGTCACCGTTACCAATCTCACAAATTTAATCGCCTATTAGACGACCCTTAATCAAAAGAAGGGGAAAGCGAAAAACTTAATAATTAATTTCGACGTCAATACCAATGCACTTACTGTTTCGACTCCTTGTAAAATTACAATCGCTGAACACCGCTCACTTTCTGTTA
>JAQTTZ010000127.1 GCA_028710485.1 Bacteriovorax sp. | reverse complement strand
CAAGAAAAGTTAGCCAGTTTTGTTTTGATTTTAAATCCATTAAAAATCCTCCATGAAATTTTTCGGTTAAGATCATTATCATGGGAAAAATGGCTTATGAAAGGCGGGTTTATATTCCGCTTACAAAGGATTGAGCAAATTAACGGTTATAATAATTTCAACCGAATCAATTGAGAGTATTCGTAAATGGTCCAAGGGAAATCCAAATAGCTTTATTTTTTGCTCGGATGAGAAGGGAGAAGTTTCCAGTCGCTATGGAGTAAAATTTCCGATGATGGATGTCTCTAGACCCGCATCTGTACTCATTGATCAGAATGCAGAGATTAGAATGAATCACCAAGGACTTCGAAATCAAAGTTTATACAATAATCTTGAGTCGAAGTGCTTGGAGTGTTTGGCATAAGTAATTTGCGTAGTCACTAATTCATAGCTATCGAAGCATTTATTTTTCATTCAATGACCAGTCATAATCCGTAAACTTAACTTCAGTTTTATTATTTTTAATTAATTCTTGAATCGATCTGTCATCATACATTAGATTGGCAATAAATTCTTTTATACTGCCATAATACTTCTTAAAATCTTCCCCATACCATTTAAATATTGGGCTAAGTTCCAAGGTTAATTTTTCTTTGTTAAATTGATTTCTTGATAAGTCACGTAAAAATAATTTGGATGAATTTTCTAGTTGTTGATGTAGCTTTGTAGCGATGTAAGCTTCATTTAACAAAGCTGGACATCCTTTTGAAGCACAAACCAGTGCAAAATGAATTCTTGCTTCTTTGAAGTGATTTCTAATTTTGTTATGCTCTATTTGATCTAGACTTATTTCTTCATTGAAAAGTTTAAAAAATTTCTTTTTCCAAGGACTAGAAAAAACCGATCCAATATCTTTAATTGATTTCACAGGGTAATGGTCAATTATAAGCTTTATCGTAAAAGCATTATATGTATTAATTAAAAAGGCTAGCTTTTGAGACTCGTTAAAGGTCGAAAATTCTGACATGGAAACTGATTCTAAGGATTGCAAATATAAATTCAAAGGCCCAGGGGTTTGTTTTAGATCAGAGTAATTAACACTCGAAGAGTTACCTTTAAAGACGACATTATTTTTCAAAATTGCTGTCCAATTACTATGTGAATGATCAAATGAACTAGCGTTAGCAACGTATATTGAATTAATAATAAAAGTCGTAACAATAATAAGCATTTTCATCTAAGCCTCCAAAATTATTAGTTTATCATTAGTGTGCTTGGGCCTCTAAATCTTACATTTTTTACGTAAAAATAATTTAAAAAAAGTTGTAAGAAAGCGGTGTGGTGTAACACTAACCAATAATAACAATTGTGGAGCTTAAATATTATGAAAAAAAAATGGTTGAAAATAAGTGGGGTCCTTGGAGTTTTATTATTAGCTCTTTTTCTTTATCAATATTTTGGTTTAAATCATTATTTATCTTTGGAATATTTGAAGAATCATCAAAATGAATTTAATGAATATTATAATCAAAATTTAGTCCTTGTGATTCTATATTTCTCATTAATTTATATTGTCTCTGTTGCTTTTTCATTTCCAGGTGCAAGTATTTTAACACTCGCAGCAGGTGCAATTTTTGGTTTTAGGGTTGGAACATTGATTGTTTCTTTGTCTAGTACAATCGGAGCGACTCTAGCATTTTGGGCCTCTAGATATTTCTTTAAAGACTTCGTTGAAGGTAAGTTCAAAAGCAAATTTGATAGTATTAATAGTGGTATTGAGAAGGAAGGGATTTTTTATTTATTCTCGTTACGATTGCTTCCGGTTTTTCCATTTTTTTTAGTCAATTTATTAATGGGTTTAACTACTCTGCCTACAGTCACATATTTTTGGGTGAGTTTACTAGGTATGTTGCCAGGGACTATGGTTTATATAAATGCTGGAACGGAAATTTCTAAAATTGAATCAGTGAAGGGGATTCTATCACCACCTATGTTAGTCTCTTTGGTCTTGCTTGGAGTGCTGCCACAAATATCGAAATTTATAATAAATTGGATAAAATTAAATAAGCATTTAAGAAAATTTAAAAAACCAAAATCATATGACTATAACATGATTGTCATTGGGGGAGGGTCTGCTGGACTTGTCTCATCTTATATCGCAGCAGCTGTAAAGGCCAAAGTGTTGTTAGTAGAAAAACATAAAATGGGTGGTGATTGTTTAAATACTGGATGCGTTCCTAGTAAGGCCATTATTAAATCAGCAAAAGTTGCAAACATCTTAAAACATTCAAACGAATTCGGTATCGATGCTAAAGATATAAAAATAGACTTTAAAAAAGTGATGGAGAGAGTTCAGGACGTTATTAGAAAAGTTGAACCGCATGACTCAGTAGAAAGATTCTCAGGCCTGGGCGTTGAATGCTTAAAGGGCACGGCATTTATCAAATCCCCTTATGAAGTAGAAGTTGATGGCAAAATGTTCACTACAAAAAATATTGTCGTGGCCACTGGGGCCGGGCCTCTGGTTCCACCTATTCCAGGACTAAGTGAAATAGATTATTTAACAAGTAACAATGTTTGGTCACTTCGGGAACTTCCTCAAAGATTAATTGTGTTGGGAGGAGGTCCTATTGGTAGTGAGTTGGCACAAAGTTTTGCTCGCTTGGGGGCAAAGGTAACTCAAGTTGAAATGGCGCCACAGATAATGGGAAGAGAGGATGCAGAAGTATCAAAACTAGTTACTGAGCAATTTAGTCGTGATGGGATAACTGTTTTAACAAGTCATAAGGCCCTAAGAATTGACTCTAAAAATAAGATTCTCGTTTGCGAATTTCAAGGACAAGAAATATCAATTGAGTTTGATAAAATTTTAGTTGCCCTCGGAAGAAAGGCAAATGTAAAGGGATTTGGGCTAGAGAATCTTAATATCGAAATATCTAATAGAGGAACAGTTGTTGCTGATGAGTATTTAAGAACGACCAACTATCCTAATATTTATGTCTGTGGAGATGTCACTGGGCCATACCAATTCACGCACACTGCCGCTCATCAGGCTTGGTTTGTGGCGGTAAATGCCTTGTTTGGAATTTTTAAAAAATTTAAAGTTGATTATCGAATAATTCCTTGGAGTACATTTGTAGACCCAGAAGTTGCACGAGTTGGCCTTAATGAAAAAGAAGCCAAAAAGCAAGGGATTGATTATCAAATTAGCAAATTTGATATAGAAGAATTGGATCGGGCAATAGCTGATAGTGAGGACCATGGCTTTATTAAGGTTTTAACCAAGCGGGGAACAGATAAAATTTTGGGTGTGACGATTGTAGGAGATCATGCTGGAGATATTATTGGAGAATATGTTCAAGCGATGAAGTATGGGCTTGGAATGAATAAAATATTAGGAACGATCCATATTTATCCAACATTGGCCGAATCTAATAAATATGTAGCAGGTGTATGGAAAAAACAAAACTCACCTAAAAAACTTTTAGAATACGTTAAAAAATTTCATTCATGGAGAAGAGGATAGTATGAAGCCGGAATTATTAAAAAAATTAAAATTGGGATTATTGTTTTTAAGAATAAGTATCTTCCTTGTAATGTTTATGTGGACGATTGATAAAATACTGAGAGGATCTCATGCGGCAGGAGTTTTTAAAAACTTTTACAATATCGAATTGTCCAATGGGACATTGATGACAGTGCTTGGCTTTTTAGAATTACTATTATTAGCTTGTTTCATCGTTGGATTTAAAAAACGAATTAGTTATGGACTCGTATTAATTTTTCACTTTATTTCAACAATCTCATCTTTTAAGCAGTATTTAAATCCTTTCGAGGGGCCAGGTCTCCTATTTTTTACAGCATGGCCGATGCTTGCAGGCTGCTGGTTACTTTATGTTCTAAGAGAAGAAGATACGGTTTTATCAAAAAAATAACTTTGGAGCATTTATGATAATTTTACTTACAATTGCGGCGGTATTATTTTTGGCTTTCTCAAACGGAGCTAACGATAACTTTAAAGGAGTTGCAACTTTACTTGGTAGTAAGACTACAGGCTATAAAACAGCATTAATGTGGGCGACAGTAACAACCCTTTCGGGATCAATTGTTGCATTTTTTCTTGCAGAGAAACTAATGGCCAATTTTTCAGGAAAAGGATTAATCCCAGATAATATAATAAGTTTAACAGCATTTCCGATTTCAATTGCTTTGGCGGCTTCAATTACTGTTTTTTTAGCAACGAGATTCGGGTTTCCAATTTCAACGACTCATGCGCTAACAGGTTCACTAGTTGGAATAGGGTTGGTTGCTTCCGAGAATGGAATAAATTTTTCAAAATTATACACATCTTTTTTTGCACCTTTAATGATTAGTCCACTTATTTCAATTGTGCTTGCGGTAGGCCTTTATCCACTTTTCAAATTTGCTAGAGTCAAATTAAATGTCAGAAGAGAAAGTTGTCTTTGTATTGGTAATCAAATAATTGCTATAGCTCCGGCTAATTTTCCAATAGGAGCTAACGCTGCAACTTTAAGTGTTTCATCCGCTTGTTGCCCCGAAGTTTCAATTGGAACAGATGTTACTTGTGAAGAAAGATATAATGGACAAGTCCTAGGAATTAAAGCCAAAAATATTTTGGATAGTTTGCATTTTTTAAGTTCTGGAGCCGTAAGTTTCGCGAGAGGATTAAACGATACTCCTAAGATTGCTGCAATCTTAATGATTGGTAAAATTGTGAGTCCTCTTTTGTCTATTGCACTTATTGCAGTTTTCATGCTTATTGGTGGCTTACTTTATTCTAAAAAAGTTGCTGAAAAAATGTCTTTTGATATAACTGAAATGAATGATGGACAGGGATTCACCGCAAATTTGGTTACAAGTTTAATCGTAATTTTTGCATCAAAGTTAGGTATGCCAGTTTCTACTACGCATGTCTCTTGTGGTGCGCTTTTTGGAATTGGTTCAATCACTGGGAATGCTCATTGGAAATCAATTTTTAAAATTGTCTTGTCTTGGATCATTACGTTGCCAGTTGCTATTATCTTAGGTTTTTCAATCTTTAAAATCCTAAATGGAGTGATTTGATGAGTATTAAAAAATTTGAATTTAGCCTCGGCGAAGTCAAAAAAAAGTTAATAAGAAAAAAGTTGAGTACTTTGCAAATTAATATTGGAAAGTTTTGCAACCTTGCTTGTCATCATTGTCACGTAGAAGCGGGGCCACTGCGAACAGAAAGGATGAATGAGAAAACAGCTAAAAGACTAATACAATTAATTGTATCATCCAAGGATATTACGACTATTGATTTAACGGGAGGTGCACCCGAACTAAACCCACACTTTAGAAGCGTTGTTGTGGCAGCGAGAGAGGCATCTAAAGAGGTAATTGTTAGATGTAATATCACAGTTTTATTTGAATCGGGCCAGGAAGATACGGCCTATTTTTTTAAAGTTCATAATGTCAAAGTTGTGGCATCTCTTCCTTGTTATTCTAAGAAAAATATTGAACAACAAAGAGGACGAGGTGTTTTCGATAAAAGTATAGAAGGGTTAAAAATATTAAATCAATTAGGTTATGGAAAACCAGAGACTGGTTTAGTGCTAGATTTGGTATACAACCCGGGGGGGGCATTTTTGCCGCCAAATCAAGAAAAACTAGAACAAGATTATAAAAAAGAGCTTAAAGAATTATTCAACATTGAGTTTAATAATTTATACACAATCACAAATATGCCCATCAAAAGATTTCTTGATGATCTTTTAAGACAAGGAAGCTTTGAAGACTATATGGAGTTATTGGTTAATAATTTCAACGCACAATCGGTGGATGAGGTTATGTGTCGTTCATTGATTTCAGTGTCACATGATGGTGAGCTTTTTGATTGTGATTTTAATCAAATGCTAAATCTACCTCTTGGAAATAAAAAAAGAACTATTTGGGATATTGAAACATTTGATTCATTTTCAGAAGGTGAAAAAGTTAAAACAGCAAATCACTGTTATGCCTGCACGGCCGGGGCGGGAAGTTCATGTGGTGGTTCGTTGAAATAATTGAAAATAATTTTAAGTTTGGAGGTTATATGAAAGGATTAGAAAGTGTTAAAGAATATTACGGAAAAGTCTTATCTACAAATAAAGATTTAAAAACAAATGCATGTTGCTTAACAGATTCACTTCCCAAAAATATCAGAGAAGTTCTTAGGGAAATACATCTAGAGGTCGTGGAAAAGTTTTATGGTTGTGGTTCACCGATTCCACTTGAACTTAAGGGAATGACTGTGCTTGATCTCGGGAGTGGATCAGGGCGCGATTGTTATATCTTATCAAAACTGGTTGGAGAAAGCGGCAGAGTTATTGGTGTGGATATGACAGATGAGCAAATAGAAGTTGCCAAAAAATATACTGATTATCATTCTGAAAAATTTGGATACTCGAAATCCAATGTTCAATTTATCAAAGGCTATATCGAAGACCTAGAGGAGATTGGCATTGCTAGTAATTCGATAGATGTTGTTATCTCAAACTGTGTAATAAATCTTTCACCGGCCAAGGATCGGGTCTTCTCGGAAATATTTAGAGTGCTGAAACCTGGTGGAGAATTGTTTTTTTCAGATGTCTTTTCTTCGAGGAGAATCCCACAAAAACTTGTTCAAGATTCGGTTCTAATGGGAGAGTGCCTGAGTGGAGCATTATATTCAGAGGACTTTAGGAGATTAATGGGACAAATGAACTGCCAAGACTTCCGTGTAATGTCCAAAACTAAAATTACAATTCAAAATGCTGAAATAGAAAACCTCGTGGGGAATATTGATTTTTATTCAATAACAGTTCGTGCATTTAAATTAAATTTAGAAGATCGTTGTGAGGATTATGGTCAAGTTGCAACATACTTGGGATCAATTGAAACTTCTCCTAATTCCTTCATTCTAGATGATCATCATTTATTTGAGTCAGGTAAGCCAATGGCCATTTGTAAAAACACGGCAAAGATGCTTTCGGAGACTAGGTATAATAAACATTTTAAAATTTATGGAGACGCATTGATTCATTTTGGTCTTTTTGATTGTTCGCCTGATAGTCAAAAAAATTCAGATGTCAGTACTACTGGAGCGTGTTGCTAAATGCATTTTTCGGTAATTATTCCTGTAGCATCTGAAGATGATGGTTGGAGTAAATGACTTTTAAACAGGCAGTTCCACAATTTAAAATATTACTAAAAGGTTATTTGAAAAGGGAAAAATTATGAGTATCGGTTTGGCCATTTTCGTAAAAACTCCTGGATTATCACCTGTTAAGACAAGGCTTGCTAAATCTGTAGGAAGAGAGGTCGCTGAAGATTTTTATAAATTGTCATTGAAGGCAACGGCATCATTTGCAAAGGCCATAAAGGTAAAAATTCCAGAACTAAAAATTTATTGGGCAGTTGCTGAAGTTGAAGGATTGGAAAAAGATCTTTGGAATGATTTTGAAACAATTCCTCAAGGTGATGGAACGCTTGGAGAGCGACTTTCATTTGTATACGACCAAATACTTAATATTCACCATTCAGTTTGTTTTATAGGTGCAGATTCTCCTCATTTAGATTATTTAGAAATTAGTAATTATATTTCAACTCTTAGGAAATCTTCTCCCCAAAAGTTTTTATTGGGTGAAACCTCTGACGGAGGTTTTTATTTTTTTGGTGGGAGTCAGTCTATACCTAAAGAAATTTGGACTGCCGTTCATTATAGCACTGAAACGACTTGCCATGAATTGTGTGAGAATTTAAATCAAGTAGGTTTCATAGAACTTCTTAAAGAAAGTTTTGATATTGATCGTGTAGAGGATTTTGACAATTACAAAAAAAATGATTTCAGTATAAATGATTTATTAGCAGAACAACGTGATCTTCTTCGCTGGGTTGGGGAGCGGTTTTGAAAACCTATTTTAGTACAATTTTTATCATGCCCCTAACTTTTCAAGGAGCATGGAATTTAGAATCTTATTCAAAAATTCCTCCTAATATTGTAACTTTTTCATCTACTGGAATGGCCATAAAGGTAAATCAGTCAGCAGGTCCAATCATATATTCTTTTGGAAAGGAAAGAGTCGTTAGTGAATTTGTAATTTCGGGTGACTTTAAAGGTTTACCAAAGTTTACAGATACTTCTTTGCAAGGGCAAAAGAAGTTTGATGATTACGCACTTAGAATTGGTTTAATCGTATCTGGGGAGAAAAGGCTCTCTGGAATAAAAAAAATATTTTCGCCAGAATGGATTAAAAGAATTTATGCGAGCATTCCAAGTAATTCGGGGATTGATTATGTTCAATTTTATAATGTAACTCAAAATCAAGCACAATTAAATTCGTCCCGCATTCATCCCACATCTGATTTAATTCATGAAAAATTTTTTGCATTTATAAAAGAAGCTGGTCATTTTAATTATAGTATAAAAATGGACTCCCCCAAAAGCATATTGGGATTGTGGATAAGTGTTGACGGAGATGATACGAAGTCTAGTTATGACAAGCTAAACTAAAAAGAGGAAATCCCCCACGGGAAATTAAAATAGTTATCCGAATGCCTAACGAGAATTACGAGATGTATTTGGATCGCATAATCAATCGTATTTCCGTGAATTTTCCAACGCTGGCCGAGCAAATTATTAAAGTACAGTCAGAATTTTCAGGAGACCACGTTTTGTGGTCTCCTATTGGGCTTACTGAGGTCTTCGACGGTAATACTGTTCTTGCTTACGATACAGCTCTTTGTACTTTAACAACTCTTGCGATTCAATTTAAAGAAGAAGAAGCGCAATACTTAAATCTAGATCCTCGATTATTTAATCATGATAATATGTCTGAAGAAAGTAAGGCGGTTTTAATGTTGCACGAATATCTCTACGCTATTGCAAGAGGAAAAGGGAGTTCTTCATCAAGGAGTACGAGAATGGCTATTTCTTATCTTATTCGGGATGATTTATCTTCAAGTGAAGTCGCTGAAAATTTACGGCTATTAAACTTTATTCAATAGAAAAGCCGGATTCAGTATGACAGATAAAATACTTATGGTTAGAAGAAATTGATAGGAATTAATATTGAAGGAATAAAGGTTGTTGAAACTAAAAATGATTCAAATATTTTTGGTCAGTGGAATCCAGAGCAGATTTATTCACCGGGTTCATACGTGTCGTTGCCGATAGATCGAATTAAAGAAGAATTGATAAAGCAAAAAATAAATCTAAGTGAAGTTTTTG
Organism: Bacteriovorax sp.; assembly: GCA_028710485.1. Classification (GTDB taxonomy): domain Bacteria; phylum Bdellovibrionota; class Bacteriovoracia; order Bacteriovoracales; family Bacteriovoracaceae; genus Bacteriovorax. The sequence continues at coordinate 229 of JAQTTZ010000127.1, read as the reverse complement.
ATTGTAAATGACAAAAAAAAGCTCAGTAGGTTACTCCGAGCTAATTATGATCGACTTCTTGTGAAGGTTTTCACCTGGCTTCAAGTTATTAATAATTTGGGGGATATTTTTATCGAATTTTCTGAATTTAAAATGGAGCGGATTACAAGGATTGAACTTGCGACCTTCTCGATGGCAAGCAAACGCTCTACCACTGCTACGAATTTATGTATATTCTCATAAAATAGTT
>JAQTTZ010000126.1 GCA_028710485.1 Bacteriovorax sp. | reverse complement strand
CTTTTCAATCAGATTAATAATACCCGGGTAATATTGACGTCGCAATATTACCCGGGTATTATTAATCCAAGAATGGAGGAAATTATGGAATCGACAGATACCTATACAGCTTTTGAAGGAAATAAACAGATCTTTCAGGGCCCGCTTTCGGATGTTGTTCTAAAAATCAAAAAGCGACTTGGCAAAGAAGAAAATAGTTCAATTTTAATTTTCAGCAATTCTTCTGGGAAGACAATAGATTTTAATTTTCATGGCCATGAACGGGACGTTCAGAGACGACTAGAAGTATACGTTACGGAAGAAGCTCCAACAGAGAATACTGGCCCTGGAAGACCCAAACTAGGCGTTATATCACGCGAGATCTCACTATTGCCTCGTCACTGGGAATGGTTGGCTACACAGACAGGAGGAACATCAGCAACTTTGCGCAATCTTGTTGAAGAAGCAAAAAAGAAATCGGCAAATGGAAATCAGATTAAACAAGCTCAAGAGCGAACGTATAAATTTATGTCTGCTATTGCTGGAGATTTTGAGGGGTACGAAGAGGCCCTTCGGGCATTATATAAGAAAGATAAAAAGAATTTTTTAGCACAAATTCAAAGCTGGCCTTGCGATGTTAAGGATCACGCAATTGAAATGGCAAGTCCTTTATTTGATAAGGCATAATTGAATATGAATACAATTGCACACGTCTCTGATACCGCATTCTGGGTAGGAATTTTTAGAGCACAAGAATCCAACCGAAAGGACGCTTTATTTAAGGACCCGTTTGCTGCTCTCCTTACCGCGGAAAAAGGACAGGATATTGTTGATCATGTCTCTGGCTCACGTTATGTCTCGTGGACTGTGGTCATTCGAACTCGCGTAATTGATGAAATGATTAATTCGTTTCTTTCAGAAGGCGTCGATACAATTATTAATCTAGGAGCTGGGTTGGATACTCGTCCCTATAGACTTGAACTTCCAGCGTCTTTACGTTGGATAGAAGTGGATTATCCACATTTGATTGAGTTCAAAGAAGAAAAATTAAAAAAAGAAAAACCCAATTGTCATTTAGAACGCGTGTCGCTCGATTTAGCAAATCAAGAAGAGCGTCAGATCTTTTTTTCTAAAGTAAATTCACAAGCAAAGAAAGTACTTATTCTCACAGAAGGAGTTATTCCCTACCTGAGCGAGGAACAAGTCAGTTCACTGGCAATTGATCTTCATACTCAAAATAATTTTTCATTTTGGATTACTGAATATCATTCTCACGAAATGTATAGAAATTTGCGAAAGAGCAAAGAAATGGGAAATGCTCCTTTTCAGTTCTTTCCGGAGCATTGGCTTGCTTTTTTTAATGAATGCTCATGGAAAGCGAGAGAGATTCACTACCTTGTTGAAGAGGGAGAAAAATGGGGGCGATCTTTTCCGTTGCCCCGGTGGGCGAAAATTCTACATTTTATAATGCCGCCCAAAGAAATTGAAAAATTTCGGAAGATGTCTGGATATATTATATTTGAGCCTAAGTGACACCTTGTTTGAATAAATCTCTAGGTATCGAATCAATCTCTGATTATTAAAACAAAGAAATTATAATTGCCTCGACTTTGACGGGGCTTTTTATTTTTAGTGACGAATGTTTTTGATATTAGAATTTTGAACAAAAAAAAGCCCGGGAGGTGACTCCGGGCTTAATTATGATTACTTCTTGCGAAGGTTTTCACGAAAATAAATGGGGTGGCGCACGCTTGTGGTAACAAATATATACAAAAACAGCCTTTTATCACGGCAGTTAACGACCTAAGGACTCATAATAATTACAATTTTGCAAACATTTGGGAATTTCTCAAAGCACTTCAACTCACTATTCTTGAACAAAATTTAATGTTAATTTTAATAATGAAAAAAAAGTATAATTATTTGAAGCTTGCTTTCTTGGCGCTCTTTTTGTGTAGTTTAAATTCTTTTGGAACAGAGACATCGTGCCTTGCAAGTTATAAAACTCCTTATTTAAAATGGAAAAATTTACCAATCCCTATTTATGCTTCGGCATCTTTGCCCCCACGCTTTAAAGTACTGTTAAATGAAGAAATACAAAAATGGAATTCTTCTTTCAAGATGAAGCTTTTTGATTACAGAGGCTCATCTACGTTTTGTCATAAGAAAGAAATAAATTGTGTAGTCTTAGAAAAGCATAGTAAATATTTAGCGTTGAGCGGAGTGGAGGATTATGCGTTAACTAAACAAGATTTCAAGCATGACTATTGGGTGGGGGCAGATATCTTTTTGAATAGTGGCTTTAAATGGAAGCACCCAGCCTCTGTTGGAGAAGTAGATCCGGGAAAAGTTATATTACATGAATTAGGACATGTATTAGGTTTACAGCACCACTTTTTTCATTTGAATTCAATCATGAATTATCTTCCTTATGAAGCAGGAGACGTTGATTTAGAAATTTCAATTTTCGATAAGGAGATCTTGGAATGGCTTTATTTAGGAGGAAAGTGTCCGGAAGATTACCTGCTTGCATTTATTGATGGGCAAGAAGACTTATCAATGGAGCTTCTTAAAAAGAAATATACCGACTTTTCAAAAATTACAGATGTTAATTTATTATATTTAATAAGTCGCCTGGAGAGATCAAAAAATGAATTGGATAATTCATTAAAAACCATAGATATGGCTATCGAACTATCTAGTCATAAATCAAATATTATAAAAGCTTATTTATTAAATCACAAAGCAGATCTTTATTTTAGAAAGAACGATATAAAATCAGCCACCAAAAATTTTGAAGAGTCGCTTAAGTTATGGCCGGGAAATTATTTGACACTAACATACTTAGCTCAAATAAAAATTTTAATGGGCGAAAGTAATAAAGAAGCATTGGCTCTTTTGAAACAAGCTTTGAAAATAAAACCTACCTTCAAATTAGCCAAAGAACTAAGTTTGCAAATTAAAAAATGATATTTCTATAGCTTGAGTCCGTTGTCGTAATTGTAAGAAGTAATAAATTTCACATTGTAAATGACGTGAGAAACTTCCCGTTGGTGATTTGTGTAGACACTTTCCTCTCACTAAAGGGTACATCCGAAGATGCGCAAATGAGAGTCATTGAAAAAACAAAAAAAGATTATGAGTAAAATTCAAGTTAGGTTTCATTTCTAATTTTTACTGAACACTTGAAACTGTGTAAAGAAAGTTACTTCTCTTATCTCTGCTTTTTAAATCAAAAAAATAAAATGGTAGATCCGCCTGAAGAATCTCAAACGCCAGAGAATTAAAATTTTATTTTTAAAATATTTTCTTTAATTTTAAAAATAAAATTTTAAACAAGGAAGTGCTGATGTTTCAACATTTTTTTATCTAACGTTTTTTAAATCAAAAAAGCTAAGATATGCAAAACTTATTGGAGCGGTTCAATTTCAAGCCTGTTATTTACTCGTATTTAATTTTATAATTGGAATACAGATGATTCATAAAATACAAGATCCAAAATTTGAAACAATTATCCGAATTGTTTACCATCCTGAATATTTTTAAAAATACAAACAGTCGTAAAATTGCATCAGAAATAGCTGCACTAGAGTTAAAAAAAATTGATCACAAAAAATAAGTTTTATTTTTGAAATATTTCCTTTTAAATTTCAAACAAAAATGTAATCAGAGTATCGCTCGTGGTAACTCGTTAGAAAATTCTCATGAATGTGGGATTTTTTCTGGTGGGGCAATGGACTGACCTGCAAGTTTGTTCACAAAACCTCACCAGTTTCTAAATTCTAACATCTTTTCAAAATTAAATGCAATTCTTAAATTTGGGACCAAAAAAAAGCCCGGGAGGTTACTCCGAGCTTAATATGATCGACTTCTTGCGAAGGTTTTCATTTGAATCAAAAATGTCTTACTCGCCATCGTCCTGTTGGAAAATGGGGTGGCATTCACATGTGGAGACAATCATATACAAAATGAGTCTTTTATCACAAAGGTTACCGGCCCAAGTACTTGCGGTAATTATGATTTTCATTAACAAATGGATATTTTTCAAAGCACAATTTTGCTTTATCATTCTTTAAAAAGAATGAATTTTTAACTGGCGCATATTTAACAACGCTTTTATAAACATTTTCCCATTGTTTCAGGTCATATTGCTCTTCGGCCAAATTGATATCTGGGTAAGCGACATAACCTTGTTTGTTGGCATCTGGAGAATTTAGTTCGTATTTTAAAATGGGCGGAGCCGCAGATAGTTCTAATTTGCAAAAGCCATTACTGCATTCACGGATTATGTGTCTTTTATAATAACCACCTTCGATCGTTCTCGTTGTATGAAGGTTTGCTATATTTGATTCAATTGCAGCTTTCTTTTGATAGAGAACGTTTAGATCTTGGCAGTATTGATCGATGTCTTTGTCAGAAGCTTTTTCATGGTGAGCGCACCCAACAAGGACAAATAATAAAATTAATTTTTCCATTTGTTATCTCAATTTAAATTAGAAATACGTTATTGATTTTTAAACCAAAGCTGGAATCAAAAATGTGTCCGTGTTAGCTCTCTACAAAATTCTCATGAATGTGGGATTTTTCTGGTGGGGCAAGAGACTTGCCTGCAAAGTTTGTTTTCAAACCCCACCAGTTTTAAAATTCTACCATCTTTTTAAAATTAATTGCAATCCCAGAATTTCGGAAAAAAAAAGCCCGGGAGGTTACTCCGGGCTAATTATGATTGCTTCTTGCGAAGGTTTTCACTTGAATAAAAAAATGTCTTAGTCGCCATCATCCTTGCGGGAAAAATGGGGTGGTGCATGTGGTGGTGGAGACAATCATATACAAAAAACGCTTTTTATCACGCATTAAAAACCAATAATTAATTAGTTAATTCAAATGCTTAAGATATATGAAAGACGATTTTTTTCATGGATAAAGAATGTCTGTCCTCTCTAAAAAATTCTTTAAGTACTGTGATTTGGTGGCAAAGATTGGACTACTTAGCTTTGAAATAGAATCATAATATTTTCCCTGCTTTGTATTGAGCATGTACCTCGAGGCCAATTTTTGATCTATTGTAAAATAAGCCAGACTCTCTGCAAAATCGTCCCAGATTTGAGTTGCCGAATACGTACTGACAAAGTCAGTCTTTAAAAGAGATTCATATAGGCCAGGCACATCTGCCTTGTTTAAAGTTTTACCCTCACACACGTAAAAACAAAGGCCACTTCTATTTTGAAATTCGTTTATTGGTTTTGGTTTACGATCTGTCTCCCAACTAATGGCTCCCCAGCTTCCTTCGGCCATTTTACATTCAGGATCTTCATTTTCAGGCGTTGGCTCTGGGCAATTGATTTGTTCGTTAAGATTATTCGAGAAATCAAAGAGGTGACCAAACTCATGAGTTATAACAAAATAGAGAAAATCATTTGCTTTTGAATTAGAAGAAGTTGTTACATGAGGCAAGTCCGGCGTAACGGTATAAGAATCAGTAACTCCTCCAAATGAAAGTTGTTCTTTCCATGAAGCCCAAGTTGCTAAACTGAGTGATTCGTCTAAGACAGATTTACGTATTCCGATGAGTGCTCCATCGCGGTTGCCATTAGTATCATACATAAGTGAAGCATAGGCAGTTCCAAAAAATTGATTTTCAATATAGATACGTTTTAGTGAGCAAAACATTTTTTGAAGTGCCGGTGGATAGTTGTCATAAAGTTGTTCAAAGTGAATGGCATACGATTGGCCACCTTCTAAGCAAGGTCTATTTTTTATGTCTTCGTCTTCTTTCATCGGATCAACTAAACACATTATTTCTTTGATATGATCACGACACGAAATTGGCCGAATGTTTGATTGTTGCTTTTGTTTATTTACCGAAGAAAAGTTTGAATGAATTGTAAAAAAATCTTTGCCATTTAAGGTGTTAGGAAAACCTATTTGTGAAAATTTTTCTGATGGAAAAGCGAATAGATTGTTTGAATAAATAGAGATGATAAAAGTTAAGATAAAGCATAAATTGAAATACAGCTTCACTATTATTCTCCTAGAACTAGTTGCAATTGAAATTTATTGTATAGGAGATATTAAACAAAAAAAAGTAAGATTACTCTCAATAATCTTAACAGAGCTCATTTGCGAAATAGAGGACATGAATTGCAAAAGTAAAAGTGATTTTTGAAACTTATTCTGATAACACACTAGGAAAATGCTCATGAATATAAGGATTTTTCTGGTGGGATAAAGAAGCTGCCCTGCAAAGTTTGTTTCCAAAACCCCACCAGTTTTAAAATTCTACCATCTTTTCAAAATAAAATGCAATCCTTAGAATTTTAGACAAAAAAAAAGCCCGGGAGGTTACTCCGGGCTAATTATGATCGACTTCTTGCGAAGGTTTTCACTTTGAATCAAAAACGTTTAAGTCGCCATCATCCTTGCGGAAAAATGGGGTGGACGTCGATAAATCGGTAACCACCGGGGATTGTTATACTTATGACAACTAGGAAAGACAAGCTAAGATTTACTTATTCTTTACACCTATAACTTGCTGAAAAACTATATCTAAAGCTTCTCAAGACAAAGTTTATTTCTTTAAGTTCTTAATGTGCTCATGCCAGTAGTCAATTTCACTTTTTATGAATTCAGCAAATGGTACAATGTTTTCTTTCGTTGAAGCCTCTTCAAGGGCACTCATGTATTCAGCTCGTCTTTCTACTCGAACGATTGTCCAATTAAAGCCACCTGAGATCAACATGAGGTTCAAGATGAATCTTCCCATACGGCCGTTCCCGTCCATGTATGGGTGAATGTAAACGAAAACAAAATGGCCAAGAACAGCCCTAACTCCAGCGTTAGGTTCATTTTTTAAAAGATCAAAGAGCGTTTCCATACAATCAAGTATTGCGGTTCGCGGGGGAGGAACGTGCCGAGAATTCGTAATATAGACAAAAGAGTTGCGGTATCCGGCCAAGCGTTCAGGAGGAACTAGATTGGCCTTGAGTGATGGAGTAAAGAGTTCACGATACCATTTTTGAAGATCAGCTTCTAGAACTTTGCCTGGAGCTTCACCTAGTAGTACTTGTCTAATACTTATGACAACAGTTTTGAAGGCTTCAAAATATCCTTTTGCGGCCATCGCATCTTTTTGTTTCTTATCTGCTTCAATATTTTCAGGATCCCATAAACCTTTTTCAATTTTCTCGATGAGCTCTTCTGTGACTTGATAACCTTCGATTGAAAGTGAGTGATAGGCATCTTGAACATAAGTTTCTTGAATGATGCTAATGGTTTTATCTGCATCTGATGCGAAACCTGGTGATGTTGGTAAAGTTTTTTCAACAGCTTCACGCATGTTATTCCACATTAGTCTTATTCTAGCCGCATGTGGTGATGTGACTCTTAGATTTCCAAGCTTCGGGACATATTCTTCAAAAGGATTAACTTCATTAAGTTTAAAATCTGCTGCAATTAGGTCATCGTAAATTTGCTTTGCTTTTGTTGCCTCATTTAAATGTTTATAAGCGCCAATAATTCTTTCGGCAGAAGCTGGAGATTGATGAGTCAACAATGCTCTTGAAATATCAGATGGTGACAGCGTTGCCATTTTAAAAACAATTTCAATGTTACGAGGGTATGTTTTGTAGTAGGAGCCGCTTAATCGGCAAATTGCCAATGAGAGCGGCATGATGGGAATACCATTGTAGTTCTCAATTTCGCTTGGGAAATTTTTTACATCAGTTCTTAATAATATTGATGTGTCGTGTAGGAGGTTAATAATAGCGTTGCTTTCTTTTTTTGTAAGTATGACAATTTGCCGTGGAATGGTTGTATCTCCTGCATGAAAACCCAGTGAAGACTCTGCTGATACACAGTATTCATTTTCTCCAAAGCGCTCATCCATATAGCGCTTAGTGAAAGCCCAGAAACCACCAAACCATGCTGTACTCCCACCATTGCTGGCATCAGGTGAGGTGAGTAAGTACCATCCGCGAATGACCTCTGTGAGGCATCCGGCCTTAATTAGCCTTTCCCTGTGAGTTCTTTCAAGAAGGCTTGATTGAAGGACGCTTTCTTTTGCCAGATTCTTAGCAATCTTTAAGGACTCTGCAAGCTGCTGATTTGGCATTTTTCTAACGCGCACCATATATAACTCTTTAAAATTGTTGGTTTATTTTTCCAGAAGTTAATGTAATTATCTTCTAGAAGTTAAGGTTACCATATTCCAGAAGTTAATGTAATTATGTATTAGAAGTTATTGTAATTATTTTATAGAAGTTACTGCTAAGTTTGAAATATGAATGCCGTTAAGATGTTAGTTTTTGTTAACTTCTACAATGAACTCAAATTTAAGTATCTAAATTTTGGCCTATAGAGATTCATGTGTAAATACTTAAGCAGGCTAAATAGAACAAGGTAATTACATGGACCCAAAAGGAAGAGGGAGATGTGATTATGAGCAAAAAAAGCTATTTTTTAGCAGAAACTGGTGCTGCTTAAGATGGTTGATGTATTCAGTATAGGTAAAAGAAAGAGGAATTATTCCTCTTTCTTTTGTTCTGGACCCTGAATCATTGAAGCGATTTCGTCTGAAGTTTCTATGTCATCTAATATTCTCAAATGTTCTGTAACACCTCTTTCGTCTATCCCGGCCAATCGTATATAGCGGGCCATCGTTTCTAAATCTTTCCAGCCGGCGATCTTCATTACGCTTGCCGGACACGAAATCCTTCGACTCCTTTTTTTGAACATGAAATGCACATCAAGCCAATAAGTGAGCTTAAAATAAATAATTTCATACGGTACCTCTATTGAGTTATTTGTTGATTATTTTTTAGAGACCTTTTTTATTATGACTTCATATAGACCGGAATGAATTTCTAGCTTTTGAAATAAGTTTTCGATTTCAGTGTCTTTCTTTTTATCAAATGCAATTTCATCTACAGACAATTGGAAATATTCAGCGACTTTTGCTAGTTGGGATAGGTTAGGATTGGCACCGTTCATCCATTTTGTAATGTTAGATTTAGGAACGCCGGATCCTTTTGCAATTTGAGCTATCGAAAGATTTTTTTCTTCCATCAACTTGAGAAGATTCTTTTTTAATTTCATAAACTTCCTTTAGATCTTTTTCGGCAAAATTTTGATGAACGAAAGTGGAGATTCTCTTGTTGTGTGACATGGAGCACTTCGGAGTCATTGTGACTCTGATCTTGTCCGTTATGAAAGCGAATTAATAAGGCCTCGTCCATGAGGCTTTATTGTTAAATCGCTTGGAACGTTTTCTTTCCACCGTCAAGAAGAGCGAGAGGTGCTCCAGATTTTTCTCTATTAAAAGAGAAGTCATAAAGATTTCCTCCTGATTTGAAAAAATACCCACTGGCCAGATTTCTAGCTATCAGAATTGCGAATTCACTTGCTACTGGTTTCCAGTCCAGTCGGTCTCATTTTTCAGCGCTTTCTTTTTAAGTTCACTTGACTCTTTAACATCCTTAACAAGTTTTGAAGGTAGATCCATTTTCTTTAACT
>JAQTTZ010000026.1 GCA_028710485.1 Bacteriovorax sp. | reverse complement strand
TTTATTAAGAGGTTTTGCATCTCCATATTTTTTATAAGATGCCGTTTCCATATTACTTCCGGCGACTGGATAGATGAGAAGTTCATGAATAGGAAGTTGAAATTTTTCATCGCGCGCTTTAATCGCAACATTAAGTGCCAAATTTCCTCCGGAACTTTCTCCCGCGACAGCGACTCTTTTCGGGTCACCTCCCAAAGAGGGTGCATTATTCACTACCCACTTATAAGCAGCATAAGCATCTTCGTGTGCAGCTGGAAATTTTGCTTCGGGAGCTTTTCTGTATTCTACTGATACAAAAATTGCTTTTGTTTTATTGGCAAGTGCTCGAGGAGTAGCATCATAAATATCGTTATCTGCAATAACGAATCCACCACCGTGAAAATAGACGACGATCGGTAGCGGTTTTTTATCTTTGCTATAAGGCCTATAAATACGAGCAGGAATAAGCCCTGCTCCTCCATCAACCGTTATTTCTTTCACTTCTGCCAGTTCTAAAAAGTCTGTCGTAGCGTCTTTAGAATTGGCCATAACAGTTCTGGCGGCATCAGTTGGAGTTGGCTGAAGTCTAGCTTCATCGACACTTAAATTTTCAATAGGCTTCCCGCCTTTTTTATCCAACTCTTTTAAAACCTTATTCATTTCTTCATTTGGCATTGTCGATCGTGCCGCATAGGCGGGCCCGAGCGCCAAGGTAAATAATAATACTAATAATTTTTTATTCATAGATACTCCTTATCAGTGCTCGAAAGCACACTGGTTTAGTAAGAAAAACCTGCAAATAACAAGCCTACAAAATTTTGGGAAAAAGAAATTGCCACAATGGCAGAGAAATTAATTTTCCCCAAATAATTCCCTAAATGCCTCAAAGTAAAAATGACTCAACAACAATGAACGAATTTTCAATTTGTTTTGCAGTTTTAGTCTTGGCATAGACTATGCTTTAATACTAATCAAGGAAGTAAAACGAAGGCGAAGTGGTATCGTAATAGTCTTTGTTTGGGTCAATGCCCTTTTCCTAACAGACGATATAATTGGAAAGAAAGGATTTAAACGTATTGTTCAAAGTTTAAGTCGCGAAGAACAGAAGGTGAAAAACAGAATCCCGAAAAAATTCTCTATTCACTAGAAGAGATTCGTTTCCAAGTAACAATAAAGCCACTTTCGGGTGGCTTTATTTTTTGGTTAACTGATGATCCATATGAAAAAAAAGCAGCTTAAACTCAACGAAATTTATGACAAACTTATTAATGAAAAAATTCCCAGAGAATCTTTGGTCGCAATTGGTAGAGCATTCAAGGGATTCAGTGCAAGCGATATAAAGGAAATTGGATCAACCATCTTAGGCAAAGATCTTGTTCCTGCCTTTAAAGATTTTAAACTGAAAGCCAGTAGTGTAAAAACCTTTTTTAATAATTTAAAAAAATCGCCAAAACTAATTTATAAAGACGTTTATCACGATACAAAAATTCTTATTCCTGAAACAACGAAGAAAATTACTGATTTCCTGGATAATATTTCTCGCGATTACTCAATGCTTGAAACTGACGAAGAACGTGGGAAATATATTTTGAAGTTAGTCGCTTACTCTTCTGTTTTCGTTCTCGCATTTCAGGCCGGCATTGATTTTCCTTATGCCCGTAAACAAAGAAATTTTTTAACTAAATCTTTATTGCCTATCATGATGATTAACGGAAGTTTAGTTGTGCTGAATCGATTAATTGAACAGCTCGAAATGAAAATGAGTAATGCAGAGGCCTTGGGTGTGACTTCTGAAATTAGGAACTTCATTAACGTGATCAATCAAGGATTTAGCTCGGGAATGACCCTTCAAATGATTGCCGACGGTGTCGCCAAAACCAGTGCTTTTCCCAAAAATAAACTCGATAAATTGGTTCATTCTACTGTCTTGGGATTATTTTCAAAAAATGGTGACAAAAGTGACTCTTAGTGCAATAACCAAGAAAAAATTTGATTATTAGATTAGGAGCACCATATGACTGACCATATTCCGGCAAAACCGGCCAATTCGACACGTATTATATTAACTTTGGATTATGCTGAAGGCCGCATGGACAATGTTCTTTTAAAGGCCTGTAGAGAACAAGCTGAAAACGCAAATCTTAAAATTATTTCTCGTGGGGCCCTAAAAGCGCTTTTTACTGCAGGAAAAGTTATGATTAAGGGACAAAGAGCAAAATCTTCTTCAGCTCTTGCAAAGGGCACGACTTACGTAGATATCATCGGGTTTTAAGAAATTATTTTAAGCGGGCCGACGGCTCGCTTTTTGGATATATTATCGGCAAAGCTCATCAAGCGATTGCCCTTTATCTCGACGGAAGATTGATTTTTTCCCAGTAGGTGCAGTGCCAATGCAGCCTTTTATTTTTAAGAAATCACCATCAATTGCTAAACGCATAAGAGTCAACCGCTGCATTTTCAAATCAAGGTCTGATTTAATATTTAAAACATAAGAGTCAGTTAATAAAACTTGAGTCTGAAGCAGAGTTTGAAGGGAAACCAATCCAAGAGCGTATTGTCTTTTTTGTCCTTCATAAACTGATAAGCGATCCGTTAGTGCCTTGGCACTAAGCTCTTGCTGATCTTTCACTTCAATAATTTGCCCGACTAAAATTTCAGCTGTTTTTTCATTTTCTTGTTTTAATTGTTCAGCACGAAGTTTGATATTCTCAATATTATTATTAGCAATTTGAATATTTACTAAATTGTCCGCGCCAAAACTAAATCCCCCACCAGCTTTGAGTCCATCAAAAGGTGAAGTGCTATTGGTAGAAGCTCCAGCGATACTAGCTGAAGACATAAATCCAAAAAGTTTTGCAAACTTTCCAGTTTTGGCGGCCTTAATCAAAAAATCTAATTGAGTAACTTCAGGAGCAACTTCTAATGAATGATCCGCAATTTCACTTGCTGATTTCAGTTCGTAATCTGATGGGGCCAAGTCGATATCTTCTACAGTTAACTCAGATCCTAAAGGCAGTCCCAAAAGAGTTCGAAGACTGGCCCTTTCAGCAACTAATAATTCCTGTAATTTTGAAACCCGTATTTTCGATTCTTGCCATTGGGCAGAAGACATATCTAAATCTTCAATGGTCACGTTGCCAATAACATCTGATTGTTTTTTTAAATTTAAGTAAATATTTCCAAGAATCTCACTTTGTTCGGCAAAGACATTTTGGATTTTTTGATCATTAACGAAAGTATAATAAAGTGAAAGTGAGTTGCTAAGAATATTTAATTGCAAAGCTTTAAAAGACGCTTTATCTGATTCAAACAAATCTTTGTCTTGTTTAAGTACTAACCAGTTCGAAGGAACTAAAAAGGGAAATAAAAAAGTAACAGAGGATAAAAGGAATGTTGGATTAGCGAGCGCCGGAAGTAACACGCCAAGGTTTAACGAAGGAAGAAGCTTTGCCCTTGCCATGCTGACATTAAGTTTTGAATTTTGGACATTATTAAGCGCTTGTAATAAAGAAATATTCTTAGAGAGTAATTGGCCTCTAATTGAGGTGGGATTCACCACAAAGACAGTGTCAGCAGCTAAGCATAATGAACTGGTTTCAAAAAATGTACAAATCAAAATTAGTGTAAATATTTTTTTCATAATAGGTCCTACTTTTTTGCAATTAGATGTAATCTCAAGAGAGTTTTTACTGTTTGAATTTCACAATCCCAACCAAAATCAGCTCCCTCTTCAAATTTCTTGCAAGTTAAATTGGCCCTCGCTGGATGCCCAAGCCGATCAATTGGATCATGAGCAACAAGAATACCTGAGTTATCATCCAGTATGGCATTGGTGAAATCCAACTCGAAGCCTGTAAAATCACAATTTACACTTACTTGTCTTACAGGTGAAAATAACTTGAAAAGACTTTGTTCTGGCAAAACATCTCTATTGGTAAAACTTAATTTAAATGGTGATGTACTATTATCAACTTTATAAAATCCCACGAAATCATAATTCAATCTTCTAATTTGTTCTAATCTTGTTCCACTAACTTCTATGGCAGATGTATTTGAAGGAGGAGCATTTCTCAAAAGATTTAAATCAGCACCATTTTGAGGCTGGCCCTTAACTTCGATAGAACCAATCCATTGATCTCTTGAAATTTGACCGATAAGAGAAAGCTTGGCGATGACTCCACTTTCTTGAGCAATAGGTATGATGACTTGGAAATCTCCTGTCACGTCGTTGTAGTAGCCATTATCAAATGACACTTCTGTCGTTGATAAACTTTTTAATTTTATTGATCCACTCACAATAGCATTTTGATTATTCGTGACACTTCCAGAGTTCGATTGGATATCTGTGCTGGCTTTGAATTTTAAAATTATATTTCCTAAATTACTGCCGTCGATTTTTGAGATTACCGGCCCGGAATATGTACCTGAGACTGAGGAGATTCTCGCTAAACTTTGCTGTAGTTGATCTTGCCGATAATCTTCCATATTTTTATCTTTTGAACATCCCACCAAAAGGAAGATTGAATAAAGACACAAAGACATAGATAGTTTTGAAATTTGCATGGCGATCCCCTCAAACATTCTTAGACAGTATTGATACTGCGGATCAATACTAATGTAAATATTCTTGTATTTTTTTACTCCTAAAAATATGTTGAAATTATAGGCTTAAAAAAAGAGAATCTGAATTTGATAAATCCCATTTTTGGGATTTATTTCTTAAGATCAATGTAAATTGCATCCAAAATTCAGTTTTTCTAAACGAGGAATACTACTTTTTATTTCAGGAACGAAGAAATATATACTGTTTTTATAAACAGGCTTAGATTTATCAAGAGTTAAACTTAATTCAAAATTTTGATTTGGTAATGATTCAATATAAATGACTTTATTGATTTCAGTAATTTCAGCTTTCACAAAATTCATTGGAGCACTAACTTCTCGATTGAGTAATTCATAACTAATAAATCCATCGTTTAATTTCTGATTATTTTGATAGACTTGTATTATATGTCCAAAAGAACTACACAGCGCTATTGTGGTATAGTCGTGAAGATCGGGAATTCCGGCCATCGCTGTAAAATTAAAAACTAAGAGCGAAAAAGTAAGGAGTAATTTTTTCATAAGTTTGTCCAGGTTTTTTCCATTTTGTGTGGGATCATATTTCTTGTTTAAATTTCAATGAAGCTAATTTAACAGAGATGGAAGAATTCACAAGGTAACCCTGTAGCAATTACATGGCTCAATTTAAGTGCTTTAAGTTATCTTGGAGGACGGATAAATTCTTTTGCAAAATTTTCAAGCCGTGAATAACGGCCTCCACATCTTCGCTAGATAGGACCTCTAGTTTAATTTGTAAGCGGGAACGGGCATCAGTTTTAATGAAATTATAAAGCCTTTGTCCTTCACTGGTGAGAGTGAGAACCGTTAACCGACGGTCAATTTTGTTTATACCTTTTTTAATCAATCCCTCTTGAACTAATGAATCGACCATTCTGGAAATAGCAGCTTCACTAACACCGAGTTGATCTCCCAATTCTTTGTTATGACAAATCCCGCGATTAATAGCGGCGAGTACACGAAATTGAGGAACAGTTAAACGCTCCCCTCGTCCTTTTCTCATCTCTTCTCGAATGGATTGCATCGCTTTAGGCATCACTTCCATCATGAGTTCTGCTAAATAGGAGCAGTTTTTTTTACTACTCAAAATTTAAGCCCAAACTCAAGGCAGTAGTAGAAATTTCATGACTGCCGACACTTCCCCAACCAGTTTTTAAGGCAATATCCATTTCATAATTTTTCATTATCCTTTTATTTAAAGGGATAACAATATTTCCTTTCAACATTCCCATATAGCCCAACTCCGACGTGGAGTTGCCAAGTACACTTTGCTCTGTTGTAAGATAAACTGGAGCAAAACCAATTCCAACAGAAAAAAAGACCGAATGAGAAAGTGCCCAAGCGAGATTGATGTTTTGAAAGATATCAATCTGGTAAAGATCAAGTTTTTGAGAATATAAAACGTTTGTTCCAATTGTAGACTCGCGCTTAAATCTCTGCCACTCTCCGCTTATTTCATAATATCCTTTATATAAAAAGAATTGATCTTCTATTTTTTTCCCAATTATCAAACCAACTAATATTGGTGAAAATGAAAGCGAATTTGCGGTGATTGAAGATAGTTGATATTTAAGTCCTGATCGAACTAGTGCCACAGACCAAAGATCTGCAGGTCTCGTGTAAATATTTTTGTTTTTTTCCGAAAGCTTTTCGCGTTCACCAATAATAATTTCTGGACTGGTATTTTCAATTTTATAAACTTTGTCTATTGTAGCCTTTTTTTTCACGACCTTTTTTTTAGAAGTGGCAGCAACAGTCACCTGACTCAAAAGAAGGAGGAAAGAAACCAATAATATTTTCATTATAGTGTTCCTTCTGTAGTTAAAATATCAACAAGTTTAAGAAGAGGTTGTCCTGTGGCCACAAAATAATTTGAGTAAGCAATAATGCTTTGAAACTTTAAAAGATCAAAACTTGATTTAGCCTGGAGAGCTGCTTGTTGCACTGATAAAAATTGTAAAAAATCAATTTGAGATAATTTATAAATTCTACCTGCCTCCAGTTGAGACTCCTCTGCTAATTTGACAGCTGAAGCAGCAGTGACCAATGACGTTTCAGAAGTCTCCAGATTTTTCAAACTGGTAACTTGCTTAAGACTAAGGGTATTTTCAAGATCTCTTCTGGCGATTTTAAGCTGAGAGTTTTGAGAAGCGAGAATAGCTTTTTCCTGATTGGAAGAAAAACCAGAAAACAATGGAATTGATAATTGCAATTGAATTGCCCAGGCGTGAGAATAATCAGAAAAGAGATCAGATTTTTTATAATTATTATATAAATAATCTCCAATTAATCTTAGCGTCGGGTAATCTTTTCCCAGAGTCACATCACGAATATAATCCAATTGAGTCAATTGCAATTGGTTAACTTCATACTCAGGCAGATGATAATTTTCTAAATCAATATATTTTTGCACATCTTTTAAAAGCAAAGTTCTTAGTTGTCCTTTGAGTTTAAAATCAGAATGCTCTTTTTCGCCCATGAAATTAATAAGCTGTTGAGCGGCTATTTCAAATTGATTTTTAGCCGCCTCTACTTGTGGCTGGATAAGAGCTAATTGTGTTTTAACTTGTAAAATATCTAAGAGCTGCCCTCTGCCTTTTTGGTATCGTTGGTTAGAGGTAACCAGAGATTTTTGGATAATATCTTGAGTCTTTAATAAGTTTTCAAGACTTTGTTGATTAAGAATGAAGCGGTAGAAAGCCTCGATAATATTCTGAATTAGTGCTCTTTCGGTTAAATCAATATTTGCTACTTGAATTTTTTTATCGTACTCGGCAACATCTATCGCTGCAAATAATCCTTTGGAGTAAAGAGGCTGTACCAATTTCAAATCGCTTGAATAGGTATTGTAAGCGTCACCGTTAAATTTTGGATTTCCTGTGTAAACGGCATCTTTTAAATAAGTGCCGCCAAGATTCCATGTTAAGTTAGGATAAATGGGAGAGGTGCTAAGTTTCTTTTGAGCATCAAATTGATTAAGCTTTTCCTGTGCTGCTTTTAAAGTAGGATTATTTTCACGAGCAATCCTAATCACCTCTTTTAAATCGAGTATAGGACTATCTGCAGACATCGAAGCAGAAGTCATTATGAATAAAAAAATAAAAATATAAAAACGCATAGCTAAAATCCTTATAACTTTTTCGGTTTATTCTCAAGGGGTGACATAATCAAATAAAGTGCCGGCACAACAAATAAAGTAAGCACTGTTGATACAATAGTTCCTCCAATAATTGACAACCCCATTGGCAGCCTGGTCTCTGCTCCCATTCCATGGCCAAAGATTAATGGAGTAGCTGCCGCAACGGTCGCAGCAGAAGTCATGAGAATAGGCCTAAGTCTGACTGGACAAGCTTCCAATAAGGCTTCTGTCACCGGCTTCTTGGTGCGTTCGCGAACTTGATTTGAAAATTCCACCAACATGATTGAGTTTTTCTTAGAAATACCCATTAGAACAATCAGACCTATAAAACTAAAAAGATTCACTGAAGCTCCAAATAACCACAGCGAAACGAGAGCACCACTCACACTAAAAGGGAGCGCTATCAAGACCGCAAAAGGATGCACGAATGAATTAAATTGAACGGCTAAAATTAAAAATGCAACGAGGATACCGATACTCAAGGCCGAAGTTAAACTTGAAAATGAAGATGCAAAACCTGCTGAAGCTCCTTCCAGAGCAAAGGTATATCCAGTTGGAAGAATTTCTTTTGCTATTGCTTTAGCTCGATCAAGAACCTTCGATTGCGATTGTCCTGGTGCCAGGTTTCCATAAACCGAAATTGCACGCTGACGATTAACCCGCGCAATTCCTTGAATAGCACGTCCTTCAGAAATCGTTACGATTTCACTCATTGGCACTAAATTACCAACATTATTTCGCACATAGAGACGCTTGAAATCATCTGCAGATTGAATCAATTCATCTTTAATTTTAAATCTAATATCATACCGTTTTCCATCCATAGTGAAACGTCCCTGCCGGACACTTCCGATCCCAGAGGAAAGAACTTCGCCAACTTGTTCAACCGTCACCCCACGTTCTGCCATGGCCTCTCTATTAGGTTTTAAAATTAATTCTGGAATACCTTTTCTGAAATCGCTATCCATATCGACTGCTAATTTTTCATTTTCCAGGCGATGAATTAATTCCTTAGACTTAGCATCGAGAATATCGAGATCAGCACCACGTAAATTAATCCCAATTGGATTTTGTCTCCCAGAAGCAAGATTTCTGGCTGAGTTGTCTCGAAGAGTAACTTTGATTCCTTTTAATTGCTTAAACTCAGTCCGCAACTGATCCATAATAGCAATATGTCCGAGAGCACGTCTTTCTCGTGGTTGTAAAATAATGGGAACAAACATCTGGTTTACAGTTGAAGCTCCTCCTCCGGCACCAATCGAAATAAGATAACTCATTACATTTGGATTCTTCTTAAGTATCGATTCAATCTTTAAGGCTTCATCGCTAGTGGCATTCAGCGATGTTCCAGGTTTTGCCTGGGCAGACATAACGATTAAGTTTTGGTCTTGAAGAGGAACAAATTCCTGCCGAACTTTGGCAACTAAAAAGAGAGAAAGGATAAAAAAGGCAATGGAAGAAAGTACTACACTGTACTTCCATTTTAAAGTAATCGAAAGCAAACGGCGGTAGCGATCACCTACTTTTTCAAACATCTCATCTAAGTAATGTTCAAAGCTAGAAACTTTTGGTTCTGAACTTAAAAGAGCAGCTGCTCTCATTGGTGTAATTGTGATGGCTTCCAGCAATGATAATAAAACGCAGGCACACATAGTGACGCCGAATTGAAAAAAGAATTTACCAATAATTCCATCCATGAAAACAACCGGAAGAAACACCGCTACGACAGCTAGTGTGGATGCGATAGCGGCCGGTAAGACTTCTTTAGCTCCATCGCTAGCAGCAGAGATCGAGTCTTTTCCCATGCGGTAGTGCCGTACAATATTTTCTAATAGCATGATGGCATCATCAACAACTATTGAGATTGAAAGTGTAAGTGCTAAAAGTGTAAATAGGTTAAGTGTAAAACCTGCAAAATAAATAATTGTAAATGTTCCAACGATTGAAGTCGGAATTGAAAATAAAATATTGAGAGCAGCTTGAAAGCTTCCCAGGAAAAGAAAACAAATAATGATCGTGATAACTGCGGCTACCCATAATTTTTCGATGGTAAGATCAACAGTGGCCTCTGTCGATTTGGTATAGTCAACCACGACTTGATAGTCAAATCCTTTAGGGAAATTTCCTTTAATCTCGCTCAGTTTTTGCCTGATCTTTTTGGCCACCTCAACTTCATTGGTTCCACGTTGCTTTCTTATTTGAATTCCAATAGCTTCTTTGCCATTGACTCTTGCTATTCTCCTTATATCCGAGAGGCCATCTTCAACACTGGCCACATCTCGGATAAAGAGTTGTTTTCCAAAAACTCGCTCATTACCTCTTTTTAGGATGCGAATATTTTTTACTTCATCAATTGTGCTTGCTTCTCCCAGCCAGCGCACGCGCAACTCACGGAGTTTTTCAGTAAATTGTCCGGCAGCACTTTCAACGTGCTGAGCTTTGAGAGCAGTGATCACATCTGAAATAGTCAATTCATAAAGATTAAGCTTTTTAGTGTCGATCCAAATTCTCAAATTGCGATCCGAAAATCCCCCAACGCTGACTTCTCCAACTCCTGGTAAAAATCTTAATTGGTCCAGAAGATAACGGTCAGACCAGGCGAGCATATCTTTAAGTTCTGCATTTCCGGAGATGGAAATGATAACAATTGGATCTTCTTCAGGGTTTTGCTTTTTGATAATTGGTGGATCTATTCCTGCTGGCAAACGCAGCTGACTGAGGGCCGATTGAACTTCCTGCAGGGCCACATCGACATTTCTATTGATATCGAATTCGAGAGTTACTGACCCCGAGCCTTGTTTGGCCTGAGAGCGCATATCTTTTATGCCTTCAATTGCCAGCAGGCGCTCTTCAATAGGATCAATTAATTCTGACTCTACGACTTCCGGGGCTGCACCATCATAATTAAAAGAAACATTGATGATAGGAAAATCGACATCCGGTAATTGACTGATTCCCATACGGTTCATGGAAATAGCACCGAAGACAATTAAGGCAAACATCAAAACCCAAGCAAACACCGGGCGACGAATTGAAAGATCAATTAAATTCATATAGCTCTCATTTATAGATTTTTAAAACAATAACCAATTTCCTTAACATTGTTAAGGAGTTTTTGATTACGATTTAATTATAAACTTACACCTCCAAACCTGTTGCCTTAAAAATTTGCCATATTTTATAAAAAATTGATCTAGTTAACCAACTAATAATCCCAAAATTAGTTTTTGCCTTACAAGACGGATACACTCCAGCTACCTTATGGGGAGATAGCATGTTCATGAAAATTTTGTTTTTGGGAAGCACCGTTGTTTTTTTGAGTTCATGCTTAAAACAAACAGAATCCATCACCCCCATTGCCCAACCTCAAACTCTCGCTCAACTCCAAAGAGAAGCGCTCATGAATACGGCCAATCTTGCTGGCAACGCTGAACTCTCAAATAACGCGAAAGCAAGTTTAGAGTCAGGAAGTGATCCAAGTATTTTTTACTTAAATTTAAAATATAATATAAATAATATTGACGTGTTTGAAGCGGCCAATATCCCAAATTCGTTTGAACAAATCGGACATTCCTTTCTATCAACTATCGCCAAACTTGTTCTCTCAATTAATGGACCTCGCCAAATTGATTTGACTCCAATTAATTTGAGTATGCCAGATTTGAATCTCGATTTGTCGGTTATAAAATCGATTAAAATTAAGAGAATATTTCTTCAGTATAATAAAGAGATGGATTCAAGTAGTGATTTTGCTGCTGACTTTTCTTTTATCGATACATTGGAATTAGCGCGCGAAGTAACTGTTCCCAAAGTGGGCACAGTAGATACACTTCTTTTTAGTTACCGTAAAATTAGAAATCTTTGTCTTTCAAAGTGCATTCAGTTTGATATCGTCAGCGATAATATTCTAGATCTATTGAGACCCAATACAACTCTCAAATTAAAACCGGCGCTCACCATTTCAAAATTGCCGGCCGTTACAGATTTAAAACTAGATGGCGTGATTGAAATGCAAATCGGATTGAAGCTTCCATTTTAGAATTAAAAAAACAGTCGCACTTCAAAATCAGCTCGTTCATACTTGGGAACATTTTTTCCGGCAAAGATTGATTGCACCGCCAAGTTAAAACTAATTGGCGCAAAAAATCTTTTTTGCAGATAGAGCGCAAGGGTTGAATACCCCAAGTTTAATCGAGCAATGTGAGTTAATTTCTCAGTATCTGTTTCTAGGATAGCGTCTGATCGAGGGTTAGAACTTTTATAATCTGTTGGTTCAGTATACTCAAATGAATAAGCAAGTGAAGTCATCCACTGCTCTGATAATTTATAATTGCACTGCAAATTAGTCTGAGCTTTATTTCCAAGCTTGATACGGGCCTCGCCTTTATTAGCAGTCACAGGAAAAGTACTTGAGTCTGGAGTGCGTACCGTGGCGGTATAAGGAAATTGATAGGTGTATCTTGTCCAGTTGTCCAAGCTCCAATCGCCCGATAAATTTATTCCTCCGCCCCATTCGAAAAAGGCATCCCACTGCCCATCACCAAAAGCGATATCTTGCAAAATATCCGGATTATCTTTTCTCCCTGTAGGAGCAACTGTTCCAAAATTTATTAAAGCACCGGCATTACTCCATTTTTTTAGTTGATACATCATCCCTAATTCAGCATCACCAAAATCAGTTGCTTTCCATTTTCCTAATGGTTGATAATGATAATAGTTAACAAAGAGCGACTGAATTAGTCGGATATCGACGTCGGGAAGATTTTCCAGCTGAATGGCGGTTCCTACATTATTTCTTCCTTTTTGAGTGCGCTCGATTTTTAAATCAACCTGAGCAGAATAAAATGGAATAAATCCGTAGACTGTGAAGCGATTAGTGACACCATAGCCTGCGCCAAAAGCTTGCGCCGAAACTTTCGAAGTTGCACTTCCCTGAAAAGTACCAAAACTAAAGCTGGCATAATCGGCAGGTGACAAACCATTTAAATACGTATCTACTGCGGTGTTAACACCTTTAATTGAATCAGCATTAATATTAGCATTAACATTATAGCCCTTAAAATCCCCAGAGCTACCGTAGCTTCCAGTTATCTCACCTGTTTGAATAAAACGATATGTGATATTGCGAACACCTTCTGGAAGGGTGTCATAGTAAGCGGCATTTGAAATGTTCAAATAAAGTGAGCAACTAAGAAATAAGAAAAAGAATTTCATGGTCCCCAAAACTTTTCGGAGTGAACTTATAAAATTCTAGCATCATAAAAGTCTGCTCCCAAAGTTAATTAATAATTGCTTGGTATCTTCTTTGCAAATTCTAATACATGAATCACTTAGATAATGGAGGTAAAAATGGAATTAGAAACAAATACGGATAGACCCCTCGCAGTAGTCACAGGTGCATCAAGTGGAATTGGTTATGAGTTAGCAAAACAGTTCGCTCAACATGGCTTTGACCTGGTGATCGTCTCCGAAAATCCGGCCATTGTTGAGGCCGCTCAAATCTGTGAAAGGCTCGGGGCCAATGTCGCAAGCTTTATCATCGATCTGGCCAATTTCGAAGGGGTAGATGAGCTTATTGAAAAAATCACCACAATAGGCAAACCTATTGAAGCAATTGCTATAAATGCTGGAGTCGGAGTTGCGGGAGATTTTACCCGTGAAACAAATTTAGATGACGAGCTCAATCTTATTAACTTAAATGTTGTTTCCAGTGTGCATTTGGCAAAACATATTGTGAAAGATATGGTTAATCGCCAAAAAGGGCGTATTCTTTTTACGTCTTCTATCGCGGGCGTTATGCCAGCACCATTTCAAGCTGTCTATGGTGCTTCGGAAGCATTTATTCAGTCGTTTTCAGAGGCCCTAAGATCTGAACTGAAAGATACAGGTGTCACGGTCACTGCCCTAATGCCGGGACCAACTGATACTAACTTTTTTAATGGTCCTGGACTTGAAGATACGCTGGTCGCAGTCTCTAAAAAGGACGATGCTGGCCTTGTGGCGCAACAGGGATTTGAAGCGATGATGGCAGGAAAAGGCCATGTTATTACCGGATCATTTATGAACAAAGTAGAAGTAGTTCTGAGTAAATTTAAAACCGAGGAAAGCAAAGCAGATGCCCTACGTAAAAGTGGTGAACCTGCGAGACTTAAACACTAATTATGCTACTAAAAATTCTTTCCTATAATATTCATAAGGGCTTTGATTGGAATAATAAAAATTATTTTCTTCAAGAGATGAAAGATTTTATAAAGCACTCAGGGGCAGATATAGTTTTTTTGCAAGAAGTTGTCGGTAAAAATAGTAAATATCAAGCACAGGGAATGGTTGATTCTCAATTTGAGTTTTTAGCCGATCAATTATGGCCCCATTTCTCTTACGGTCATAATGCAGTTTACGATCATGGTCATCACGGTAATTTAATCCTCAGTAAATTTCCAATCGAAAGTTTTGAGAACATCAATCTTTCAACTAATAATTGGGAACAAAGAGGTTTGTTAGTTTGCAAGATTATCCTGCCAACTATTAAAAACTTAGAAGCGTCGCAAGGGCCAAAAGAAAAATTTTTCTACGCCGCCTGCTCTCATCTAAATCTTCTCCATGCCGGAAGGCTTTTACAGTATCAACAGATAAAAAAACATATTCTTTTAAAAAATGGGAATCATGACATACCATTTATTTTAGCTGGTGATTTTAACGATTGGAATAAAAAAAGTGCTCACATTTTTGAAGTCGATCTTGGTATGCAAGAAGTTCACAAAACTGTTCACGGTGCATTTGCAAAAACATTCCCTGCGATCTATCCTATATTTTGCCTAGATCGTATTTATGTAAAAAACCTCAAGATTAAAACCTCCATTATTCTAGAAACCAAAAATAAACATAACCTTATCTCTCACCTCTCTGATCATCTCCCTCTTTATTGCGAGGTTGAGATTAATGGAGCATAATTTCTTTCATCTCAGTAAAAAAAATCTTGCAGTTTTTTATCACGATGGCACTGGCTATCATGAGACGTATTTAAATCTTATTCGAAATGCCAAAAAAACAATTCACCTCCAAACTTATATTTTCATGATGGATAGTTTTGGAAGTCTGGTTCATGCTGAATTAATGAAAGCTGCCCAAAGAGGAGTTCAGGTTTATGTCTTAGTCGATAGCGTAGGATCAAGATTACTAGATCAAAAATCTGAGATGGCACTGCTCAATTCAGGAGTCCGTTATGTGCGCTTCAATGAAATGCAAATAAAGTGGCTTTATAGTTGGGGAAGACGACTTCATCATAAAATTTTATTGGTTGATGAAGAAGTAAGCATGATAGGTGGAATCAACGTTATGGCAGGCATTGACGAAAAAACCCACACGCAACAATTAGACTTTGCCATTTACTTGAAAGGACCAGTTATTGTCAGGCTGACACAGTACTGCCAGATGATTTATAAAAAATCTTCACCTCAAAAACTTGATTTCCCCCCCGTAGTGGACTCACCTCCAATCCAAGATGGATTAGATTTAAAAATTTTGATCAATGACTGGGTTTATAGACGTTGGCAAATCACCAGGCAGTATGTCCATCTGACCAAAAAAGCAAAACACGAAATTACGATTATCAATTCCTATTTTTTTCCACGTAAAACTTTTATGAAACAACTTGTAGATGCCTCTAAAAGAGGCGTTCGGGTGCGGTTGATATTACCAAAATTTTCAGATTGGCCTAATTATATTCTGGCCTCTGAGTTTCTCTATGCCTATTTTCTTAGAAATGGAGTTGAAATCTACTTGTGGAAAAATTCTATCTTGCACGGAAAATTGGCTACAATAGACGAAAGTTGGGCCACAATCGGTTCGTTTAATCTCAACTACACCAGCTACCAACAAAACTTAGAAATGAATGTTAATATTTATTCCGAAAATTTTACTAATCATTTAAAAGAAGAAATTGAAGAGATTATTTCCAATGGTTGTGAAAAACTTAATCCAAAAAACTTTATAGATAAATGTTCACTCAAAATAAAATTCCTTCGTTTTTTTTATTATGTCATTTTATCCATTGTCGCCAATTTTTCAATTGGATTAATTTATCAAGAGGACAATAACAAAGAAAATAAATTTTATGATCTTTTGCGCATCGTGGGCTCACTCTTCTTTTTCTTTTTAGGAATTCTTGGTATTATTCTACCAATCATACCCGGAATCCCATTTTTCATCATTAGCTTCTTGCTCGTCTATCAGCAAATTATTTCGAATAAAAAAAAAGAAGGCCTATGAACAGCAAGGCACCTCAAGAGAGCCTTGCTGTAATATTTTTTTAGAACCAATATTTAAGTGCTAATGCTGAAGCAAATAAATTTGGTACATCTGTGTTCGTCATAAATAGATACTTAGCTTCTAAACCCAATGAAAGATAATCACGGGTTTTATTGCTTAATGGTATATCAAATCCAATGAGCGGTGCACCTGCCCATCTCACTCTATTAGAAACAAAAACTGGACCCAGTCCCATTCCCCCAAAACTACTGCGCAATACAGGAATGTCGCCACCAAAATTATAAGCAGATCTTATCAAAACATTGGTCTGTCTCACATCATTGTCAGTATTCAGACGAGTGGTATTGGCCTCTATACCTGCACTAACGGGAACAATCGGCTGAAATCCAATGATAACTCCAAATTCGGTGCTAGAAGTTGCATCCCCTTTAGGTGAACTGATCCCTGAGGCCACTCCGGCAGACCATTTTTGTTCATTGCTTTCAGCAGCTCTTAATTCAGGAAATATGCCTGTAGTTTTACCTTCCGTGCTGTCTTGTGCGTAGCTTGCTATTGAGCCTGTTAGAATTATCAATGCCAAAATTAATTTTTGCATAACTTCTCCCATGTTTGCCCTTTCTTTCAAGGGATCTAGTCATTGTATGAATTGCAAAGAATATACCTAACTAAATTTACATTCAGATTATTGAACAAAAAATAATGTACATTTTTGACCATTCAAAATGGATCGTTTGGGGCACAAAATGATAAATTTCTCTTACAAAGTAAAACAAGTACGCCTTAATCGATTTTTAATTTTTTTGGCACGGTCCATGCTTTCCAACAATTGATAAAAACCTTGGAGAACTTATGGTACAAGAGGCTAGATGTGTAAATTGTGGTTTTAATATTGAAAAAGATTATATTCTTTTTATTAATGGGACAGAATACACTTTTGACAGTTTTGAATGTGCTGTCAATTTTGTGGCTCCTCGTTGTGCCCATTGCAATTCAATTATCATGGGTCATGGGATTAAGCATGCTGATGAAATGTTTTGCAGCCAAATTTGCTCCACGGAAGAAAATCACTCTCCAGTCGTGCCTTAACAAAAGGAGTTGTTATGAATTACCCCGACATCCTGGATTATTGGTTTGAACAATTGTCTTCGGATGATTGGTTTAAAGACGATGAAATGATCGACTTAAAAATGGTGGAAAAATTTATTGTGATCCACTCAGAAGCCTGTGCCGGTGAACTTTTTCGCTGGAGAGACGAGCCCCTCGGGAGACTGGCCGAAATTATTCTCATCGATCAATTCTCGCGTAATATATATCGGGATGATTCCAAAGCTTATTCCTCCGACAGCATGGCCTTGGTTCTTGCGGAGGAAGCAATCAGAAATAATATTCAAGAGAATTTAGAAACCCGACACAAACAATTTCTCTACATGCCTTTTATGCATAGTGAATCGAAATTTATACATGAAATCGCAGTTAAGATTTTTTCCGAACCAGGACTTGAAAAAAGCTTGAGTTATGAATTAACACACAAAAGTATTATTGATCGCTTTGGAAGATTTCCTGAAAGAAATAAAATTTTAGGAAGACTTAACACTCCTGAAGAAGAAATTTATCTAATGAGCGCCAAACCTCCGACCGGCAAAGAAGAAACTCAACGAGAAGGCCGGACCTTGCATTGAGATTATTACTAGAATCTTTTTCTTTTATGTTTCTGCTGAGATTGGGAGCTCTTTATTCGAATACATTAACTCTTCCTCCTCCTAATCCAAATCATAGCGTTGTAAATCCTAGCAAAGTTATTGGTTGGCGTGAGCATGTCCCCATAGCTCCGGCCCATTTCATCGTTTCAAAATTCGCAGAGGGTTTAAAAAACTCGCGATGGATCTATGCAGCTCCCGATGGAAACATTTTTGTGGCCGAATCTCAAGCCGGTCGCATCACTCGCTTTCGCGACTCAAACAACGATGGGGTACCTGAGATCCAAGAAATTTTTTTAAGTGGTCTGCGCCTTCCTTTCGGAATGCTTCTTTTGAATAATTGGTTTTATGTTGCTAACACAAATGCCTTATGGCGATACCCCTATAAAAACTTACTAGCTAAAAAAGAGACCAAGGGAGAAAAAGTTTTGGATCTTCCCAGCGGTGGAAATCATTGGACGCGAAATATTATTGCCAGTAAAAAAGGTAATAAAATTTATATTTCAATCGGATCCTTCAGCAATATAGCGGAAGATGGAATACAAAAAGAAGATCACCGTGCAAATATAATTGAATTAAATCCCGATGGAACAGGCGCTCGAATCTTTGCCTCTGGACTCCGAAATCCAGTGGGACTTGGACTGGCCCCTGAAGGCCATGCACTTTGGACTAGCGTAAATGAGCGCGATAATTTAGGTGAGGATTTGGTCCCCGACTTTCTCACAGAAGTTTCTGAAAACGGTTTTTATGGCTGGCCATATTTTTATTGGGGTAAGAATCCTGATCCGCGTTTAAAAGGCCCTCATCCTGATTTGACCAAAAAATCTCTTGAACCAAGTGTTTCTCTCGGCGCTCATGTGGCCCCGCTTGGTCTGGCCTTTTATCATCATACCAAGGCTTCGAATCTTTTTCCTATCAAATACCAAAATGGCGCTTTCGTAGGCCTTCACGGTTCCTGGAACCGTTCAATCCTGGCCGGATATAAAGTTGTCTTTGTTCCTTTTAAAAATGGCAAAGCAAGTGGACCTCCTGAAGATTTCCTCACTGGATTCGTGGCCAATAGTTCCAAAAGCGAAGTCTATGGCCGTCCTGCAGGGGTTGCCGTATTATCTGATGGCTCACTGCTTGTTGCAGATGATGCAAGTAATATTCTGTGGAAGGTTACTTATAAAAAATAATTAAAAAGGATCTGCCCCATGGCAATTAGTACAGACGATACCAATATCGCATTATTCTGCGACTTCGAAAATATTGCCCTCGGTGTCCGCGACGCCAAATATGCAACATTCGACATTAACAAGGTGCTGGAACGCCTTTTACTCAAAGGCAGCATTGTCGTGAAAAAAGCCTATTGTGATTGGGATCGCTATAAAGATTTCAAGCGCCCCATGCATGAAGCAAATTTTGAGTTAATCGAAATCCCTCATGTCCGCCAATCGGGTAAAAACTCAGCAGACATCCGCATGGTGGTCGATGCGCTTGATCTTTGTTACACAAAATCTCATGTCGATACTTTCGTCATTATCAGTGGTGACTCCGACTTCTCTCCGCTTGTATCAAAACTTAGAGAAAACAATAAAACAGTTATCGGTATAGGTGTAAAAGAATCGACTTCGAATTTATTGAGTGCCAATTGCGATGAATTTATTTTTTATGACGATTTAGTCAGAGAACAAAAACCTGCAAGAAAACCTGTTGCCAAAAAAGCACCAGTCAGCAAAGACGTAAAAGATCTTAAAGAAGCGACTAAAGACACCAAAGCAATTGACAAACGTCAGGAGGCCCTGGATTTTATCGTTGAAACGCTCGAAGGCCTGGCAGAAGAGCGTGGTGAAGAAGAAAAGATGTGGGGATCAATGGTTAAACAAACTATGAAACGACGTCGTCCAGGATTTAATGAATCTTATTATGGCTATCGCTCATTTAGAGAGTTGGTGGAAGATGCTCAAAGTCTGGGGCTCTTGATTATGAACAGAGATGAGAAGACTGGTCAGTATACGATTCGGTTGCCGGCGGATAGTGAAGAATAGGTAAATAAATATCTTCAAATTTTATTAGAAAATATCGTGCGACCAAAGCATACTTAAAAAATCATTGATATTATATACCTCAACACCATTCTCCTCAACCATACTATGAGGGGTGAGACAAACGACAATTTTTTTCTTTAATGGAAATTCCTCTTCAAGTTTAATTAATCCGGAATAATCTTTGGGTTTCAATTTTTTTGAAGATTTTATTTCAATTGCATAGAGAGTTTTTAAATTTTCGTAAATAACAAAATCAACTTCGGTCTTATCAGTAGTTCTCCAATACTCTAATTTAAAATCTTTACGATAATAACTAATATAAGCTCGAAGTTCTTGAAAAATAAGCTGCTCAAAAGCAGCACCAAATTCGGCCGTTCCCTCAGTTAACTCTTTTCTTCTAATTAAGCCATTAACGACCCCAATGTCAAAAAAGTAAAACTTACAGGAGGACATCGCCTTTCTTTTTTCAGTGTGACGAAAAGAGTTTATTTGATTACCGATAAGAGTGTCTTCCAAAATTTGGAAATATTCTTTCACTGTGACTACTGAGACCTGTGAATCACTCGCAAAACTTGCATAATTAATTTGTTGAGTATTAGAGAGAGCAGCTAAACGTAAAAATTCAGCAAACGCATTTAAATTTCGTACATAACCCTCAAGTTTTATTTCATCTCTTAAATACAGACCTGCATAATCCAATAGGTCTTCATAAGCATTTTCGGAATTGTAAATAGATGGTAACAATCCAGATGTCATGGCCCTGATATAGTCAAAACTATTTTCTTCCGATTTAATTTCAGCAAAAGTAAGTGGAAATAACTCTGCCCTGCTGGCCCTTCCACCTAATAAATTTACACCTTGTGCCTTTAGCTTACGTGCGGAGCTTCCAGTTAGAATAAATCTAAGCATTTTATGTTTTTCAATAAGTGCATGAACTTCATCAAGTAGATGGGGAATTTTTTGAATTTCATCAATTATAATAATATTAGACTTATGAGTTTTCATAAAAAGCTCAACTCGCTTCCTTAGAAGCTCTGGATTTTTTAAAAGTGAGGCATAGTTATCATTTAGTAAAAGATCTACATAAAAGGCATCTGGATAATGTAGCTTCAACAAGCTTGATTTTCCTGTCTGCCTAGGTCCAAAAAGAAAAAGACTTTTTCTTTTTAAGATACTTTCTAAATCTAGGATTCTTGGGTAATTACTCATTTTCAGACTATAGCAAATTATTGAAAAATGTAAAGTTACACTTAACTTATTTGGCTATTTTGTAAAGTACAAATTGCATTTACGGTAACTTAGTAGAAGAGGTGAAAACTTAGGAATTTGATAGCATAATGGTGTTACAGAGGGCATTTATCATTTCATAAAATAACTTCAATTAGTATCGCCTAACAACTTCCAAAAAATCCTTCCCATAATTTTCTAATTTGCTCTGCCCTACTCCATAAACCAGCAAGAACTCAGAATCATTTCTCGGCATAATTGAACACATATCGTGAAGGGATTTGTCGTTGAAAACGATATAGGAAGGAATGCTTTTTTCTTTCGCAATTTTATTTCGAAGCACTTTTAAAGCATCAAATAAATCCCCTCTTCCATGAACACTCTCCGTAGTCTTAGCGGCCTTCTTCTCTTTCTTGTCTCCATTGCTGCCTTCTTTAGCAATAGCAAACTTTTGCTTGCGCAGGTTAAGCTTAATCGCACCAGTTAAGATCTCTTGCGACTTGGAAGTTAAACCTAAACTTCTATATTCCCAATTTTTTATGGCTATATAATTTAAATTTAAAAGTTGACGCAAAATACTATTCCAGTGCTCTTTAGGCTGATCTTTACCAATGCCATACACTGATAAGGCATGATGGTTTCGATCAGTGACTTTGGCATTTTTACTGCCTCTTAAAACTTCAATAATATGCCCTGCCCCAAAGGTTTGATTGGTTCGAAAAATAGTTGAAAGTATTTTTTGAGCATCAATCGTCGCATCCCATAATTGAGGAGGAACTATACAGGTATCGCAGTTGCCACAAGTAGAATTTGATTCTTCACCAAAATACGATAGTAAATATCTTCTTCGACAACTTCCGGCCTCGCATAAGGCCAGCATGCAATCCAATTTAAAGCGCGCGACTTTTTTATAACTTTCATCTGCTTCAGTGGTCTCTAACATTTGAGAGAGCTTGACCACATCCTGCAGGCCATAGATCATCCACGCATTTGAAGCTTTACCATCGCGTCCCGCTCTTCCTGTTTCCTGGTAATAACTCTCAATACTTTTTGGTAAATCGAGATGGGCCACAAAACGAACATCCGGCCTGTCAATTCCCATCCCGAAAGCGATCGTGGCCACAACGATAACTTTTTCTTCAGTATTAAAGAGTCCTTGATTAGTGGTGCGCTCTTCTTTTGTGAGACCCGCATGATAAGCAATGGCGTTGTATTTTAATTTTTTAAGTGCCAGGGCCACGCGATCGACTTTATCGCGAGAGAGGCAATAAACAATTCCAGTATCATTTTGATGATTGGCCTTGATAAACTCATCAAGTTGTTTCATTTCATCACTGCGCTCTAAAATCATATAATTGATATTAGGTCGATCAAATGATGACACAAAAATATTTGGTGCATTTAATCTCAACTGCATTGAAATATCACTTCTCGTTTTAGCATCGGCCGTTGCCGTCAGGGCCACCACTGTGACTTCCGGAAACATTGATTTGAGTTCCCCTAGTCTAGTGTAATCTTTTCTAAATTCATGACCCCATTGAGAAACACAATGGGCTTCATCAATGGCAATTAAGGAAATTTGTATTTGGCTGAAAAATTCGGAAAGTGCTGGGCTTAAAATTCCTTCCGGGGAAACGTAAACAATTTTAACGAGACCCTCAAGAATCAAGGCTTTTGCTTTTTGACTTTCTTTATATGAAAGCGATGAATTTAAGAACACAGAGTGAACACCATATTCTTTCAGGTTCATAACCTGATCTTGCATCAATGAAATAAGTGGAGAAATAACCAGCGTCACGCCAGGAAGAAAAAGTGCTGGAATCTGATAACAAAGGGACTTTCCTCCCCCCGTTGGCATTATGGCAAGTGTGTCCCTTCCGTCCAAAATAGAATTGATGATATTTAGCTGCTCAAAACGGAAGTGTGAATAGCCGAAAGTTTCTTTTAGGATATCTTGAAGTTTTTGTTCTCTCATTTTAACCTTATTTTAAAGCTTGAATATAAATATGAACATATAAAAAAAATTATAATAACTATTAACTCATTTGAAACTAGCTCTACAAAAGAGAAAATGCGCTCGATAAAGGCAACTGTTTGATATATCAGGTCCAGCTCTAAGGGCCCGCGAAGAAAATGGTATAGCACTTGCAAGTTAAGCATGCAGGTACGTTGAAAAACTCCGGAGGTCATTATGAATTCAAATTCAATTTTAACAAAAAGTGGACGCAATAAATCAATGAGTGAAGCGAAGGTAACAAAATCAATTGCAAAAAAATCTGAAAATATTCCTGTTTCTGTCTTCCTGGCCATGGCCGCTGGAGCAGCCGCTCTATCGATTGGCCTGGCAATGAATAGAAAGAGAAGTTGGGCAATTGTTGTAGGGCAATGGATCCCGAGTATCTTATTGCTTGGTATTTATAATAAAGTTGCAAACACCCAAACTTTAGAAAAAACAGACAATCAATCGCTGCTTCACTAATTTTTTCCTGTCGCTTTTCTGAGTTGCTCAGCTCGGTCTTTTAGAGTTTCACTAAGATGTTTTTTTTGCACAGAGTTCATCTTGTTTAGGGTGACTGAAATTAATTCAAAATATTTTTGTTGATCTTCATCAATTGCCTTGGCGTAACTAGGATCGCGAATAGAGTCATAATTATAGAATAATTCATGGATAAATTTCTTTCTTTTTTCCTTGTCAGAAAAAGAGTCCATGAACTCTTTTGAGAGTTTATTGCGATTGAGAACTTGTTCTCTCATTGGAAATGGATTTTCATTGCAAAAATTTTGAATATCTTTTTTCTGTTCGGAGTATAAGGAACCAAGCCAGCCTTCAAACTGAGTTATTATCTTGTCGTATCTTTTATCCTTGGCGACAAGCGGCTCACCTGCTTCAGATTCTAAATCTTTTGTTTTTTTATCAAATTCTTTTTTAAAAGATTCTAATTGTGAAGGGTTTAGTTGATTCACAAATTCCTGGGCACTAGGTTCGAAAATGATAATTCCTTCATTAAAGATTTTTCTTAACTCTACTTTAAGGGACATTATTTTCTGTTTATTTAAATTAGTAAGACCTGCAACATCGTCATCAATTATTTTTAATTCCACTGCCAATTGTGGAAAAACAATTTTTCTAACTTGCTTGATATCTTCCTTTAATGATTTTTTTAATAATTGAGACTGCAGACTATTCATATCGAAATAACGATCTATCTGATGTGTGATATAGGTGTCGGCCCAATTCGCTGCCAAATCAATTCTTGAACAAGCAAAAAAAAGTAAAAAAATTGAAAGAATATAAACTGTTTTAAGATTTTCCACATCACTACTTGATCAATCCTGGGTGAAAGTATCAAGGGCCTTTGCGGCGACTTTTTGGGAGAATTACTTGCACTCAATTTCTTCGAGGTTTTTAGA
Source organism: Bacteriovorax sp. (assembly GCA_028710485.1). GTDB lineage: Bacteria > Bdellovibrionota > Bacteriovoracia > Bacteriovoracales > Bacteriovoracaceae > Bacteriovorax. The sequence goes on along the minus strand of JAQTTZ010000026.1, from coordinate 17,773 downwards.
ATCAACAAGGAATTAGCAATGGAACCTAATAAATTTATCTCTTGGACAACATTATTGGTTTTTTCTATATTTGCTATAATTATTTTTGCCGCGGACATCCCCACAGATGATCAAATTGCAAAAATTATAACTACCAAGACCGAAAGCGAATTAGCGCCTACGCTTTAAAACTTAGCGATTGCCATCCACAGGGCCTCTTGGTCTATCATTTTTTTGAATCTTAATATCGGCTGGATTAAGTGTCGCTCCGTACTCTCTACGAAACATTTTTCTAATTGATGTATCGCTCTGAGCCGTTTTTCTAAATGTATCTGGTATTTGTAATTGATCAGCGCAACGAACACAAATCCATTCTGCTTCAGTTGTCGGATTTCTGTGTTTGTATAATTCAACATCAGGACGAACTTGATCACAAGCTTCACAAAAATTTCGTTGTTCCTGATGAACAACATCTTCCGTAACTTTTTTCTTGGCTATTTTAGATCGCTCATTAGGGGCAACTGGTTTTGTTGCTTCTTTAATGCCAATTTTAGCTAACGCGTCTTTCATACTTCCCATGATTTCCTCTTACAAAAATTTTTGTTTTTAGATAGTAGCAGATATCTCACATAAAAAAAACCAGCTAAAAAGGGTCTTTGGTATATTCCCACAAGTTGTCTTTGATAAAGCCAGGTGCGAAAAAGGCCATAAAGAGTGAAAAGCGTCTTATGCGGGCAAAGCTCTTCATTCCCCAAGGGTAATGGCTTAGCAAAAGATTCTGGTCAATCACTCCAAAAAAATAATCCAGTACGACACCCATTAGAAAAAGAATGTCTAAAATTCCGAAATAAGGAATCCAGTCTGGGATAAATAAAATCCTGATAGCGAGAACGACGAGGATTCCCGCCACGAGCTTTTTGTCTCTTAGGGGAATACGCGGATCTTTCGATGTTTCGTTGAGAAATTCTTTGATTTGATTTAAGAAAACTTTCATAGCGTTTTAATTTCCGCGGCGCACACAGTGTGAATATATTAATGCCCCAACTATACATGAAATATGGAATTGGGCATAGAAGGAATTCAAGTTGCTGGTTTGGCATAATTATAATGGGCCAGTAAAAAACTGGCCCATAGGAAAGAATGAAAATAATAAATTTTAAAACTACTTCCAAGAATTTAAATAAGTTTGAACACTTGCTTTTAATTGTACAATTTCTTTTTCAACATCAGTAGATTTCACACTGCTTCCTTCAACAATATTTCCATCTTTTAAATCCTGGTCAAAACGCTTAAATGCTTTTTTCCAAAGCTTTGGTGCGTTCCAAGAATCTTCCATATTTCCATTGTCATCATAAAGGGCAGCGACGATTGGTTCTTTTGCAATGAAAGTATCAATGTTCATTTTTACTTTCGCTTTAAATGGTGACTTTAAGATCGAATCAATCGCTCCTAAACGCACTACTAACTCCCTCATCGCTTCAACTGTATCCAGAGGCTCAGCTAAAAGGGTTTCTTGTAAATAAGTACCAAGAAACTGAACTCTCGCCATTAAAAAGATATAAGCTTCTCTTTGATATCTCCCGCCACCATAAATTTGTTCATTGACGATTTGATCTAATTTATCCTGAGGATAAAATCCAGCGATTGAATAGATCTGGCTTAATTTTATCATTTTCAAATGGTCATAAGCTTCAACGACATTTGCTGGAAAATTACCGTTGGCATCTTTTAGAGATTCTTTCGGTTTTACATCTTTAATTTCCAGCAACAACTTGAATACATATTTTATAGTTTCTTCGGTTGTTGCTGATTTACCAAACTCTTCCGCACCTGCAATCATACCTAGGGCAACTGGCTCTAGGTCTTGAGTATTTTTATCATCAAGCATATCGTTTATAGACAAGATCAATTTTTGTTTGCGGACAGAATCATTCGTTTCTTGTATTCCTAAATTGGTTTTATCCATTTTATCGTTCATTGAATTTGTCGCGGACTTCATATCTTTTGTTGCCTTCATCGCGTCGATAGCATCACAGCCAACGACAATTGATAAAAGTGCAATTAAAATTAAAGATGTTTTCATAAATTATTCCCCTTTAAGAATTGTGGCCCTCAAAGTTACAAGTCCAGAATCAGCAGGCTCTCCTAGCCAAATAGAAAGAATCCCTTTAAAAAGAACGTCATCACCCGTAATCGTTTTTTCAACACCTGCAGTATTTTCATAAACAACTGTTACAACTCCTTTAGAATCTTTTTGAAGAGAGATATTCATTGATTTTCCATCTTTAGCATCAGCGCCTTCTTTGACGGCCGAAAGGAAAGCCACGATTCCTTTGTTATGAAGGTCAATGTCGTTTGCATCCAGGGCGTCTCTAAATGAAACTTGCACCGTTGCAGCGTCAACACCTCTTAGGAAAGTAAGGTGAATTGCACCGGCCTTCATATCAGCAAGAGATTTTACTGCCCCCGCATTTGTACGAACAAATTTACCAGCGTTATCAAGAAAAATTTGAGCAACATAAACTTTTACATTAGCGACAAGAACTTTTTTGGTTCTAAGACCAGCACCAATAAAATCTAATTTTTGAGTTTCATTAATAGTAACCAGATCGGCAGATTTGCCAACATTCACTCCCTCGATAGAACGGTTTCCCTTTTCAATAGTCAGCACACCTGCACTTGCCATTTGTGTAACGAGTAACAAAGATAAAAATAAAGATGATAGTTTCATAAAATTTCCCAGTTTTTGGTTGATAAAAAGAGACCTTAAATTCTTTTGATTTACTAACAAGATTAAAACAAGCTGGAAAGACGCCTAAAGTAAGCTGCTTAATAAAGTAAGGGTAACTTGCAAACCTTAAGCTTGTATTAAGTGAGAAAATATAAAATCAACAAATTGGAAATTGATTCATATTATTAATTCATCATTTAATTGAATCACAACAATAGTCAATTCCTAAGATATCACTCGTAATTTCTTTTCCCCTTTCAAAGAGTAGTCTTTTTTTTGATTGAAGAAGTTAACTAATTTTAACAATGGAAGAATTTTATGAAACATACTGCCTTTTGTGATGAAATTATAAAAAAAGCTAATCCAATATCCATGGAAAATGAGCAGGCGGACCTAAGAGCGCTTATCGACGCCATCAAAAACAAAAAGATCGTTATGCTAGGTGAAGCAAGTCACGGAACAAAAGAATTCTACGAATGGAGAAGTGCCATATCCAAAGAACTTCTTATCAATCATGACTTCAACTTTATTGCAGTTGAAGGCGACTGGCCTCCATGCCAAGCAATCAATAAATTTATTCAAACTAAAAGTGCTGATCCGGCAAAAGGAGTCTTATCAAGATTTTCCCGCTGGCCAACTTGGATGTGGGCCAATGAAGAAGTCGCCGAACTCCTTATCTGGCTTAAGGCCCGAAACACCGGAAAAAAAAATCCCTTTGGCTTCTATGGTCTAGATGTTTATTCATTGTATGAATCTATTGATCAAGTGACGAAGCTTTTAGATAAGATCGATCCGCAACTCGCAATGAAAGCAAAATCATATTATTCTTGTTTTGATTCTTATCGACATGACGAAAAATCCTATGCGAGATCATTATTTAATGTTCCAGAAGGATGCAAAAAAAATGTCTTGTCGGCCCTAAATGAAACTCTTCAATATAAACTAGAAAATAAAGAAAATAATATCGACCAACAGGAAACAATTTTTGATGCCATTCAAAATGCCCGCATCGTTTGCAATGCCGAAAATTATTATCGCGCCATGATCTTTGCCGAAGAAGATTCTTGGAACGTGAGAGATACCCATATGATGGACACTTTGAACATGTTAATGAATCACTATGGTCCAGAGGCCAAAGGAATTGTCTGGGCACATAATACTCATATCGGTGATTACCGAGCTACTGATATGCTTACCCATGGACAAGTCAATATCGGTGGACTGACCAGAGAAAAATACGGCAAGGAAAATGTTTCCCTCGTTGGCTTTAGCACCTACACGGGTTCAGTCATTGCCTCACACTCATGGGATGGTCCTATTCAAGTCATGCCGGTGCCTAAAGCAATTGAAAAAAGTGTGGAAGCTGAATTTCATAATGCAATTCCAAAAGTTGCCTCACCTGATTTTTATGTTCTATTTGAAAATGAGCCTAAATTCTCCCCACTAGCAGAAACGCGTGGACAAAGGGCCATTGGAGTTGTTTATCATCCGCCATCCGAGCATCGTGGAAATTATGTTCCTACTATTTTATCAGACCGCTACGACGCATTCGTTTTTATTGATGAAACTGAAGCTCTGACACCAATTAAAGTTGAAGTGGATATTAATAAGTTTCCTGAAACTTATCCGTACGGAGCGCATCTTTAATATTTTTAAGGAGCTTCTATGCAATTTCTTAACCGGACACACGCTGGAAAATTATTAGCACATAAATTTGCTGATATTCCATTGGACAAAAAAAATACAATTGTTATTGCCCTTCCAAGAGGAGGGGTTCCTGTCGCCCATGAAATAGCGAAGGCCCTTCAGCTTCCTTTGGATATTATTTTGGTCAAAAAAATTGGTGCTCCAAGCTACCCCGAATTGGCGATTGGATCAGTCAGTGAAGAGGATGAAGAATTTTACAATAACGATCTGATAGTAGAATTAGGTTACAAACATTCTGATATTGATCCAATAAAAGAAAGGGCCTTGATTAAATTGCAAGAAATAGCTATTGCATTAAGACAAGGTCATGCGCCTATGCCACTTTCAAACAAAAATATCATTGTGGTCGATGATGGCATTGCCACCGGAGCGACAATGGAATCAGTTATTAAAGTTTTAAAAAAAAGAAATGTTAAAAAAATTATTATAGCCACCCCAGTGGCTTCGGCAGAAGCCTTGCTGAATCTTGAAAAAATAGTGGATCAAGTGGTGGTTATAATGACCCCAAATCCAATTTATTCAGTCGGGGAATGGTATGAAGATTTTATTCAAATAGAAACGGAAGAAGTCATAAAAATATTAAGTGAATATTATCTGGGTAAAAATAAAAAATATTCTAAATCCCACCAGGATTTTAATCGCTCAGACATAACCTAGAATTTACTCAGGCATTTTTCGTCAGTAATTTCAAGCTAATCAAGATTTACTGTCTCAGATATTTTCAGATCATTTTGTGCTGATTTTTTATGCCTACTTGTAATTAAATGTAGGTCGTCTAAGATTTTATCTATGAAAAATTCTTTTAAAATATTTTTGTTTGCAGTAGTTGCAGCTTTTTCTTCGTCATGTCTGAAGCAAACTGAATCAATTACCCCCCTTGCTGAAGTAAGAACGTTAGCTCAACTTCAAAGAGAATCTATGATGAACACTGCACTACTTGCGGCCGGAAATAACGAACTGTCAAAAGATGCCAAAGCCTCGTTAGAAACAAATATAGAAGACCCCTCGATATTTTATCTGAATTTAAAATATAATATTATAAATATGGATGTTTATGAAACGGCCAGTATTGCAAACAGTTTTGAGCAAATTGGAAATTCATTCCTAAAAATTTTTGCAAAAATTTTCCTAAAACTTACAGGATCTCGCACTGTTAATATTGGAAATATAGATTTGCCTATTTCAGATCTCAATCTGGATTTCAATATTGTAAAATCACTCAAAATAAGAAGAATCTATGTCGAATACAATAAAGATTACGATGCTTCTACTGGTAATAAGGCCAATTTCTCATTTATTAACACATTTAATTTGTCACGTGTAAGTGGCGCAAACCCACTTCTCGTAAGCTATAAAAAAACTAAAAACACTTGCCTGCAAAAATGCCTAAACTTTGACATTATCGAGGGAAATATTTTGGACCTAGTCAAATCGAGCAGTACGATTGATCTTAAACCCTCACTTACTATCGGCGGCCTTCCTGCTGTCACAGAATTAAAAATTGATGGTCAAATTGATCTTCAAATCGGCCTAAAACTTCCCTTTTAAGGAAGAAGAGATGCTAGATTGCACATATTAAGCGGCAATAAATGTTTTAATAGGAAGTTGGCTTGGTAGATATAAAGTAAAACATGTTCCATTTTTTCCTGACTTGAGTACCATAAAGCCACCAACATCTTTTACAAAATCTTGCACTTGGGAAAGCCCCAACCCTGTTCCTTTTCCTGCATCTTTGGTTGTAAAAAATGGATCAAAAATTTTCAATTGAATATCTTCTGGAATTCCGCTGCCATTATCTTCAACCGAAATTGAAACAAATTCCTGATTATTTTTTTTCAAAGATTTGATAACAATATTAATTTCACCACCACCGGGCATAGCATCACGAGCGTTTATGCATAAGTTAATGATTACATTTTCAAATGATGAAGATTCAACCAGGATCATCTGTTCGCTTCCATCACTTTCTATATTTAATAAATTATCGCCGCCAATAGAAATTTTCAGAAGGTCTTGTATATCAGCAAGACACTTGAATGGATCAATCAATACTGCTTCTGCTTTTTGCATCCTAGTCATTGAAAGAATTTTCCTAATCAATGAATGGGCCCTAGTTGTCGCTTTTCGTATAGCTTCAGTTTGTTTTAAATCATCTGGATCTGTCAGGCGATCATCGAGTTTTTTAGTTTTCCCATTGATAATCATGATGAGATTTCCAAAATCATGCGCGACCTGAGCAGTTATCTGTCCAATGGTTTCTAATCTCAATGCCAAAACTAATTTTTGTCTTTCTTTTTCTAACTGGATTTCCACTTCAATTCGCTCTTCCTCTGATTTTTTCTGCATTGCAAAGGCTGTCTTAAAATTTTCCTGAAGCAAGTGAATATCTTTAAATAGTGTTTCAATTTCAGATTCATTAGATTTTGTGGTGTTGGTTAACTCGACACCTAAGATAGGTTTTAAATGCTTTTCGTTAAATTCATTGGTCATAATTTGAATTTTGCGAACAGGAGAAATAATTTTTTTATTAAATGACCAGACAAGAAAAATAGTAACAATAAGAAATCTCGTTAAGTTTTGAATAAGTCCAATAAAAATATTAGAACGCAACTTACTAAGAAATTTAGTTTTTGATAATGAAATCTTCAATGTTCCTAATTTTTTTTTATCATTTAACGTCTTAGAATAGGCAAGTGGAAAATTGAGAACCAGCCAGTCTGCTGTCAAGCCTGACTTGACTTCATTATACTTAAAATCCATATCCGTATCCGTGATCCAGACACCTGCGACATTAGGATTTCCAGCAAGTACATGTAAAATATTTTGAACTGATTCTTTATCCACTCCCCACATGGAAATTTCTAATTGATGTTTCATTGCAGCTTCAAGAGTTGTGACTTCTTTGACAATTTCGACTTGGCCATCTTTAAAGTGGTTATATGAATTGAGCACGGTAAAAAGGAGAGAGACTGAAGCACCTACAAAAAAGGCAAATAAAATAACCTGTCTCAATAAAATTGAATTGGAAAAGGTTAAGGCTTTATTATTTCCGTACTTCATATTTTCTGCATCGGCTGCTTGGTAACTTTTATTAATCCACAAATACGATGATAAGATAAAGTGGAATAAATTTTCCTAAATAAATTTCAAGAAACTTCAGTCGGGGAATTATGGAAAGAGGGCTGTGAAATATCTCTAATCATTGCTGCCATTACATTAGCATCTGACTTCCTGGCGATATCTGCCAAGGTTACCATTCCACAACAATTTTCTTCTTCATCCACAACCGGCACTCGACGAATTTGCTCTTCTTTCATAATTATACAGCAGTCATCAATCGACATATCCTTCTTAACCACAATCGCCGGGATAGTCATGGCCTCTTCCGCAGTCATTTCCAGCGGATTAAGACCGTGGGCAATTGTTCTGCAAACAATATCTCTGTCAGTAATTACACCGACAATTTTAGGTTGCTCAATACTATAGACTACTGGAATTTCGCCGCAATCGTATTGAAGCATTAATTTTGCGACTATTTTTAAATTTGTGGAGGGTAGGCAGCAGACAGGGTCTACTGTCATAAAATCTTTTACCTGATTCATTAAATTCTCCTATTAAGATTTAGCACCACAAAGTTTCTGCATGCGTTTTGTGGCCTCTTCAGTTGTGACGTCTTCTATATGAGTTCCAATGGACCAGATATGGCCAAAGGGGTCTTCAAATGTTCCTGAGCGGTCTCCAAAAAATTGATCTTGAACTGCTTTAACCACTTTCATCCCGGCAAGAACAGCATTCTTAGCGACAGCATCAACATCGTTGACGTACACCATAAAGCAAACCCGGCGGCTATTCCCAATATTTGGAGGCAATTTCATATCTGGAGTTATTCCGGAAATCATCATGACAGAATTCCCTATTTTAAATTCGGCATGTGCAATTTGCCCTGGTTTCATTTCTAACTTATGGATCTCCTCGGCCCCAAAGGCCGACTTATAAAACTCTAAAGCCTTTGAAACATCATGCACTAATATATAAGGAATCACCGTATGATAGCCCTCGGGAATTGGCTTAACTTTAGCGTTCATAATTTTCTCCTATTGGAAATCAATGATCATCCATTTTCTTACAAAAATGATGCCATATAATCTGAGCGTTACAAGTTGCTCAGAAACAAGTACACTAAGTAACTAAAAATAAATTATAGGAATCTAAATATGTCTTATTACGCAGTTGATTTTGGAACATCAAATTCCTTGCTTAGCCATGTTTCAAACGAAGGTGTTATTACTGCTATCCCATTAGAGAGTGATTCAAATATCGTCTTGCGCACCTTGCTTTACACGCCTGAACCCAATGTTTGGTTTTTTGGAAAAGATGCCATCAAAGAATATGTTAATCAAGGTGGTGAAGGACGTTTCTTTCGCTCTATCAAAAAATTTCTGCCTGAAAATAATTACAAAGGAACAACTGTCTTCAATAAGACTATGAGTATTTCAGAAATCGTTGCCGTTTTCCTTTCCACGATGAGGGAGAGGGCCAATAAAATCACCAATGAAAATGTTGAGAGAATTGTACTGGGAAGACCTGCACTTTATTCTTTAAATAAGGAAGATGATCAGCTGGCCCAAGATAGAATGCAAAAAGCTTGTGAGTTAGCAGGATTTAAAGAAGTTGTTTTTTGTCCTGAGCCAATCGCCGCAGGCCTTGATTACAACGCCAGTACTAGCACAGAAAAAATTGTCTTAATTGCTGATTTTGGTGGAGGTACATCTGATTTTACATTGATGAAAATTCACAAAAATGCTTATTCGCAAGATGATATTTTAGGATTGAGCGGAATTTTTATGGCCGGCGATGCGCTCGACGGAATCATGATGAAAGATTTTATCGCTCCTCATTTTGGCTCGCGCTTTGAATACAAAATCCCTGGCGGAAATAATATTCTCACTTTTCCGAGACAACTTTTAAAAAAAATCTGCTCCCCTGCCCATATCACTCACCTTCGTGATCGCGATACCTGGGAATATCTCCAGCACATCCAAAAATTTGCTTTAAATAAAGATGGTGAAAAACACATGCACCAACTTTTTACGCTAGTTGAATGCCAATTAGGATTTCCGTTATTTGACGAAATCGAAAAATCGAAAATTCGACTGGGATCAAACGATCGCACCATTTTTGATTATCATTATCCTGGTATCGACATAAATGAAGAAATCTCTAAAAATTCATACCAACTAAGTATTACTCCCGCCGTTGAAGAAATCATTGCCACTATGATGGAAGTTTTTAAGCAATCAGGACTTAGTATTTCTGACGTTGATCAAGTATGCCTGACGGGAGGAACATCACAACTTCCCAAAATTCGCGAGTTCCTTGGCAATATATTTGGAAGCGACAAGCTTATTGAATATAATGTCTATCAATCGGTCGTGAATGGTCTGGCCCAGTATGCAAAAAGATTAGTGAAATAAAACTCTCACGTCAGTTTCCAAAATCAGGTCGAATTCCCCATCTTCTTCTCCAAACTTCTTTTTAAACAAACTAAAGATATTTACGGCTAAGCTGTCTAAATAATTTTTAGTTTTAAAATTAGTTTAGACTAACCAACGAAGATTACTCCTTGCTTCTGCCGTAGATTTATTTACCAGCTAAATATCGTTGACACATAATTTGGCAGCAATTATAAGCGGCAATTACTTTACACTAAAAATCTAAAAGGAGATTTGCATGAGAAATTTTTTCTTATCTGCTGTTGCTTTGTTAAGTCTATCAGCACAAAACGCATTTGCCGTGAGTTTAACATTTCAATTTGACGTAAACAGCTCAGGTCCATCAATGTACGCATGTAATGCTGGTATCAAGCACGGCCAAGAAACCAAGATTTGTTATGACAAAGTTAATGGTGCTACATGTACTCCTGCTTGTGCAACTGGTGACGTTAATGCGTGTGCGGCCAATACATCACCAGCTACATGTGCTTGCACCGGTGAAGAAGGTGCTGGTAATCAAGGTGGAACCTTTATGGATTTTGCCAACGTAAACTATGGTGAATGGTCAGATAACCAATCTGCTTCAACAGCTCCAAACAATAAAAAACTTTCTTCTTTTGGATATGACTGGACTTCATTATTCCCAATGACAACAGGTGCCTATGCTAACCAAGTTAGAGACCTAACAATCAATTTGGGATCTGAAATTTACGGGGCAGAATATTTTGTTGATATTTGTTACCGAGGTTCTCAAATCGATTATTCAAATGTACCTAGTTTAAATTTTGGGTTGATTGGAAAAGTTACTGTAACCAATCTTAAGACTGGAACAAACTACCAAGACCTTTCTAAGTTAAACGTACAAGCAGAAACAAAATGTATCATGCAAGACTCTTTTGACTACTGCTCTGCAGATTCAATTCCTGGATTAAATTTATGTGGAAGCACTGCTATTCACACCGTTATCCAAACTTCAGCAGTAACTCCTGCCTATGCATCTGCTCAGCAAATCGGCCTATTAGATCGAGGAACAATGGGGGCTGGTTCTAGTAGAGCTCCAAAATTTTGTTACACTCGTTATACATTTTCAGAAAAATCTCATGTTGTCAGAAAATGGAAAGAACAAAAAGCAAGAATTTGTACTTACACAAGAATTTCAGAACCATCTGAATCTGAATCATCTCTATAATTAAAAAAACCGAAGGAGATGAGTCTCCTTCGGTTTTTTTAAATAAAAATTGAAGAGGCCCTATTAGATGAAAAAAAATATCTTAATGATTTTGATGCTAATTGGATTTAAGAACGCATTGGCCTGTTCGTTTTTATCTCCTTCATCAATTAATATCGGTGTTTCTATAGATAACCAAAACTATTTTTCATATAATGCGAAAGCTGTTAACGAAAATGTTCCATACGCAGAAGTAAAAGACTGTCTAACGACAGCAAATAAGAAAAAGTTTTTAATGATTACTTTTGGACCAGAAGTTGTAGATACTCTAGATTCTTATAGAGGAACAAATTATAACAAAGAATTTGCAGAATCTTCATCATGTGTTTTTAAAAATAATCCTATAGCTCAAATAATATCGTATCAAAATAGAAAGGAAAATTTCGAAAATAAATGGAAATTCATTAATAAATGTATAGAAGTAAATATCAAAGAACTGGGAGACCATCCTCTTGCTTATCCTAAGGACCAAGAAGGCTGTGTGGTAACCCCCACTTCATCAATGAGTGCAAAGTTTACTGGGGGGTATTGTTTCTTTAGACCCACTACTGATTCTCAATACAATATTGTGTTATCCGTTTCAAAAGAGTGTCTTACTCTATATGGATACAAAGAATCAGAAATATACCTGCAAGATCTAAATGCAGAATTAAGCGCTTATACGTCGTTAACGTACAAGGATGAGCTTGAAGATTTATCAACTATAGGCACCGTGCCGGTGAGAATATCTGTTAATCCCGATAAATCGGTCTTAAAACCTTCAGATGATTTTGGAATCTTGAGACCAACATTCCCCGCAAACTACCAGGTAAATGATTTGCATATCGGTAAAATATTATTCGCTGATCTTAGTAGCAATGAAATTATTATAAAGATTCCATTTATTGTCGACAACGCCACATGTATAAAAAATAACGTTAATGGAGTCAGGAGTTCTGCTTGTGATTATTCCACCCCTTTCACTGGAGCAATTAGCTTAAAAGATAGCTCCGGGAAAGAAATTTTAACTTGGCAAGACGGTGGTGTTGCTTCAGCAAATTGGCAAGGAATATTGTCTGGTGAAGGATTTCGAATTAATAAAGAGCTTATCCCTACTAACAAAAAATACACTTTAGAAATTGAATTTAGTGATCCACAATTTGCATTTAATACTTTTAAAAATAGAATCTCTAAAAAAATTGGACAGCTTAATGCTCATTTACCTCTCTTTTCGAGAGAAGGTACAATTGCGGAAATAACAGATCTAAGGATTTTAGAACAAATAGACAAAATGGTTGAAATTGATCCAATTGGTGCTTTAAACTTCCAAAATCCAATACTGAATCTGGCAAACAGTAGAAGACGATTGAATGGTTACCTCTCATCTTCTATGTTTCCACCGGCATATGAAAAGACATGTAACTCAACTGGCACCTGTGTGGATGCAGCCAAGACTTTTGCTAAATTTACCGCAACATTTAAACTGGAATCTGATTACTCAATATCAGATTTACAAATCAATAGAAAATCAGATTTATTAAATTCTTATACAAAGATAGTAGAACAACAACCAGAATTTATTTGTGAATAATCACAGGAGACCATAATGAAAACGATTCTAGCTTTAGCTTTATTACTAACATCTTTAATATCGGCATCAAAAGCAGATGACATTGATGATATTTTTAATACAGGAAATGGAGAATTTAAATTTGAAAGATTTTCCAATGAGGGCATCTTATTGGCCATTGATAAAGATGCAAAGATAGCATGTATGTCAAATGGTCAGTGTGTTCTGTCTTCAGTGAAGTCAGACTCAAATGGGTGGGAAGTTTCTTTTAATGTAGGCCAAGGAAACAATATTAATTCAAATGGTGGAACAACCATTATTACTGGTGGATATGATACAGGAAAAACTAATACTTGTAATACCTGTAACGGTGTAAGTTGGGGGGTCACACTTGCTTATAAAGTTGGTCATTGTACACAGACAGTGATGGTGCCTCGTTCTCTTTATTATGCACTTAATAGATATATGTACGGACTAATGCAAGAAACAGGTGAAACTAAAAAAGGATTCACTCCGGCCGATGAAGCAATGATCATGTTCTACACGACAATCGCAAAACAAGCGAGTGGCTGTTCTACAGGGAAATAGTAAACCGAGCTTCCTTGCAGATATTATCTTTTGCAAGATAGCTCGCGGCTTTAGCTTTACAGTCTCTGGATTTATTAAGAACTGAGGAAAAAATGAAGGCAATTATTTTAAAAAATTTATCAATTTATATCATGCTTGCTTCATTTGCCCATGCTGAGAGTTTTTCTGAAATACGACTAACCAACAGATCTCGATGTGCACTAGATTCAAAGAAACCTACCGAATCAGCATTTTTATTAATAAATAATATGGATGTTGCGAGATCTGTCTATCGATTAGCTAAATCCCGTGGAGAAGATACCAATAAATTGACCAAACTTGGAATACAAGTCTATAGATATTCAGTCACCGAATTAATGAATTATATACATAAAAAAATTGTTAGCAGGGAACTTCCGCTGCTTCCTTCAGATGCTACTGGCGAAAATGTACCACGTCGTTACAAGCAAATTATGGAAGAGTGTCGAAGCGATTCTATTTGCCCAGCGCTGGATCAATACTTAAAAGAAGTTTGGCAAGCTTCAAATAAATCTAATCCAATAGATAGCGTACAACAAGTTGATAACTTTGATACAGATTTTCATTTATTAAGATCAAAGGTTTTTAATGATAGCAAAGTTGAGTCCCAACTTAAGTGCTCATACCTAAGAAAGTTTTCTCCTCTGGAAGCACAACTTTTTGGAACTAAGCCAACCAAAGAAATGTTTGATCAATTAGGAAATGCTGCTAATCACGTTGATGAATATTTGGCAGATTGCAAGGATTTTACCAAACAAGAAAGTGTAAAAGTGGCCAGTTTTGAGCTAGGCCTTAAAAATATAGATGTCAAAGAATGGAACAAGCAGGGCTTTGACTATTGGAATAGTTTAAAAATATACTTCTCCTGGGCCTATCGAAATGCTCCTGAGATGAAACAATTTGCCTATCCTTTTCAAAATTTGTTTTCATCTGTTGCGATCGAAGATTCCGTTTTAATTGTCCCAAACGGATGTAAAAGTATTACACCTCCAAAATGTGAAACGGATTATTTAAATCAAAATGCTATTCGTCATTTCTCTTCTAGTGAATACAAAAAAGAAGCTGCCAATTTAGATTTTATGACCAGTATTCCGGAAGGATCTCAATTAGGAATGCTAAAGGATCCATTTACTGAAGTTAATAAGGATATTTTAGGACTTTCCAAGTTTGATACGAGTGATGCTTGGGCCGAAAATTTAAGAGAAAACTTTTCTGGAACTAGAACTCTTATTCGAAAAAATCTTCTGCAAAGTATTTCAACTCTCGATATTCTTTCAAAAAAAATTAGTCTCGAAAAAATGACTTCAAAACTTTTGGACTACTTCTCACCGTTGTTTAAAGGGGAGACTTCAAGTGTTGATTTAGAATTAAAAAACCAACTTTACTATCTTTGTGCCGAGTATACGTTTGCAGGAAATGAAGAGTTAGATTTCATAAAGAGTAAACTTGACTTGCTTAAAAAAGTTACGCTGCTAGATGGTGTTATCTCAACTGTGGTAGATAAATCCTCGAGCGAATATTTTAATTATTTTGATGCAATTTCTAAACAAGTAAATCGGATTTGCTCTTCATTCGATCAAAGCAAAATGTTTAATAATGACTTTAAACTTGAAAAAACAGGTTTTAGCCCATGGTACATAGAAAAGGTTTACGATAACAAATACACCTCTTTGCAGAATGAATATAATAAGCAAACCTTGGAAAAATCAGCGCCATTATTGAGTTATACTGGCTATGATAAATCAAAAAAACTATCTGATGTCGTTTGTGTCAATGCTCCAGATTGTGCGCGTAAGGTTTTAAAATCAATCATCAACCTTTACTCTGCAACTCAATATGCTGATACTTTTTGGGCCCTGGATAATAAGGTCAAATCTCCTGACTTATTTAATCCTTATGCGGAAAGAACTGCATGCAGAGTTTATGATCCATGGTTTAAAACAAAAGCAACACTCTTTAGCGCATTTACCGACGCACTACAAGGAGCTCTTACTACAGTTTCGACCGGTCTAATTTATGGTACTTTTGAATTACAAGCAGGAAGAGCAGTTAGTTTCAATGAACTGGTCTCAGAAGGAAAAATTAAATATGATACCAAATATTCAAAAGTAAAGATTCAATCATCACTTAATATGGACTTTGGAGGTTTGTTAGGCATTCCTTGTGGGATTTCAGTTTCTCGCTCCAGTGATATTAATCCTTATGGTCTTTTTCGCTTTAACGGCATTAGTACTCGCGCATGTATTGGTAATGAAAAAAATGTCTTAGCGGTAAATTCAGCTTCTGATATCGGACCAAATGATTCTAAGAAGCTTTCGGCTTGTGCCGTATGTTCATTAAACTTTGAACAAGTAAGTCGGACGGTAACTAGATTTGTGCCCGCTGGTCAAGCTTCTTTCTTTTTAGTGCGAGCTCTTGTTAGCTTGTACAAAGGGTTTAAGGACCCACTAAACATTCCAAGATCTTGGAGTGTGGAACCAGAATTAGTCAAAATGAGCTATAATGCTTTTAAGGGCGATATTCCTGAATCTTGTGTAAGAGATTTGAGCAAAGGCCGTGCTTGTATGCCAAACTCATGTGAAACAAAAATAGCAACATTAATGTTTAATAAAACAAATTCAAAAGTCTTAAGTATTGACTCATCAAAGATCGGGAAAGGGTATGTTCTAGTTACTGTTGATTCATGCAAATCTCCAATCAAAATCAGCGCCTTCTCTGACTTTACTTGTTTTCCAAAAATTAAAGAATTACCAACGGATTGTAATATATTAAAATAGAGGTACTAATGAAATTGTTAATTGCATTTATATTTGTATCTTTAAATTTTATCCCTCCAGCGAAAGCAGGGTGGTCCGCAAGTGAATATTGGGACGAGAGTTATTCTCCCAAATTAAAAATAATTTGCGATAAAGATGAAAGTCTTTGCAATCAACTTTGCAACATCGAAACAGGCTGTGAAATTAATCAAGTCGTTTGTCGTGACTGTATAGGTACTTCAATTTTAATGACTAATATATTTGAAGGAATGGGGACCAGTTATCGAAGTACGAGTGAAAATATTTCGACTTATGAATTTGTCGATTTTTTAAAACAAGGTATGTATGTTACTTTTTCATCAAAAAGTATTTATAACCAAACAGATTCTTATGATAGTGCAACACTAAAAGAAAAATTTTTATCATTATGCCCAGAAAATACCGATAATGCGCTTGTATTTTTCTCTCTTGGACATGCAAGTAATGTTCTTGATGAAGTTAAGTATGTAACTTGTGATAGCAATATATTTCGCATGAATGATAATCCAGATATTGTGGTAAACGAAAGTCCAAGACTTAAAATGAATTTTCATTTTAAGGTCCACTAAGTTTTTAACGTTTTGGACAGATGTCAGTCTCCCTCGCAATTCCCCATCTCACGTCGATTGATTCGTTTGGGTTACTGGAGATAGCACCTGATTTATAGCCTTCATAAAAAGATCTAATGCTCATTGAGACCTGTTGCCCAGATAGGCTTTCAAATTTAATTAGGCAGAAGGTATTAAGGGCGTTAGATGCATTGTCTGATAGATCTTTTCCTGCCAAATATTCCAGGGCCTGTTGAATGTTTTCTGGCAATTCTGATTGCTTCTGTCTTTGCTTAATTATTTTCCAACCGTAGATTAAATTTTCAATATCAAAAGAAATATTATGGTCTCTTGAAGGGGTCGAATATTCGTCGTATTCTTCTTTAGAAAAACATCGGTTATTATTTTTTACTATATATTCTAATGTGGCACTAATTACGTCTGCTCTTGTTTGAAGAGCAACACAAATATTTTCTAGTCTTTGGTTAATATTATTTTCGAGTGTGTCTTTTAACATTTGATGTGATTCTTTAATTTTTGAAAAATAATATTTTTGCCCTTGCTTCAAATATTCGTATTGTGACCAGCTTTGATCAGCTTTTTCAAAATTTTTTCCTCTGGTGAAGCGTTTAAAGCCATAAGGGGGGCCATCAATTATATGCGATGGCATTCCTTTGCGGATTAACAATGGCCGAATAGCAGTAGGTTGAGTTGATGAATAGAGCAGTAAATCTCCAGTTGGGAGAATATCTTTAATGAAATATACATGTCGAGTATCAATACCAGATGCATCTCTCCATTTGGTAATATAAACATCGCCAGGTCTGACATCAGATAACGAGATTGGATAAGTATTGCCATCGGCAAGAACTTCTGAGCCAATATTATTGCTTAGATCTTCCAACATTGCCTTCAGGCGTTCAATTCCTACCGGAACAAAGTCATACTTTAAGGACTCATTTGTTATAATATTTCCATCATTATCTTTGAAGTAAACCGGAAGTTGTTGTTCAAAAGCATAAATTACTCTTAATGCTATGGCAGCATCAGCGCAGTCAGTTTTAATTCCGTAATAATTACTCTTTTTATTTGAAAAAATATCAGCAGATAATTTATCAGATTTTACCCAGTCAATATA
>JAQTTZ010000234.1 GCA_028710485.1 Bacteriovorax sp. | reverse complement strand
ATTACCACATAACTTTTTACGGAGAACCCATGCTCACCAATGAGTTTACACAAACGCTTCAGCTTCCGGAACTAAAAATTATTAAGTGCCTCCGAACTGGCAAGCTAGATTCTGAATTTGAACTTGAGAAGACTTCCCAGTTTGAAGTTTGCCCAAAGTGCGCGACTCGGTCTTGGACCATCTACGATCATGTCTGGGTTCGTATAAAAGATGCTCCCATTCGCGACCGCCACATCTATCTTAAAATCAAAAAAAGGCGCTTCTATTGTAAAAAATGTAAGAAGCCTTTCACTGAGCCAGTCGCTGGAATCAGAAAAGGATTTAGAACCACTGAGCGCTTTAGAAAACACATCATGTGGTGTTCTGATAATTTTTCAAATCTAAGTCAAGTGCAACGCCAATTAGATATTTCTTCATCACTAAATCATAAGGCCTATTACGAACAACTCGGTCTACAAATTAAAACGATTCAAAATGAATGGGCAACAACAATTGGAATTGACGAGCACGCGTTTAGAAAAAATAAAAAGGGCGGATATCGAGAGTTCGCAACGATATTTGTGGAATACTCTCATAAACGAGTTCGGGAATTAGCTCTCGGAAGAAGCCCCGGAGAACTTTTTAGCAATGAAAAACTTATGGCCATTCCAGGAAGAGAAAATGTTAAAAATGTAATCATTGATCTCTCAAAAACATATCATCGATTCGCCAGTGACTTCTTTCCCAACGCTAAAATTGTTGCTGATCGATTTCATGTGATGAGATTGTTCAACAACATTGTTAATCAATATCGAAAAAATTGTACGGGAGATAAAAGAAAAAATCCCATTAGAAAACTTCTCTTAAAACGATCTGCCGATGTTGATCCTCACGTAAGGAGGGCCGTTAACAGATGGCTTGATGAAAATCCAAGCGTGCAAGAAGTTTATTATTACAAAGAGGCCATGCACCGATTTTATCGTATTAAAGGAATGAAGCATGCAAAAAGAGTTTTAATAAAACTGACTGACCAGATGGCCCTCTCAAATTTGCCTGAAATAAAAACGCTTCGAAAAACTATTTGCCAATGGCGAAATGAGATTCTCCAATTTTTTGAAAATGGTTTAACCAACGGACGCACAGAAGGCTTTAATCGAGTTGCCAAATTAATTCAACGAAATGCTTATGGTTTTAGAAATTTTGAAAATTACAGGCGTAGATTGATCTACAGAACGATGTAATAAAAATTTCTTGAAAAAAAGGCGCGACTTTTCCTCCCAAATTTCTTTGGGTTGTGAATCCGTTTGTAAAAAACTGGATCAATACTAAATTTTAGAGAGTTGATGACGATAAGGTCATCGTACGAGAGCTTGAAAGTTCAAAAAGCTTTGTGATTCAGACAAGTTCATGAAGGCACCCACTGTCAAAAGAGTAGAGCCAAAATATCATGGTGACTAAAAGGTGACTTTTGGTGACTAATTCACATTATGTCCCATGATATTCCATGATAAACGACTACGCTTCAAAAGCGCTGAATCTGTAAGCAATGGGAACTCTGTTTTAATAATTTTGATGTCTTGAGAATTTTCTGAAATTTTGTTCTTCTAAAATGGCGGGAGCGAGTGGACGAGTTTAGAACTGTTTGTAGGGAACTATTCTTATTCATTTAATGATCGAATGAATTCTTATCCTCAATGATTGAAAAAACTCCATATAAATTTCAACAGGTTGCACGTTTTGTGGACTTCTGTCGTCTTACTGTCGTGTTCAAGACATGCTGTAAAGTTCCTTCAATTGATAATGTGCCGTAAACGATTACGTTTTACCGGGAGAATCAGTTATTATGGAAACTATTATGGGAAAAGTTAATTTAAAAGTGGCAAACTTAGTCAGAGCGGAGCGCGAAAAGCGCGGATGGACACAACTTCACTTAGCGGAGATAGCTTCGTTAAGCGAACGAACTGTTCAAAGATTTGAAAAAGATGGGGTCGGAAGCAAGGAGACTCTTTTGGCCCTCGCTTCTTCATTAGATTTGGACATTGAAAAATTGACGGAAGAAGAACCACCAAAAAAGCCTGACAATGTTATAAGAAACTTTCCCTTGATAATGAATGGTAAAGAAGCTTTAGATTTTGTCTGGCACACAGATTTACATGAGTTTGATTATTTTGATGTAGAAGGTGATGCAACGAAGACTATTGCAGCCTTTTTTGGATTTTTAAATGATGCTGCCGGATTAAGTAGAGACGTAGAAATATCTGATAGAGTCGAATGGGCTGAATCTTTAAGCTCATTACTTAACGAACTTTCTGGCCATAATTTGCTTGCTTTCGGTCGAAGATATAAAGCTAAATTGGGTGGGAACAAGATAGTAGAAATGATGGATGTTACAGGTGTGACAATTTATATTGTTCCTTTCACTCATCCAGGGATTGGAATGGAAGGCGACAAATGCTTTTTGAGAGTACAAGTCCCAACAAAAAATGATGTAAGTTTCTAACTGAAAAATTAGCCCTATTTTTGAATATAAAAAGT
>JAQTTZ010000233.1 GCA_028710485.1 Bacteriovorax sp. | reverse complement strand
GAAAGGGAAAAGGAAGTCGAGGCTTTTAAAAAGGAAAAATATTATTTTGTGTTGGCAGAAATTAAGGGAAAGAAAAATTTTGTAGCTGATTTAGTTAAGGTTGATGGAAAGAACATTTTTTCTGTTAACAAAATTAAACTTTTTGATGGCGAATATAGTTATAGTAGTTCAATATTTAAAAATAAAGATAAGGCGGATAAATTTATAAGTGGTTTAGATAAAGAATTTTTAGTGGATAAAGTAATAGAGAAAGAAACATCAAGATCACCATTGCCACCTTTTACAACTTCAAAATTACAGCAAGCGGCGGCAAGACGGATGGGTTGGTCGGGAAAAAGAACAATGCAATCCGCCCAGAGGCTTTATGAAAAGGGGTTGATTACCTATCACAGGACTGATTCAGTTTATTTGTCGGATAAGGCAATAACTGAATTCAGAAAATTTATTGAAAAAGAATATGGGGCTAATTATGTTTCTGAAAAGGTAAGGGTATTTAAAAATACCAGTAAAAATGCTCAGGAAGCACATGAGGCAATTAGACCAACAAAGGTATCAATTAAGGATATTGAAGAGGCCGATTCTAGAGAAAGAAAACTTTATGAAATGATATGGAAACGAGCAGTGGCAACTCAGGGAGCGGTGGCGAGAATGAAAAATACAACAGTTGATTTGGTCAACCCCAGCAGTGGCGGGGCTGGTAAAAACGGGATTTTTAGATCTAAAGGAGTAAGAATGTTGTTCGATGGATTTCTAAAAATTAGTGGGGAAAAACATGAGGATCAAATTTTGCCAGAGTTAAAAGAAGGAGATAAGTTGCCAAATAAAAAAGTGTGGAGTGAAGAGGGGGAGACTAATCCTCCACCAAGATATACTGATGCCAGTTTAGTATCTTCTTTAGAGAAGCAGGGAATTGGTCGTCCAAGTACTTATGCTCCGATTATTTCAACAATTATTTTGAGGCAATATGTGGAGCGGGATGAAGGCAAGTTTAAGCCGACATCTTTGGGAATTGCGGCTAATGAGTTTTTGGTAAAAAATTTTGGAGATATCTTGTCATTACCTTTTACAGCGGAAATGGAGGAAGATTTGGATGAAATTGCTCGAGGTAAGTGGGAGTGGAAAGAAATGATGAAAAGTTTTTGGAAAAAATTTGAAAAAGAGGTCGTTTCAGCAGAAAAAAACGGAGAAAGGGTAAAAATAGAAGCGGAAAAATTGGGAGAAAAATGTCCTGATTGTAAAGAGGGGGATTTGGTTATAAGACTGGGAAGATTTGGTAAGTTTGTATCGTGCAGTCGATTTCCTGATTGTAAATACACTAGGCCGTACAAGGAGGATGCTGGATTTAAATGTCCTGATTGTGGAGCCGATGGGGTAGTGCGTCGAACTAAAACCGGAAGAAAGTTTTTTGGATGTTCAAATTATCCGAAATGTAAATGGGCGGGTTGGAAAAAACCTTAAATTAGATTATAGATTGTAGATGTTAGATCGTTGATAAATTTGTTGGTTTAATTACAATTTATTAATGATTAATAGATTTAATGAATTGAAAGTTTTTCAAAAAGCACATAGTTTTAATTTAAAAATATATAAATTAATTCAAAAATTTCCAAAAGAAGAAAAGTTTAGATTAATTGATCAGATTTGTAGGTCGGCAAGTTCTGTGCCGGCGAATATTGTTGAAGGTAATTCTAGAAAAACTTCGAATGAATTTATTCAATTTTTGTATCAAGCTAAGGGATCATTGTCAGAAACACAATATCATTTAATGCTAGCTAAAGATTTAAAAATAATTGAAGATAAAGATTTTGACGAGTTAATTTCTGAATCTGATGAAATTGGGAAAATGATTTCAGGTTTGGTTTCTTATTTAAAATCAAAAAGTTGATTTTCTACGATCTAAAATCTACAATCTAACTACTTTTTTTTACCCCAGCGCTCTTGGGAGATGTGGATGAGTTTGTCTTTTTGTTGGTTTTTGCAAGAAAGTGGCGGAAGAGTAGTAGCATAGAATGGTTGAGTGGTTTCGGAATCAATCGAAAGTTTACAGATAATTTGGTATTTACCGATTTTGACTAAATCTTCTGGGGGGAAGGCCGTCCCAAATTCTTTGGCGAGAACAAAAGCGTCTTGGTTGCCGACTACGAAGGACATTAATGAACCAACGTTACCAAGAATGGCGTCTTGTATGGTGCGGTCGAGTTGAGCCATGTATTGGTTGGCGACAATTAGATTAAGTTTAAATTTACGAGCTTCGGAAAGGATTTTAATAAAAGCTTCAGTAGCAAAGTTTTGAAACTCGTCGACATATAGAAAGAAGTCAGCTCGGTCTTCGGCTGCTTGAAAAACTCGATTCATAGCTGATAGCTGGATTTGAGTAATAATCATGGCACCAAGAAGAGCGGAGTTATCTTCACCTAGTTTACCAGCAGAGAGATCAGCTATAAGGATTTTTTTCTGATCCATGATTTCCTGAATATTAATTTTAGATTTGGCATGGGCGATAGTGTCACGAATTTTAGTTGAA
>JAQTTZ010000125.1 GCA_028710485.1 Bacteriovorax sp. | reverse complement strand
CGATGAGAGCTTTAATAAGTTGCTCGAAGATATTATGAAAGATGCGAAATATAAAAAAATGATCGAGCTGTCGGCGAAAGAGAAGCTGATGGAAGAGGGGATGGTAGAGACAGACATGTGCTATACCTTACTTTTCAATGATAAGGTGCGGACTGTTGCCAAAGATTTTTTACAAGAGTTTAAGTTGTTTGATAAGAGAAGTTCTATACAGTAGATATCGGTTTATTTTTCATGGATTCGTAGCTCAGCTGGATAGAGCAACCCCTTCCTAAGGGGTAGGTCGTAGGTTCGAATCCTACCGGGTCCGCCATTAATCAAGCTTTGCGGGAGAAAGCTCGCAGGAGCTTCTTTAAAAAGAAATGGCCCCATTTTTTATCTTGGGGCCGTTGGTTAATTCTTTGGTCATGCAAACAGGATTTGAGATTCAAGTTAGTTTTCTAAAAATCTATTTTGTAATTGTCAGGATACCTTTGAGGAGCGCACTTTTCTTACCAAAAAAAGAACTTCTTGGCTGCTCTTCACTTTTTAATCCAACAACGTTTCCTCTCGTTTGATCTACTTGCTTTTGGCACTAAAGAAAATCATATGGCCGGACTTTGATTCAGCTTTTTTATTTTTGATTGCTTAAGCGAAAAATCAAAAGTTTAAACACTTAGAAAGTATTATCTTTCGGTAATGAAAAATCACACAATCAAATTATATCTTTCATGAATAAGTTGCGAATTCAATGTTAAAAAGCCTGAAAAGGCTTATCAAGAATTTGGGAAGTTTTCTAGCACTTGAAGAAACAAAGACCTGCAAAGTTTCAATCTCCAACTGCTAGTTGCGCCCGCCCTTGAAAAGCGGCCGATCTCGTCTTACGACTTGCCTCTAGTTTGGTGTCGCACGTTGCTCAAAGAATAATAACCGGCTTTTTTGTTTGAATCATTCAAGAACTTATTTTTTTAGTGCCTTGATAACGCACTGGTGCTTAAAGAAAAGCAAAATAAGAACTAAACTGCTTCTATACTAATTTTATACAAGGATTTTATATGTCAGATGAAAGTCAAGTCTGCCCGAAATGCAATTCGCCTTATGGTTATCAAGATGGAAATTTATGGATATGTCCAGAGTGTGCTCACGAATGGACATTGGAAAAAGCTGAAGCATCTAAAGAAGTTGTCGCTGGTCCAAAATTTTTAGACTCTAATGGAGTACAACTTCAATCTGGTGATACGGTAAGAACGATCAAAGATTTAAAGGTCGGTGGTGAAACGATTAAATCTGGAACAAAAGTGAAGGGAATTCGTTTATTAGATGACCCTGTTGATGGCCATGATATTTCTTGCAAAGTAGATGGGCATGGATCTATTTACTTAAAATGCTCTGTTGTTAGAAAAGATTCTTAGTAATTAAGGCCTCCTGTTAATGGGGGCCAATTTTTTCAAAATAAGGGGACCAGTGGAAATTAGCAAAAACTAACTGAGCAACAGAAGTTTCGACCGCTCCCCTTTCAAGAAATCTCAATTATGATTCATCTGGATCTCGTCAATGCGATTTTTGTAGGCTTTTTGCAAACAATCGACCTACTTAGTAAGCGGAATCAGTTTTTGCAAAACTTGTGGTGACTCTCTTTCTGGAAAAACGGCAACAGGACGAAGCTGCAGAGTCTTTTATTATGAGCATGGATGGGCCACAAAAAGAAATGCAGGACTTTCCAAAACATTTCTTACTTGTGAGCCAAAAAGAATTTTGGCCAACAAAATAGAGCTGCTAGTATGGCAGGAAGTGGTGAAATTTTTGACCACCCCTACGATGTTGGAGGAAATGAGAAAGGAGATTATTAAAAAAAGTAAGGGTGACGAAGGATTAAAAGAGCGAGAGCGAATTAAAGCTAAAATTTCAGGCCAAAATTCTCTCCAACAATACGTCAGGCGATAACTTGGTTAGCAAGACTTGGTGGTTTTTTTGTGCGGTTATCAGAAACGATACGAGCCGATTAAGAGGAACAACCTTTATCAATACTCAAAAATGCCCGAGAGACTTGAATTAAACCTTATAATGACTATAATTTTAGGCAGATTATAAGCTTTAAGAGCTAGTTCATCCGATTCATATATAGAAAAAAATAGTTCAATATCTCTTTGATTTTAATGGTTTTATTTAAAAATCAGCCTCTCTCCAAATTTTGTCATAAATAACGAGTATATAATAACAAACAGTATCTATCTTTAGGAGACGATTATGATGAAGTATACAACAAATTTAACTTCCACCAACGAGCTGACTCAAGAGCAGTTAAGTGTCATCAAGGAATGGACTAGTGAAGAAGATGTTCTACGTATTGGAAATATTTTCAACCTAGACCATTCGCCAGTTTCGCTTTTAGAATTAGCTTGTACAAGAAAAAATGCTCAAGAAAAACTCAGCGCAATGATCTTGTCTAAGAAGAAAGCAATTTAAACAATTGCTATTATTTCTAAGTAATAAATTTTTTCATTTGAACTTCCAGTATAATGAAAAGCTTTTAGGATTATACTGACTGGGTAGTTCATTCCTTCTCCATCTACAACATCTACGGAAATATCATTTATTTGGTTTTCTTTATCCATATCAATGATGGTTTTGGCATCATACAATTCTACAACTTTTGCCCTTAGTCTTGAACTGGGATTATGTTTCGACGCTATGACCTTATTAAGTATGTTCTCAATTGGTTTAGATATACACACCTCAGAAAAGAATACTTCTTCTTGTTTTCCAGTTTTGGTGTTTGTAATTACCGTACTTGGTTCGTTTGTGAATTTGGTGCTTGATTGATAATTTGGCGAACCTTGGTTAATCATATTCTCTCCTGTGATGTAATTTTCTATATAAATGGAAAAATTAAAGAAAATCTAGCTATTTCCGAATAATCCTAAAGTGGAGGTCGTTAATGAAAAATACATTAGTAATGATGGTGGGGATTGCAGATTACGGTCTCTTATTTTTTTCTAGTGAGGTATTTGCAGATGATAAAAAAGATAATAATCAAATAAAAATTTGCCTGTCTTAATTTTAAAAGCACCTTATCCAGTCGCTATGTGTGCCATTGTAAGGCCCTTAATGAGAAGCTGTTATTTGGCGCGAACTCGTTTAAGTCCCTCAAGCCCCGAGGCAAACAATGTTTTTACCACCGACAGTAGTGGATGGGCATTTGGATTTGTATTTTTCATTTTCCCTAAGCGATGAATTTGATCCGCGTACCAGATAATTTCAAGTGGCATGGCCTTATCTATGGCCTTAATGCCAGTGGTGAGTTGTTTCACTTTGCTTAGCACATTTTGACCTCTCAATATTTCATTTGGAAAATTGGGATCTAAGGCCACAGATCTGGCAAGGCCTACGACATCACAGGCATTAGATTTTAAGGCCGATTCCATACCTTCTCTGGATCTAAAGCCACCGGTTAACATAAGTGGAACAGTGACTTCTTTTCTTATCTTTTCGCAATATTCTAAAAAATAGGCTTCGCGTTTAATGGTACTTTCTTTTTTAGAACCCATCATTTCCGGGGCCTCGTAACTGCCACCCGATATTTCTATTAAATCTATTTTTTCAGCGGCCAGGACTTTTACAACTTCAAGGGACTCTTCTTCGGTAAAGCCACCCTTTTGAAAATCGGCCGAATTAAGTTTAATTCCAATAGGGAACTGGCCACCAAGGGCCGCTCGCATCGATTTGTAAATTTCAAGGACGAGGCGCATGCGATTGGTAAGGCTTCCGCCCCATTGATCTTGTCTTGAGTTATGGAGGGGAGAGAGGAATTGATTGATAAGATAGCCATGGGCCCCATGAATCTGTACCCCCGTAAAGCCCGCTTTTTTGGCAGTGATCGCGGCAAAGGTAAAGCGCTCAATGATGTCGTAAATTTCTTTTTCGTCTAAGGCACGTGGAGGGTTAAACATTTTATCCAGTGGAGATTTTAGGGCAATCGCCGAAGCGGAAACAGGCTCTTTGGTTAAAAACTTTGGCGACTGTTTCCCAGGATGATTGATCTGCATCCACAGATGTGTCTGGTTTATTATACCGGATTGGGCCCATTTTTTTAATTCATCAATTCCTAAAAATCCATTTTCAATGACTACATTTTTGGGCTCGCCCAAATAACGTTTATCACACATGACGTTGCCTGTGATGAGAAGTCCCGCTCCGCCAGTCGCCCAGGTATGATAGAGATTTTGAAATTTTTCATTGGGGGTATAATCTTGATTGGCCATATTCTCACTCATGGCCGACTTAGCTATTCTATTTTTGAGAACAGCTCCACATGGAAGAGTTAGGGAATCATTGAGTGAAATTTGTGACATCTTTTTCTCTTTATTTTTTATTAAATCTAAATCAAAGAAAACTTGGCAGTAGTTGCCTATAACGAAGGTCTTTTTAAATGTCTCTAAGGAATTTTCATTTCTTCTGTTGATGTATTTTGGCTTTTCTTTGCTATTTTTTTATGTTTGGTTTTCTTGATTGTTTTTTCTACGACTGGAGGAGTAACTGGTGCTGGAACCACGTCGGTTTTTACTTCGTCTTTTTTATCGCCTTTTATATATTCCATACCCTTTTGAGCAATTTCTTTTGCTTGCTCTTGAACTTTTTTATCTTTTGCGGCCTCTAAAAGTTTTCCCTTAAAATCAAAGGCAAAAACATTAGCATTAACTAAAATAAAAAATCCCAAAACCAAAATTATTTTCATATATTCTCCAATAGAGTAATTAAGCTATATAAGGCCAGGTTTGACAAGGCATGACTGTAAACTAAAATGATAATGTATTAAGTGACCATTGAAGAGCAAATATGCTGATTACAGATGGCCCCTCATCGTCATTTTACTTTTTATATGATCTAATATTTTTGAAGTTCATAAGAATGTTAACCACACGTCATTGCCCCGATAGATAAAGGTGAAAAATGAGACTCGGTATATTTTTTTCTTGTATATGTTTACTATTTTTGACTTCTATAAATTGCAAAGCATCGACTTTAATTCTTGAAGAAATTCAAAAATCAATCATTAATGATTTTAAGCTTGAAGGTAAAATTAAAATAGTGAAGGACACACCTCCTGATTCAATTAAAATATCTCCAAAGGCAGAACCAAAGAAAGAGTTGTCGAAAGGGGAACTGGCGGTTCAAGAACAGCTTCGCCAAAATAGAGAAAAAGTTAAACAGTATCAGCAGCAAAATGAAGATATTACTCCCGGTAATGATTTACTAAAAACAAAACAGCAAGAAATCACTGAGTGGCAAAGAAACAAAAAACAAGAAATAATTGATAATCAAATAAAAAAACAGCAAGAGATTAAAGATTGGCAAAATGA
Source organism: Bacteriovorax sp. (assembly GCA_028710485.1). Lineage (GTDB taxonomy): Bacteria > Bdellovibrionota > Bacteriovoracia > Bacteriovoracales > Bacteriovoracaceae > Bacteriovorax. The sequence continues at coordinate 4,425 of JAQTTZ010000125.1, read as the reverse complement.
AAAGCAATTGATTATCAACCAATGGTTAACTGAAAAGGGAAATTTCAATAAACGAATTCCAAAATATAAAGAAAATCTAATCTCGGAAAATGTTTTTTTAGAAAATCAAATTCAAGCAACAAATGATGTAAAGAATTCCAACGAATCTCAAAAAACAAGTGTTGTTAGTCCTGAAAAAATGATCCCTCCAAATATCACCATGCCTATCTTTCCAGATTTCTATGTAATAGATAAATCCTTGGATGTAGAAATCAAAGATCAAGGACAACGACCAACTTGTGCTGCTTTTACAGGAATTAGGGCCATGGAAATTCTCATGTCTCAGCAGGGTAAAGATGAAAAATTGTCTGAGCAATACTTTTTTTGGGCAAGCATTCCCAAATGCCAGACTTCTCCATGTCAAAAGGAAGGATCTTGGGTATTCAATGCTTATCAAAGTAGTTTAGAGGCAAAATCACCTAATATTCCTCTAGAAAAAGATTGTCCTTACAATCAAAAAAACCTGAATGATAATGTAACTCAAATCCCTCTTAACAATAGTTGTCTCACCGGGCATGCAAAAATAAAAAAATTTACGAGTGTGCAAACATCAGCTGAAATAATTACTGCCATTAAGGCCGGCCATCCCGTCATTGGTGGTTTCAAGCTAACTGAGAATTTCTATAAAAATGAAGGATATGTATTTGTACAATCAACAAAAGATGGTGGTGCAAAACTTGATGAACATGCCGGCGGACATGCCGTTTTATTGGTTGGAATAATGAAAATGCCTGCAGAGCTTCACCAAAAAGAAGGTAAGTTTTGCTTAATCAGTGCAAATAGTTGGGGGCCGGGTTGGGGCAAGGGGGGGCACGCTTGTCTTAGCGAAAATTGGATCGAGAGACATCGGTTTAATGTTCCGTTTATAGCGTTGGAGCAGGTCGAGACAATATAATTATCATTTTTTTTTGTTATTTAAATTCATGATCACACTGATGCCAAAATATTCAGAAGAATATATCAATAGTCGAGTTTAGTGTTAAATATGAAGTGCAGTTTCCACAGTGGATTGGTTCGAATCCTTTAAAGATGATTGTGAAATAATCGTTGCCTTAGAAATAAAAATCAGGATACCCAAATTTAAAACAATTAATGAATAGGGCCAAACAAGTTGGGCCTATTCATTTTTTCAAGTAAATTATTTGTGAGTGATTGTTAGAAGCCAAGAAGTACGTTTTTTGAAGCATCATTGATGCGCTCAAAAAGTTGTGTATCATTCAACTCAACTGAGTCATGCTTCTCAAAATTTAGAGTGATTCCACCAACATTATTTCCTTTAATATCAACAAGGTTTTTGTATTCCTTTCCACTTGAATTAAGCAATTCTGTTACAACAGCATTTCGAGCAATAACAAAAATGCGTCCTTCTTCTGAGCGGATATAACCACGACCAGCGATTGATAAAAGTTCTTTAGCATTATCTGTAACACTAATATAACTCAACTGACATCCAACTTTAAGATAATTGATAATCGCAATAGATTTATTATCAAGCATAGCAACGGTATTTTTTACTTCTTGAAAATCGCCGGAATTTGTAATTCCTTTAAAATTGACTTCTTTACAGATTGCTGTTTTATGTTTTGTTTCTATTTTTTTTGACAGGCCGATTGCGCATTTATCAGCGGCGGCCTTTACTTGCTCGATGCAAGCATTGCTTGCGAAAGTGCTTGAGCTGATCATCGCAATCGCAAAAGTTAATACTAGTTTATTCATGGACGTTCTCCTTTTACTTTGTCCTGAACTCAGTGCTTTTATTTGCCACTTAGGTAGGACGATTATTGGTGGTAATACCTAAAGGTTACTCTTATTTTTTTTGACTGGTATAGAGGCTGTATTTTTTATAGGTTAATTAGGACTCCTTCCTCTTAAAATTCAAATCGGACCGCTCCCTCTCTTTAGAGAAATGAACGCTTTTGGTGAGACTAATAATATTTAATTCGGGATTTTTAATGAATACATGATTAGAATATGTGAGTCTTTGTGAATTGAGATCAATTCGTTTATGAAGCTAGTTATTTCGGAACAATTTTTCCATCAGTAGAGGAATGTTCCTAACTTGAAAAATATTAATAGCTTGAGGTTGCATGTTTTTTTCACCACCAATTGACTACGAAACCCCTGTGTTTAGACCACCCTCAGAAGGTGAAAGCCTTTTGATTCAGGTTACTATCGGCTGTTCAAATAACAAATGCACCTACTGTGATATGTATCGTTCAAAAAAATATAGAGTACGGGCTATTTCAGATATTTTATTGGACCTTAAAAACTTAGCAGATTACTACCGATCTACAGGTAGAATTCCTGATAAAATTTTCCTCTGTGATGGAGATGCTCTCGGTGCTCCGATGGAAATTCTCGAAGAGACCTTGGTCCATATAAACTTTCTTTTTCCAGAAATAAGAAGAATTGGAATCTATGCCACTGCTGAAAATATTTTAAGAAAAAGTGAAGAGCAGTTAAAACTCTTAGCTAGTAAGAAATTAAATATTGCTTATCTCGGATTGGAGAGCGGTGACGAAAATGTTTTACATATGATCGTTAAGGGAAATACTGCAAGTGAAATGCTTGAGGCTTCATTAAAGATTAAAAACTGTGGGTTTAAACTCTCGACGATTGCAATGCTAGGAGTTGGTGGTCAAAAATATAGCAAACAACATGTCTTAAATACAGCAAAAATTCTTGGTGAAACTTCGCCACAATTTTTTTCATTTCTAACAACCTTTGCGGTACCTGGAACTCCTTACCACAAAATGATAGAGCGAGGACTGATTAGTCCCCTTACATCAAAAGAGTTACTGCAAGAGATGCACGATATAATTGAGCTTGCTGAATTTAAATCAAACTCTATTATCTTTAGGGCCAACCATGTCTCTAATCTTTATCCTCTTGGGGGAATACTTCCCAGAGATAAAGAGACAATTCTAAAAAGTATTAAATCCTGGATAGAGCAAACACCAACTGGTGTGTATCCAAAAGTCCCTTTGCAGATGTGATCACCTATTCGCACTCTATCTTTGATAAATTAGGATAACTTCCTTCAAAACCAATTTTTAAATAAGCCGTAAATTTCGCTTCTTCATCGGTATATTTGGCCGGTAAAAACAATTCAAAATGATCTTTAGATTTCTCATTTAAATTATATCTGATTAAATCTTTTAATAGATAGGATTTGGCCCTTTGGAGCTCTTTTCCTGCCACTAAATTTTTAACTTTGATGGCATCATGCTCACCATTAGTGCTGTTAAGGGCTATCGTGATATTTGAAATTTGTTTGAACCCCATAATTGAAAAACGAACGCTCGTAGTAGTGTCCTGACTCTTGCAAATTATCTCTGTCTTGTAACTTGGCGCAGAGTTGTGTCGAATGGCCAGCGAATTAAACCAGTCGTGGATTTTTTGAATTGCCTCAGCTTGAGTCACTGTTGCGGCCCTCATACCTTGACATACCTTATTTTCTAATACGTCTTTCTCGTGGGCTTCAGCAATTGGTTGAGGCCAAAGATTTTCGATGTCATCAGATCCACCAGCACAAAGAGGGATCAGGTGATCAAATTCGTAGTTAGGCCATTCACTTCGAGGGATATCTCCATAGGCAGCAGCAATCTTTAGCTTTTTACTTACTCCGACATTGCGCTCGCAACGAGCGATATGTTCCGGGTAATCATATTTGCCAAAGTCAGGGTCATCAGGCGTGCAAAGCAGGCCCGGTGTTAGAGAAACATCTGGCGTAATGTAAGCCAGGCAAGCGATAGGTAAAGAGAAACTTCCAATCAAGAGAACTAAAAGAAAGAAACTCTTCATATTATACTCCATCAAACATCGTAGGGCCTCATGCCTTTTCGTTGTTCAAATATTCAAACAATAAAATAGAGGTTTGACAATTACGAAGTGATTAAGTTTTCATTTAGATTGCACCGATTTGATTTTGTTAATTCATTAAAGTTAATCTGAATTTTAAGTGCGCTCAAGAATTGAAGGAAGTTGATGTTATACAGTTTTAAGAAACTTGACGGGAAGCTGCGATGGAGCAGTCAAAATTTTTTGCCTCGTATGAGATTTTATAAATTATCTTTTTTATTATTTTTTCAAAAATAAAACTCATTGCAAGAATTGCTATCGATATCCCAACATATTCCCAACCGCTATGTCATTGTTACTATCATAGCTAAGTTAGAGCATAGTTTCTAAAACTTGAGTTTTAGACAAAGGTATTTTGTAGGTACTATACTGCCTCAAAGAATAGGCAGTATACTGATGACATGCCGAAGTTTGTCTAAATTCATTAAATTCTGATAGGCCCATAGCTAGCTAAAACTCCAAGTATTTTCAGCTTTAGTAAAGCTCTTTCTCGCCGATAAATGAATAGATTTACAATAGGATAAA
>JAQTTZ010000124.1 GCA_028710485.1 Bacteriovorax sp. | reverse complement strand
TATATTTAGCGGAAGGGCTGTCTGCTAAAAAGGACGTCGCTAATCTTGGAGACTTAAATACTGCCATTCGTGATCTTAAATACAATATGGGCGATCTCAAAGAGTTAATGAAAAATTATGCTGAGATTAAAAGTGATGAGAAAAAGACTTTTGCTTACGTAGAACAAAATAAAAAAGTTAATGAAATGGAAAAGAAAAGAGCAGAAGTTCAAGTCACTCATTCAATTGATGCCAAAAATGCAGGACGGGCCAATCAATTAACAGCTCAGAATACAGCATTGATTTATGAAAATCAGTTAAAGCAGTCAGAAATTCAACTTGAGCTATTAAAGACGCAAAAGACTGCAAATCGCCTGAAGGCCGAAGAACTGGAAGATAAGCGACTTGAAGAAATGGAGCGATTGCGCTTTTACGGTAGAACCTCAAAAGGAAATTCCAAGGTGAGCCTATGAATACGGGTGTGATTAAGTCAATGCTCTTATTAGACGAACCAAATATTTCAGGACTTAGGCTAGGAATAGAAAGTTATGCGAAGGTATTTCTTTCGGTTGCCTTTATTGGTGCGCTTACGTGGCAGTTCCTCACTGATATGAAATTCCTGGAAGTGGTAAAGAATTTAGTATTGGCATTGGTCTTTATGGGATGCTTCTATGAATTTCATACAAAGGCCGTTGATTTAAGTTTCAAAGCATCAGAGGAGCTACTTAGGGAAGTTTCACCCAGGAATATCTTTCTTCGAAAGTGGAGCGAGGTCAAAGTTAAAACCACTGACAGCTCAAATTCCAATTTTATTGAGAAGATAGCTATTCCAAATCTTAACGATCTTTTAGGGACTGCACTTTTTCTAATGAGTAAAGTCTGCATTTTGATTTTGAAGCTGATTTATACAACCGTTTATTATTTTACTTTTATCTTTGCTCCAGTCACGGCCGTTTTAAGTCTTCTACCAACATCTAAAAACCCGATGGCCGGAACAATTACATCCAGCCTTTGGTGCATACTGTTGCCTTTTGTGTTGGTCGTGTTCTTGGCCTTGGTTGGAAATTCAATACAGATGCCAGCGGAGAATGGACAACTTGCAATTTCTTCTATGGATCAATTGATTTGGATTTTTGGAATCACTCTTCTTATGCTTTTGGCACCCTCGTTTACCTTTTCGCTGATCAAAGGATCTGTTGCAAGTACAGCAGACGCAGTGGGGGTAAAGATGACGGGAATTGGGGCACAGGCGTTGGTTAGTCTTCCGGTTATTTATGGATTAGGGCAAAAAGTTTTAGGGAAAGGAAAGGGCAATAAAAACAAACCAAATAATTTTAAGAGTCCTCAAAATTTTCAACCCTATTCAAGGAAGTATGCCCCTGATCGAATGCCTAATTTAAGCAGTAGTAAAAATGGGTATCAAAGTTCATTGAAAGAAAAAGGAGGATTAAATACCGAGCGCGGTAATAACAATACGGTGAAGTTATCCGAGATGAAAATGAATCAACAAAATACAAAGCTAAACCCTTCTGTTTCGTCTGGTTCAAATTTAGCAAATCATGAGAGTGTAAAAACGAACATGACAATTTCCAAGATTCCTTCAGGTTCATTTAATTCGAGCCAAAATATAAACCAAAAAAGAAGTAATAGCGTAAGGACGGTAAATCCGAACGCTAATCTAGCTTCGAATGGTTTTCGGCCAGATACTCGCTTGTCAATGAAGAGTCCACTAGCGAGTGCGAAGACAATTTTTAAACAAGTTCAACCCGTAAAAGGAATTGAACCAAGACCAGATCTTCGGCGAATTAAGCCTTCAGATTTAAAAAATGTAATACCAGGGGAGCGACAACGTGAAATATGAAACTTTGGAAAATGTTTTAATGAAGGAGCTTCGACTGCTTCGAAAAACCTTAGTGATGGCGTTGGTAGTTTTTACTTTCATCACTCTGATTGTTTTGGTCTCAAAGAATAAAATTTTTATTCAGGCCGGAAGTGTTGTTTCGACAAGACCGCTCTTAACTTACGTTTGCAAGGAGGCATTTTTATCAGTTGCAAGCAATAAACCAATCAATTCTTATTTAACTGCTGAAATTCAAAATGCTTTGAAGAAAACGGATTTTAAAGTGGATATTGATGAAGTATTGCTGAATCAAGAGGTCGCGGAGGGGAAATGTCGAATTATTGTTAAAGGTGGGGAGCGAGTCAGATCATTTCTAATAAATCTGGTAAAAAGTTCTGATTTTGATTTTTATTACAAGTTATCAGAGATCAACGAGATTGAAGTCAGTAAGGATGAAGTAAAAAGTAGTAGAGGTGAAATATGACATTTTATATTCTCGCAAATCAAATTACGACAATATTTCTTTCACTCCATCTTTTAACCACGATTTCGTTTGATGGCGAAGTCCGCTCATATTTATTTGGTGGAAGTAAAGATGACATAACTTTGGAGCTGGCCAATAACAATAAGACATTAGCGTTTAAGGCGAAGAAAAAAGACATTGATACAAACCTTTTGGTTGTTACAAGCAGAAATAAATATTATTTCCATGTCAAAACTTCTGAGAATAATTCTCATCAGTTTATTGAAGTATATGACGGTGAAATAAATAATTCTTATTCGAAAATTAAGGAAACCAAGGATTACGATCTTTTTGAAGGGCTAAGTTCGATATTTATCGTCAATAAGTCGAACGAAAAAATGCGAGTGAATGAAATGGAAGTGACCAAAGGGAAACTTTATTTATCAAAAGGCGTTCCAATTATTTTAAATGGAGAACGCATTTATAATTAATACATAAATTAATAATCGGGAAAACTTATGAAGATTTTAATGCTTGTTTTTAGCATTCAGGTGGCCTTTGCTCAAATTTCTGTAAAAGAGGATAAACAGCAAGAGGTTACGGTTGTTAAAAAGAAATTGGAACAAAGAAAACTGAAAAGCACTGATGGGAATCTCGCCCTTCTTAAGAGGATTCAAGAGCAAAATGCTGAACTTCTAAAAAGAATAGGAATTCCTGATGAAAAGTTTTTGGTTTGGGACGGAACGCTAAAGATTGAGACGGGAAAAATTATCAAAGGCCTTCTTTTAAATTCCGTAGTTTCAACCAACTTGGAATCCCCATTAATGGTTCAAGTGTATTCAGGATATGGGCTTCCCGATGGAACTAAATTTATGTGTAAGGGGGTTACAAAGAACAAAAGAGTTTTAACGGTTTGCGATCGAATGATTACGCCAATAAAAGAAGTGAGTGTAAAAGTACAAATTTTAAACCCTGACGGAACTTCAGGGTTACGAGGTGAATACAATGATGGGAAGGATTCATATATCGCAGGGGCCGTTGTCTCGGAATTTGCCAAGGGAGTTTTATCAGCAAGCAAGGGTACTTTTCAAACTCCACTTGGTGCAATCAATGAAGTTAATGACAAAAATAAGATTTTAGAAGGACTCGCCAATTCTGCTCAAACAACTACGGATGTTTTATTAGACGAATATAAAAATCAGGAGCCAAAGGTTTTTATTGAAGCAGGAAAAGAAGTTCTTATTTTCTTTATGGAGGGGATGAATGCGTATTAATGCAATTTTATTTTTACTAGCACTGCTTATATCGGGGTGTTCAAGCTTAAGGGGGACATTGCTTACGGGAAGCGTATTAGGGGGAAGCCTTGGTGCCATGTCGGGAATTGTCTTTTCACCTAATAAAGAATCTAAACCTGGCAATGCTCTAGTGTTTGGAGCAATCGAGGCAGGGCTAGGGGCCTTAATCGGACATTACTTTTATACCAACGATCCAGAGAACAGAGACCTAAAACAAATGCTCTATGAAAAGGATTTAAAGGGGGGCGGGCAAAATCAAACGAAAGACGTTGGTCTTTTTGATTTTGCACCAGAGCTTAAAAACATTAAACCAGACGTTAGTTTTAAGCCTGTTAAAAAATACGATGTTCCGCTTGAGAAGCTTCCAGATAATTTGAAGGGAAAGGTAAAAAAACAGTATTTACTGGAATATGAAACAGAAGGAAAGACCATTCAATACGAGGGCCGAACAATCGAAATAGCGCCGTTCAAGGCATGGGAGCACGTTTATGAGTAACAATAAAAGTCAGAGCCAGGGAGTTGATTTTATCGGCCCATTGGTTGAAATAACTCATCACTTTGCCGTCCTCATCGGTACATGGGGGCTAGATATTTTAAAGTATGCGTGGCCCAGATACAATAAGCTTCCGCAGGAATTAAAACGAATAGATATAAAAGAAGCAAGAGTAAAGAAAGTCACAGATGACTCACTTATGCTTGGTCATTCTTGTAATCGCAAAAGGCCTTTACCGCTTAAGGAGATTAATTTTGCAGCTCACACTTATATAGTTGGAGCGGCCGGAAGTGGGAAAACCAATTTGCTTTCAGTTCTCCAAGAAAATCACATGATGAATAATGTTCCAGTGATCTTCCTTGATCCTAAAGCTGACATGGAGTCTCTTTTAACATTCGAGCATCTTTGTAAAAAATATAACCGGACTTGTTATATTTTCCACGAGAACTACAAAGATTCAATCGTTCTCAATCCGTTAAAAGATGGCACCGTAAATTTAATTGTCGATAGAATCATGAACTCATTTAAGTTTGAAAAAGAGTTCTATAAAATTACCAGTGAACAAGCGATTCGGGCAACAGTGACAAAATTAAAAGAAACAAGGAGTGAAGTAACTTTTGATTTGATTTACGAATACATGATCGTAAATCATAACAATGAAAATACCATCGGAATGATAGGTCATCTTGAAAGGATTGTGAAAAGTGACTTTGCCCATCTGTTAAAAGAAAGAGACGGTGTTAATACCAAGTCTATTAGAGAAATTAGAAAAGAGAAGGCCTGTCTTTATATTGGATTGTCCACACAAGGATATGGTGAGATTGCGAAAGCATTAGCAAAAATCTTTGTCGAAGAAATGCTCTATGTCTCTTATCTCCAGTTAGGCACCACCTATGACTCTCATTATTCAATGAACAACCCACTGGCCATTTACTTCGATGAATTCGGTGCCATTGCCACTCCAAGATTTTTAGAGCTTCAAAATAAATGTCGTGGTGCTGGTATGCAGTTATTTATGGCCATGCAGTCACCAAATGACATCAAGCTGATTGATGAAAACTTGACAGGTCTTCTTATTGAAAATTCGGCCAACATTTTTGTTTTTAAACAACGTTTTGATGAAACATCCAACATGCTTGCTAAAACTTTAGGGACAATCATCGGGAAAAAGCAGACCTATCAAACAGAAGATGGATCGCAGGGCAATCGAGGAAGTGAAAGGGACGTTAATGAATTTATTTGCCACCCTGACATTATTAAAAATTTAAAGAGGGGCCAATGTGTTTTGCTTCAGCATGATCCAACTAGGGTTGATTTAATAAATGTTAGAAATAGACGTGCTGAATTTATTCCCAAACAAGAAATTATTACTGAAGCCGTGGAAGTAAAAATTGAATTAGGAGCGGTCGTGAATTCATCACCTGTTGGCGAAAAAATAAATCGATCGGAGGTTATTTAATGAGCTTAGAGTTAAAAATTAATCCTGAACATTTTAAAGTTCTTTATCCACTAAAGGATTGGCGTGTACTTGACTTGGCAAGTCTTCATTTGAAATCAGATGCTCGATTATCCCAACCAAGTTTAATCCGACTTATTTTGAGACTAGAAAAAGCAAAAGTAATAAAAGGTTTTCGTGATCCTTGGTCGAGAAAAAAATATGTTTACCTCACAAAAATTGGTGAAGAACTGATCTCACTTAACGATTACCCAACGGCAATCTCCAACGAATCAATATTCCATGATCTTAGAGTTGTCGATTTAGGACAAGAATTCTTAAAGAACGACGTGTTTAAAAAGATTCGATTCGAGCACCAGATCGTAAATAAGAAAAATTACGTCACCAATTTAGCATTAATACCTGATGCCGAAGTTGAAGGTGAGATGAATGGAAAAAAGTTTTCCTTGGCAATTGAGTTAGAACTTCATCAGAAAAGTAAGGAGCGCATGAAAAAGAAAGGGGAGCAATATCTAGGGGCCTTGTATGACCATTGCTTATTTATGTTTGCTGATCGAAATACCTTAGACAATTATCGAAAGTTTTTTACTGAAAAGCTCGGCGAAAAGTTTAATGAAAAGATATTTCTATTTCATTTAAAAGGAATTTATGAATCTGAAATTAATTTGCAAAAAACTTCCGGCTTTGTTTTTGGGAAATGGATGAATTTTAACGATGTTTTTTGCTAAGTGAATCCGAGACGAATTTGAGGTGAATGTGAGGCGAATGTTTGTCGTCGAGTAAAAAATTACCCCTGCCAACTCGCCAATATTGTTTAGGAATTTAAGACCCCAAAATTGACCTCCCCCTCTCCACGTAGTTATGAGGAGGAGGTCAATTTTGGGGAGAGAATAAGAGTAAGAGGCGAGTTGGCAGGTATTAATGGAGGAATAGATTATGAGAGAGATAGTGATCAGTAGAGAGGGGAAAGAGGAGAAGAAGAGAGGAAGAAAGAGAAAAGAAAAAACAGGAGAGGAGAGAAAAGAAGAGAAGAATAAATTTTTTGTTGATTTAGGTAATGATCAAGAAGTGTTGTTGTTAATAAAAAAGTTGTTAGTTGAAGCGAATAATAAATCGTATGGGCGTGAAATTATTTTCAGGGATTTGGTAATTCATGCAATTCCTAAGCTTAATTCCAAAGACATCGAAAAGATTCAAGATCAAAGCTTAACGGAAATGGAACGAGTCAAGCGCCTGTTAGATGAACACAACGAAAAGAATAAAACATCACTTTCTCTTGGTGAATTTCTAGTGAAGAAACTTAGTATTTAATTACAAGGAGCCTTATTTATGAATAGCAAAATTGAATTAATTTTTGGACGGCTGGGAATTGATCCTTTCCTTGCCTACACCAGAAAGGGGGAACCCGTTTGCGAATTGTCAGTAGGTCTTGTAAATGATCAAAGCGATACCATATGGCGAAAAGTAGTTGTCTTTGGAAAATTGGCAGAACTTTGCAAAGTTCATTTGAGAAAAGGTAGTCAGGTTTTTGTGCAAGGCCCTGTATTCTTAAAAAAGTTTACGAGCAGAGATGGAATTGAAAAAGAGTATTTTGAGGTAAAGGCACTTTCTATTGGGCAATCATTACTTTAGGAGAGCATTTGATGGTAAAAACTAACAAAGTTGCTACATACTTTATGAATAAAAATGGTTATAATTCGGATGAGCAAAACAATGCTCACTCGCTCTTTAACAATTTAATATGGATTACTACAGAAGAAGCATCAGAGTTTTTAAGAAAAAGTACGCATGCAGTTCGACAGATGGTTTACAAAGGGAAAATTCACGCTCGAAAATTTCATGGCCGACTTTATTTTAACAAACTAGAACTTAACGAGCTTATTGATTCATCTCACTACTAGGAGGAAGTCAATGGCCATTACTGAATATGAAAAAGACGGTAAAAAGTTCTATAAGGTGTATGTCAATATTCGCGGAAAAGATAACAAGCGAGTCAGAGTTCAAAAAAAGCTCTATGACATTCAATCTCGATCTGCTGCTTTAAAAGACGAGAAGAGATTAATAAAAGAAGTTACTGAAAAAGTACTAAAGCTAGAAGGAAAAGGTTTGCTTTGGAAAGAAGTTATATTTCGTTGGGAAATTGCCGCGAAAAAAGGATTGGTCAGTTCAAACTTGAATTATCATTCAATCCTTGATCACGTTAATAGACTCACGAAATATACTTCTTCTTGGCTTAGCAGAACTGCTTCAGACGTTTCCCGAGCAGATGGACGAAATATTTTAAACCAAGCAAAGATGAATGGTTTAAGTGACGGTTTAATTAATAAAATTAAATCTTCAATCAATATCGTTTTTATCTGGGGAATTGAAGAAGGCTTTATTCAGGGAAATTTAACAAATTCCAAAGGGCCCGTTTACGGACTAGGATTTGATTCATCTGAAGAAAAAGTAAAACCGATTTTAACGCTAGAAGAGGTGCGAAATTTTTTACTAGAAGCCAAGATCAGAAACCATCCTTGGTATCCCATTTGGGCCATTCCCCTTTTGACGGGAATGAGAAGTGGCGAGTTAATGGCCTTAGGGTGGGAAGACGTAGACATGGACAACAATATTATTCAGGTTTCCAAATCATTTAATAAAAGAATTAAAAGTATTAAATGCACTAAAAATAAAACTTGGAGAAATGTTGATGTTAATGGCCAATTGAAAAATTTATTAATAGAGCTTCGTCGTGAGCGTCCAAACGACAATCATGTACTGCCACATTTTTCAGAATGGAAAAATGGGTACGCAGGCGAAGTTTTAAGAAGATTTTTACAGAGTATTGGCATAAATAAGAAAGTCGTCTTTCATACGCTAAGGGCCTGCTTTGCTACTCACCTCTTATCCCAAGGGGTAGAGCCTTTAAAGGTTATGAGAATGGGAGGATGGTCTGATTTAAAGACGTTTCAGATTTATCTGAGGATGTCGGGGGTTGACGTGAAAGGAGTTACTAGAGAATTTGATATTTTGCCTGACTTCGGTTCATTAAGCAATGTCTTAACATTGTATTAATTTTTTGATAGAAGAGTTTGCATTTACTGCAAGCTCTTCTATTATTTTAATTACTAACTAGAGGATAATTTATGCCAACTCCCAATACTTATGATTTCAAAAACTTTATTTCGATAATTAATGCTTCAGGAAATTTATTTCACCAAACAGGAATCGCAAATCTAAAAAATATTTTAGCTGTAGGTGCGATTTACTCCCCTGGAACGCTCTGGGGAATTAACCCTGCCATTGCGAATAATTACTATTACGGAAAAGCAGGAAGACTACAAAATTTAAAAAATACTTCCGATCGAGGCTTTGTTGACTATATTTTTTGCACATTTACCAACCAATTGGCACGACAGAATCATACATACGGAACTGTTGCGATAGAAATAAGCAAAAAAATTCTCCCACTCAAGGAAGCTTTTATATATCCATTCAATTTTAAACTTGCGTGGAATGGAGCCCCAAAAACTAGTAAGTTTTCAGATTTAACCACTTGGAATCATATTATCTCAAATATGACTTTCCCAATAGGTCACGAAGTCCTAATTAGACGCAAGATAGATCTTGCAAAATACCATGTAAAATTTCACTGTTCTGGCCATATGTCATCCAGAGTCTTAGACATTATTAGCGAATTTAACTATAATGAACATCATTTGGAAGTCCATGATGATTTGGACCAAATAGCGATGGATGAAATGAATCTAGAAAGAAATGTTGAAATTAATGGCCATGTATATAAAGCTATCATTAATGAAGATGGTTCTACCGCATCTGTATATGATGTTTACTCAGATGAAGATGCCGACTTCTTAGGTGAGTTTGAAATTGAAGATGATAAATTAATTCAAAGATATCCGATGTCTGACCGTAAAGAAGTTATTGGTAAATTACAAATTCCACATAACAACAGCGGCTCTCAAGCTGTAACTGCATAAAAATCTCTTCACGTCTCTGTAGTTAGCTATATTTGGCTTTTTTAAGCTTTAAGTGTTAGATTTATCAGTGAGGTGAAATCCTCCACCATTTATCATTACCTTTCGATTCTGCCAATATATCGAAAGGCTTTTTATAATCAAAACATATACTTCCGTTACGTAAAACCCAAATCCGTCACTAACTAGTTTTCACTTCTCCGAGCCGATAAAATTATCGATTTAAGCAATTTCTTGGTCATAAATGACCACTATGCAGTTTTCAAATTTTATATCCTCCATTAATCATCTTTTTTTTCACTGACAGATTATTCTTCAGTGTGAAAACCATATTTTTTTATACAGGTCTTCATTCTCACAAAAATGGGG
>JAQTTZ010000123.1 GCA_028710485.1 Bacteriovorax sp. | reverse complement strand
CGCCATCAGGATCAACGCCATCAGGTTTCACGCTGTCAGGATTAACGCTGTCAGGTTTCACGCTGTCAGGTTTCACGCTGTCAGGTTTCACGCTGTCAGGTTTCACGCTGTCAGGTTTCACGCCATCAGGTTTAACACCGTCAGGATTAACGCCGTCAGGCCTTGTTGGTGGTATTACGGGTACGTTTGGCCTTTCAATTTTAAGTTCAATTTTATTGTCTGTCTTTCCTTCAGCGCTTGCAGCTTTGCCTGAAAATTTTATATTTTGACAAGTAGATGAGTCGCCATCAAAAGAAAAAGTTGTAACTTTGCTGCCAGTGGTTCGGCGAACTTCAAGACCTCTTCCTAATTCATCGGAAAGTAGTTCAATACCAACTGCACAATCTTTGGGATCAACATCTTTGTCTGCTACTTTGCATTTTAGTTTCGAGATATCAAATTTATTATTGTTAAAGGGGAGATTGCGGATGAAAATCTTTTTAGATTTAACACCAGAAATTTCAGAGCATGAAATTTTATCATTCAAATTTTTAAATGTTTGATCAATAAAAGCTTCGAGCTTTAATTGATCAATACCAGTTTCTGCCTTTGGAGTAATTTTTCGATGCTTTTGATTTGCATTGATAAAATGAAGTATTGATTCAAGGTTCGCCACACTCGAATTGTCTAAAATAAGAGAATCAACGAATTTTTTGTAATTACAAGATTGGATACCATTTTGGATAAATCTGATATCATTTTTTATGAGTTTAAAACAATTTGGGTTTTTGGTATTGAGGTCCTGTGCCCATTTACGAAGGCTTTCCATTTGTTTGGCAACAGCTGATTCCACAACCGTTTTAGTATTCACCAATTTTAAATCTGATTCAGCAGATATATTTCCGTTTTGAAGGGCATAGAGCATCCGATTGATTGGAGCATTTTTTATATTTTCTAGTTTTTCAATTTTTTTAGATTGCTTATTGTATTTTTCCATCCCACAAATTTTATCTTGAGCATGAGTAAGAAGTTGTCTTAAAAGATAAACATCATTGTCGTTAATAATAAATTGTTTGTCGGCATCACTGGTATTTTTTAATGAACTGGATTGTTTGAGTTCATTAAGAAGCTTGTCAAATTTTCCATAGTCTAGAGTTGTTTTAGTATCAATCGCTTTGAAGAAATCGACTAAAGAAGGATTTTCTTTTAAGTCTTCATTACCGGCCTTTTTTGATATCTGATAAACTTTTGCTACCTTGGTAAGAGAATTTTGATATTCATGAAAAAGCGCATCTTCAAACACTTTTCCTTCATAATCTGTTCCAGCATGGGTAGAAAGTTTAATTTTTCCTTTATCTATTATGGAGGCGTCTTTCTTTTCGTAGTTTAGATTATTTTGGATTGCAATATATAGCTTTTTAAATTCGTCCTTAGCACCCTTGCAACTCATATCCTGAGCAGCAGAACCACTGGGGGTGATGAATAAGAGGAGTAGAACCCCAACGAGTGGCATAAATTTATTGAATCTCATCCTTTCATTCTCCACCATAACCTAAGAATACTTGACTACTAATCGACATTTTTAAATAAAACCTGAGAGTTATTGTCAAATATGTCCAGTTAGCATCTTTTCAACTGCCACGAAAAGTGGCCAAATGGTGGAATGATATTTGAATTTAATGAAAAAATTGAGACAGAGCTTCTAGGGTTTATCCAAAAAAATTATGGACTAGAGGTCTTCACGCCAGGTTTGGAGAGGACGAGGTCCGTCTATTTCCCATTTATTAAGAAAATCAAAGAAGCGCATTCAAAGGTTACAATTATTGCCGGCACGAACGGGAAAGGTCAGACCGCCCATACATTGGCCTTTTTTTTAGAGCAATCTGGTTTCCGAGTTGGCTTGTGGACATCTCCTCATATTTTAAGCCTTAGAGAGCGTTTTTATTTTAATAATGGAGACGTTAGTTACGACGATTTATCGAAAGAAATCTATCTGACCCATGACTATTTAAAAAAAGAATATTCTGGCCTCCTGATTTCATTCTATGAATTTTTATTTTTAGTGTTTTTGCGACTAAGTTTAAATTCTGAGACACCTATGAATCATCTTATATTGGAAGTGGGCTTGGGTGGAAGATTGGATGCCGTTAACCATTTCGATGCTGATTGCATGTGCATAACTTCCATTTCAAGAGATCATCAGATGATTTTAGGGAGCAGGTTTGATCTTATTTTAAATGAGAAAATAGCCGTTTCTAGGGCCCTTAAGCCACTTTTTACCCATTTTAAGTTAGATTATTTGAATCAGTTAACAAAAAAATATTGTGATGAACAGGGAGTCTTATGGCGACCGATTGAAGACGAAGGTTTAATAGATAACTCTGATAATTATTTTTTAGAAAATCAAGAACTGGCCCGATCTCTTTACCATTATCTCGAACCCCAAAAGGAGATCGCTTTTGAGGGTGAGATTCCGATGTTTAAAGGACGTAGAGAGGAGATGACTTTTAATGGAAATACCCTTATCTTCATAGGAGCACATAATATTGATGGCGTAAGACGGATGATTGAGCTTTTTTCACCTCAAGTGTCTTCATCATTACCAAATCAGTTGTTAGTTAGTTTTTCAAAGCGTCCGTTAAGCGAAGTTGAGGTAATGCTTAAAACGATGGTGGATTTTTTTGGAAATGAGACAAAACTTTCTTTAACTAGTTTTGTTCATCCAAAAGCTTTAGAGCTAAGTGCAATAAACGAACTTGAAAGTAAATTTAACAAAATTAACAAAGGACTGTTATATTTTGTCAGCGATTGGAAAATTGAACTTAAAAAATCAAAAAATCAAAAAATTTTGGTATGCGGCTCATATTATTTTGTCGGTGAAGTCCAACGTTTCCTTCATTCTCTTTCTTAGTTTCTTTTACTTTTTATCAAATTCAAGCCCATTATTGGCACGTGAAACCTTTGAGTTTAATTTAGGTCAGAAAATAAATGTTTTATCTGATAAAGCATTTAGAAAATCTAGTGAAAATGAATTTGAGGCCATAGGTAATGTTGTTATTACCCATATGAAAAATTCAATTTATGGAGAAAAGGCCAAGATTAATTTCACTACAGGTAATGCTGAAATTGTTGGTAACGTGCGTTACATTTCTCCTGAAATGACTTTGTATGGTACGAAGTTGAAATATAATTTTCTCACTAGAGAAATTGATTTAGATAACGCGAGAGTGTTGTCAGAAAATTTTGTTGTGACCGGAAAAAAAATTCTTCAAACTACTCCAGAAGTAATTTATGCAGAAGAAGCAGAATACACGACCTGTCGGGATTGCCCTGAGTCATGGAGTGTTTTTGGTAAAAATGTAACAATTGAAGTTGGAAATTATGTAAAGATAAAACACGCTTATATAAAAATTAATGGTGTTGTCGCCATGTATTTTCCCTATATCGTTTTTCCGATTAAGCAAAAGCGTGAAACAGGATTCCTCTTTCCCTTGATTGGATTTAGCTCTAAAGAGGGGTTTCGCTATCAGCAACCTTTTTTCTGGGCAATCGATGACTATAAAGACATTACTCTTACTCCCTCCACGTTTGGTAATAGGGGCTTAGGAGGAGAGTTACAGTACAGACAAAATTTAAAAGAAAAAACTTGGTTGGAAATAAATTCATTACAGCTGAATGATAAAGTTTACAGGCCATTTAAAACCAACTTAGAGAAAAGTGGAGAGCAGTTTTATCGTCATTTTTCTGATTTAGAGTTTCATTCAATTTTCAATCACGATTTTAACAACCATTTTTATTTTACAAATGCTTCAGATCTTGACACCCCGAGAGATTTAGATTTTTTTACCAAAGAAAAAGTGCGTGGGACTGAAATTGGTGGCGGTGGTTTTCTAGAGGGAAGATCTTCTCTTTTTTCTTTAACAGGAGAAGGATATTTTAACAAAAATATGTTAATTTCTGATCCGCGCGTTTTCGACGACCGCTATGTTCAGCTTTTACCTAAGTTAACTCTTTCTTCGGTTCCCTATAGTGTTCTTCACAGCAATTATCCTTTCGCAAAAAATATTTCTTTTGGCTTAAATTCAGATTATACAATTTTTAAGCAGAATAAAGCTGACACAGCTGGCCCGATAAGAAACGCGAGAAGATTGAATCTTGCGCCCTATATGAATTGGCAGCTGGGTAATCTGGGTCCCGTCTTTTTTTCACATCAATTAAAACTAGATTATCAAAGCTATACATTTCCAACTGAAGCCGAAAAAAAATTTAGTAAAAAGGGGTTAATTTTTGAGACTGAAGCCAAGTTAGAATTAGAGAGAGTATTTGGGCTTTCCTATACCGAAGAAAAACCAATCGATCAATCTAGTGAAGCTTTGAAGGCCAAAGCTACACAAACCACCATTGGAGTGCTTCCTAGCTTAATAAACAGTAAGGAAAATGCTGTTGCGATTATCTCCAATAATAGTTATCGGCATTCACAAGAATACAAAATTAAACATTACTATTTATCTGACCAAAAATTTAGTGGTAATTCAAAATTTAGAGATCAAATTGAAATAGATGATGGCCAGTTTGATTATGTTGATGCTATTAGATCTAAGGAACATCTCACCAATCAAGTAACAGCTCAAGACTCTCTTCCTTTAAGTAATACCGTTGAGTTTCAATGGAATAATCGACTCATTAGAAAAAGTTCTAAAGTTTTTGACCCTTATATTGATGGACGATATTTAAAAGATAATTTTAATTATGCCAATATCGCATTCTTTGAACTTTCTCAAGGTCTGGATTTGAATGTTAAATCTGAACAGCTAGTCGACCGACTAACTCGTTTGTATGTAAATACAGGTTTGTCTTTAGATAAATCATCATTGAGCGTGCAGGAGTTTTATTTTCATAAAACTTCTGAACATAAATTAACTTCTACGGCAGCTTATACTTTTGATCGGGCCAGCCTAGGAGGAAGATTTACTTATAATTCTTTTAATTCATCAAATACACCCATTGCTAAACTAGTAGGATATGACTTGGTCTTGCACCTTAGTGACTTGGTTACTTTAAAAAATACTGTTGATTATAATCTAAGAGCAAAAAATATTACTCAAAGTAATTATTCATTTATTTATTCACCACTTAATAATTGTTGGAAAATAGAGTTTACTTATGCTCGAGATCTAATTGACAAAAAATTTGGATTGCTTGTTTATATTAATTATAATGAAAATAACTTCACTTCACTTAATGTCAGGTAAAACGAAAATTTACATTATCGATTTTGAAGATAGCTTTACCTTTAATATTGCCACTGAACTTTATGCCTTCGAGAAGCAGATAGAAGTGCTCTCTCATTTTGATTTTTTTTCAAATAAAAATTTTTCGATATTTTTGCAAAAAATTAAAGCGCCGATTGCTGTAATTCTTGGGCCCGGCCCCGGAAGTCCCGAAGAGTATCGTGAATATTTTCATAATATTAAAGAGCTTAAAAGCAATCCTCATATCTACTTGATGGGAATTTGCCTTGGTCATCAAATAATAGGATTGATGGATGGTCTTACTGTTAAGCCATCACAAAAACCAATACACGGGGGGCAAGAAAAAATAAACTTTGATAATATTAATATATTAGTCCAGCGCTATAATTCATTGGCGGTATTTGAGTCTAATAAGAGCTTAAAAGAAATTCAAATTCGGCAATGGACAAGGGGAGTATCGTACCAATTTCATCCGGAATCAATTGGGACAGAAAATCGGCCACTATTTTTTAAGGACTTACTAGATTTTATTCTTTAGTTATTTTTTTTAGAGGCAATTTCCTCCCCTCGGCCACTCTGCGAACGAACTTAGGTTATCATTTCTATATGGAACAAAAGTTAAGAATAGAAGGAATTTACGACAAAAGAACGCTTAAACATTTAAAGACCCTCGGATTGAAGGACTTTTGTTTTGATTTTTCTCCCAAGAGTTTTAATTTTATACAAGAATATGTTTTTCTAGAACAAATTTTAAACTTACTGGATCCAACAGATAAAGTGTTTTTACATTTTTCCAGATCGAATGATCCTATGGTCTTCAAGCTCATTGAAGATCTAAAAAAAACTGGACATAGTTTAAGCAATGTTTATTTTGAGTTTGATGAATGGTCTGATGACATCAGTCCAATTGATTTTTCTTATAATTATCTAATCAATTTTACCAAAGACTCAGATCCATCAAAATTAATAAGTAAAAATTTTAAAGGATTCATTTTTAATTTTGAATTTTTTGAATCACTTCATCGATCAAACCTACTGAATAATTTTGCCTCAAATTTTTATACTCGATATCATGCCAAACTGAGTGAGCAGAGCGTAATGCTCCTGAAAATTGATTGGCATAATAATTTACTAACTTCACTTTTTGAATTGTTTGAATTTAATCTTCTTTCATTTCCTATTAATTCTAAAATAGAAGTCTGTTACCGCAACGTGGACCTAAAGAAATTAAGCAATGAAATGGATTTATTTCAAAAAAATCATTTTGTCTTTCAGGATTTATAATGAACATTCTTTTAACTAACGATGACGGTGTCCACGCTCCAGGAATAAGAATTCTGCGCGAAACTCTCTCTACAATCGCAAACGTGGTTATTGTTGCTCCTATGCAAGAGCGATCGACGACGGGACACACCTTAACGCTAGACCACACATTACGCTTAGTTGAAATTGAAGAAAATGTTTACGGATGCGATGGTTTTCCTGCGGATTGTTCACTCATGGGCATTGCTCATATTTTTAAAACAAAAGGTCAGAAAGTTGACTTAGTAATTTCTGGAATTAATCGTGGAGCTAATCTCGGACAAGATATTTTTTACTCGGGTACTGTCGCAGCAGCACGGGAAGCTGTTTTCCACAAAATACCTGCAATCGCCGTAAGCTCTTGTATGGATTTTCGAATCACAGAGAAAAATGATTTGTTTTACTATACTGCTTCAAATTTTATTAAATCTCTTGTACAATCAAATATATCTGAATTTATTCCCCCTATGACCGTGATGAATATCAATGTGCCATGGATCGAAGAAGCAACAGTTAAAGGGGTGAAAGTTACAAAAGTAGGCTTTCGCAACTACTCCGAAGATATTGACGAACGTGTTGATTTCCGAGGAAGAAATTATTATTGGATTGGTGGAGTCTATAAGGGGTATGAAAATCTCTCAGATTCAGATTGCCAGGCAATAGAAGACGGTTTGATCTCAGTTTCACCTATTAAACTAATCGATTATGGAATACCTCTCGAAGATTTAATGGGACTAACAAGGACGTTTCTGGGAAAAGTTGGCTTATAATTTAAGCTGCCTTTTTAGTCCAAAATTAAGGAAGATTGGTTGATGACCAAATTTTTAAAACTTTTTCTGACTCATATTTTCTACATAGTGATAACTTGCTTGACTGTTTCTTGCTCTTCAATGAAGAGTGGTCATTATGTTCAAGTAAAACCATCAGACACTCTCGATACTCTTGCTAAAGAATTTAATATTCCAAAAGAAAAAATTTCAGAATCTAATTCAGGAAAGGTCATTGCTCCCGGAGAATGGGTTTTTATACCACTTAAGCGCGGTATTCTAGTTCAAGATTTTGAGGCCCGTCCATTTGATCCTAAGGACTATTTAAAGTCAGGTGAATTTCTTTGGCCTGTACCTGCAAGCAATACTATCAGTTCGGGTTTTGGTCATCGATGGGGTCGCGCTCACGAGGGAATTGATATCTCTTCTCGAATTGGTTCGCATATTGTCGCAGCGGCAGAAGGGGTTGTGGTTTACTCTGGAAGCGAAATTGGTGGATATGGGAATATCACCGTCATCGCTCATAAAAATGGTTTTTTCAGTGTTTATGCGCACGCTAAAAGTAATTTTACTCATCAAGGTCAAAGAGTTTATCGCGGACAAGTTATTGCCCAAATTGGAATGACTGGAAGAACGACAGGGCCACATTTGCATTTTGAAATTAGAAAAAATGGCGAGGCCATTGATCCAACAACCTTCTTGGCCGTTAATCAGTAATAAAAATTTTTATTTTGTCGATTGCTTAGAAAACATTTCTAAAATTTTAATATACATTAATGCGGTATTTTTTGCATCTTCTAAAGCGGTATGCTTGACTTCACCCATGCCTAAATGTCTCATTAAATGAGAGCCTGAAGAACATTCGGGCGGAAGATGTTTTAAATCTATAAGTGTGTTTGCTGTAGAGGATAAATCCAGATTGCGGTGATGAAAATACTTCCGCATGAATTCCCAACCTAGATCGCGATTTAAAAAGGGAAGATCAATGGCGCTCATCGATTTACCAAAAAGAATAATCTTTTCTTTATTCTCATTTTTAAAATATGCTTTAACTTCTTTACTGATCAAGTAGGTTTCTAATTCATCTTTAAAACTATCTATTTGCATCCCAAATTGATGGGCCTTTTGGATAAGCTTTTCATTATGATCTATTACCCACGGTGCTAATTGCGGCTTCAGCGATTCAAAAGATGGACACTTAATAAAGAAATTACGGGCCAGCGATTCTTCGACACGTCTAGTTTCAGTACAAAATGGGATCATTCCGAATTCGATCATATAATCGTTTTCATTCAATCCAGTTGCTTCAAGATCAATTGATAAATAGCGCATACTCTACCGTGGTTTTATTTTTATTTTTTATGCTAAAAGATCTTTGAATTAAAGTCTACAAATAAGAGATTTCGACTCGAAGAGAGGGGTTAATATCAATAAATTCAAGCAAAGTTATTTGGCAACTCAGGACAGTGCGGTTTAACAGGCATTTATTGCAAACACCAACCCCGCCACAACTTGAGGCAATAGTAACACCGTTTGCGATGAGGAAGTTCATTAAACTTAGCTCGGGTGGCAAATTATTTGTGATTGGAATAATTTTAATGATTTTTTGAGAAGCAAGTCCCGCTACCGTTATTGATTGGTTCAAGGACTGCACCAAAGCCGTGCCTTGCTACGATCATCGGCAATCAGACTGAGATCCTCACGTCTGGCATTCTTAAAGATTCCTGCTCCTATAATGTCTCCGAGAGCTTCAACATGATAGATGGGGAAGTTCATACTAAGAAAAAAATCTAGTTGCGATTTTCGTCCTCTTTTTGATTCATAAAGAATGCGATCAGGATTACTTAAAAACAGATGGCGTGAGAACTTAAGCAGCTCTTCAAGAGACTGGAATGAATCAACTAAGCTTATGTCATAAGAAACTAAATGTTTTAAGTGTTGAGCAGGATTTCTGCCTGAAGTGGAAAAGAGAATAATATCTTGAAGAGAATTATTAAATTGGCAAACTGGCAATGGGATTGGAGAGGGAAGAGATTTAATAAAGTAGGTAAACTCGTAGTTTTTAAATGGCCTTTGAAGAACGGCTGAACTAACAGCAATAAAAAAATTGTCACCTTCTTTTATGGCAAAATAATGAGATGTTTTTTGATCATTGTAAGATCGTTCTTCTATGGATGAACTATCTTTATTTATATCTAAATTACACTTTAAACTAGAGTCAGCATGTCCAGAGTCCTCTTTTAAAAGAGTATTTTTAGATAATTCATAAGATGAATCATTAGAAATATTTTTTGAATTAAAAAGATTGATAATTCTTTTGAAATTAGTTCGTTTGAATGATTCATGTTTAGTCAGAACCTCATCGCCTTTGAAAAATGTATCAGAGAGAGCTTCATTTTTTATAAGATCATTTTTATAAGTTTGAAAAAAATATTCCAGATCAGGACTAATATTTATATTTTGGGGAAGTGATTGATCCAGGGTTTCGGCATAATGATTTTTGGATATTTATCTTCATAATACTTGCAAATCTTTCTTGTATAATCCTTTGAAAAATCCTCCCCAATTACTAACTCAAAATTAAAATCTGTTTTT
>JAQTTZ010000025.1 GCA_028710485.1 Bacteriovorax sp. | reverse complement strand
GCCAACTCCTACACCTAATCCCACTCCTCCTGTACCAAAGCCGACAGAACCACCAACAGAAGTTGCTGAATACGCCCCGTTGGCAACTCTTTTACCTTCTGGCGTATTAAAATAAACATCGGCATCTCTTAAGCATTGATCAATATCAGCTTTTGCTTTTATCGGCCCGCGCTCTTTTAAAACTTCATTCGGATATAAAGTAGGCCTGCTTTGAGTTGCACACGATCCTATGATTGAGCCAATGAAGAAGATACTAAATAGTTTTTTAATACTAGATATTCTCATAGTAAAATTATGTCTGTTAAATTTTTGAAGGTCACTTTTATTTTGTACTTTTTTGCCTTATTCATTTTTCTATTACCAAGAATAATTTTCTTATTAACGTGATTTAAAGATCATATAGATGGCATTTAAATTGCTTTATCTTTTGGTGTTGCTAAGAATGACTAAGATATAGAGGATAAAACTATGACTGAAGTAAACAGAGACAATAAAAACTTGAATGAAAATGAAAAAAAACCTTCTTCTGAAAATCCACAGGAACCAAATTCAAATCCTATAGAAAATCGGATTCAACACAATCCTTATATTTATATCGATAACGAAATCACAACAAGTGACCCATTCTTTATGTTCAACACCAAACAAGAATTATAACCTTAGGACAGGAAATAGTTGTCTTTGAAAAAACTTGTATAAATGATTGAAAGATTGTTTATGCTAAAATATTCGAACAAAAACCAGAAACGACTAGTAAACGTTGATAATTTTATAAGTTCTCATTTCTTTGGGTGTTTCTATTTCAAAGCTCTCCCCTGCTTGCAGGCCCAAAGCTCCATTTCCTAGAGGGGAAAAGACCGAAATTACCAAGATGGTATTTTCATCCACTGTCAGCATTGTGCCTCCAGAAGTGGAAGTTAAAAAATAATATCGTTCATTACCTTTATATTCGATTAGGGCCAAGGAGCCCATTTGCAGCTTATTAGCATTAACAAGTTCAATCTCTTCCAACATTTGAATATCAGTTTTTATTTCTTCAACCCGTTTTAGCTGAGCACTCGCAAGGTAAGATGCTTCGATAGCACGAGTATCGTACTTTCCTTCAGATTTTAAATCATCTGCCGTGACCAGGTCTCTGGTTGATTTGGCAGCACTTTCCACTTCGACAAGTTCATTGCGCAAATTTTCAATTAGTTTTTTGAGAATTATTTTTTTATCAATCATAGTGTTTGAATAATAACTCGTTTTGCAAAACTCTAAAAGGTAATTAGACTTATTTTTTTAAAATAAATTCTTGAATGACTTTTTGATTCTTTTTAGAGGCAATAACTTTCAGATGAGATAAATTAGTCGGCTGCAATATAAGATCTAAACTTTTAAAATAATTTAATGGTTTGCCAGACTCGCAAGTCACAGTCCCATCGCCTTCGACCAGGCAATCCTTTAAAGCAAAATTAATTTCTCTGCTAAGTTTCCCATTTTCATCTTTGGCCACAAATCCTTTCTGGACAGTTTTGTGTCCCGCTCCCCAAGTATAAAGAATAGGAATTTTTTTATATGGATTATTTTTTATCGGTGCTCGAAGAAGATCATGAAATTTTTGAGAACGAGACATATAAGTATCGATAAATTTTTTAGCAGCTTCCTTTTCTGAGACTTTGATAAATTTAAAGATACCCCAATTATTATTTTCCCATGTCTTTGGATCATGCAAATTGAGTAGTACTTCTTTTTGATCGTCAGAATTGTATCCCATATCTTCTCCCTTGGGTGGAAGAAACATATAAGACGACTTGAAGCTTGAATAATCTCTAGCTGACATTAGATTGCGATTAAATCCTTTGGTCGTTCCGTGTTCCGTATCTCTTAATAAAACCATCAATCCATGAAAAGGTGCTGCCGCTAAAACCGCTTTCTTAATATATTTTAATCCTTCCCAGTTTTCTTCTACTGCCCCATCCACATCTTGGGCCCCATATCGTAGGTAATAGGCCATTAGGAGGGAGCCAGTGCTATGTGAGACGACATAAAGCTCATCTGTAGACTGAAGGTCCAGACTTTTAATTTTGTTGTCTATCAGTTTCAGGCTGCTGACAAAATCATCACGCCAGTCATACGGTGCGGTTTCAACCACCATCTGATGCTGACTAGCGAAAGCTTCAAGTATAGAGAGTGTCTTTCCGTACGAATCGATTTTCACAAGATAAGGAACGAGAGTAACTTGTTTTAAAACTTCAGATGGAACAAGTTCTTCAGAGGCAATAATATTTGTACCTGGAACAGTCGTTGGTATGCCTTTTTGGCTAAAGAAAAAATCCAAAAGGCGCACCCAACGGATTTTGGAAGATTTTTGATCTACCAATCTCGAACCGTAATATCCGGGAACAAAAAGTATAATTCTGCGTTTCTGGGTTTTAGGAGGGGTAATATTACTCATTTAATCATTATATAGAAGTTAGTCATTTTAGCCCTCAGTAATAATTAAAGGAACTTAGATAGGGCCACTTTTTTTATAAGCTGTTTGTAATAAATGCTTAACATTTCAAGCTTGTCATAGTTTTCAAAAATCAGGAGTCTATTACTGTCTCAACTAGACTTTAACATTGGACGCCTTAGATGAAAAAGATTCTTTTACTTTTATTTATAACTTTGTCCTTTTCAGTTCACGCTCAGAACTTTAATAAAGTTTTAGTTATTGTTTTTGAAAATACTGAATACGCAAACGCTCTAAAACAGCCATTTTTCTTTAGCCTGACAAAAGAAGGCGCTCTTCTTACAAACTTTAAGGCCGCGACACATCCCTCTCAAGGTAATTATATTGCCATGATTGCTGGTTCAACTTTTAATATTATTAATGATAAACCAATCGATCTTAATGATAGACATCTCGGAGATTTATTAGAAGAAGCAAAAAAAGATTGGAAAGTTTACGCTGAAGATTATCCAGGAAATTGCTTCACCGGAAAAACTTCTGGTGATTATGCGAGAAAACACGTTCCATTCATGAGCTTTGTAAACGTTCAAAAAGATCCAGCTCGTTGTGCAAAAATAGTAGAAGGAAAAGAATTTTTCACAGATTTTAATGCTGGAAAGCTTAAAGATTTTTCAATGTACATCCCTAATTTAAAAAATGATGGACATGACACTGGTGTAGCAATCGGTGACAAATGGTTTAAACAATCATTTAATTCAATACTGCACTCACCAAATTTCCCCAAAGATCTTTTAGTCGTTGTAACATTTGATGAAGGAACAACGCTTAATAACCAAATCTATACTCTTCTTTTTGGCGCAAATATAGCACCAGGAAGTAAAAGTGCACGAGCTAATAATTTTTACACTTTACTTAGAACTTACGAAGATGGTCTAAGACTTGGTTCTTTGAATAAGAATGATGTGAACTCGCAAATAATCGATGACGTTTGGAATAAATAATTTCCAAACGTCATGACCTGATTCTATTTTATTCGTTTAAATAATCTATCGTAAGACTTTTGATAGCGATTGGAAATCAAGTCAAAAATCGATGAATCTTTGTCTTGGGTAATATCATTTTTCAAAACATAATCATCCATTGATGCGGTTGCAGTCTCCTTAGCAGCCGCTGCTTCATCTGCAGCTTTTTTATCTGCTGCAAGTTTAGCTTCTAGCTCCGCATCTTTATCTAAACCTAACTTTGAATTGGACGCAGTCGCTGCTGGAATGACAACTACGCCTCCCGCCCCTAGACCTTTATTACTAACCTGGGCCTTACTATCTTTAGATGCATCTGTTGCGATATCATTTGCAGAAGAACCTGATCCCGATAGTCCTGAAGATCTACCAAAACTGGCAAGAATGTCACCCGCAGTAGTTTTTCTACTATCAAGTTCTTTTTGAATTGCAGCTTTCATACTCGCTTCCAGCTTATCGCCTTCACGGGCCAGGTCCATTTTACTGCCACTATCTTTTAATTTTGTCTGCAAAGCTTTTTGTTGTTTCAATAATTCACTTCTTAATGCATTTTGCTGACTAGCTATGGCCTCTGCACGGTCTAGAGTGGAAGCTGAAATTCTACCTTTGCCATTGATTCCATCAGTAAGCTTGGCAATACTACCAATTTGAGCTTGAACAAAATCAGGCATAGATTTTTGATTTATCTGAGCAGCATTTAATTTCTCACTAAAACTTGGGCAATTATCTGAATTATCACCAGTAATACACGGAAGAATTCCTGGTCCGCCATTGGCCTTAAGATCTATTTCTTGATTCTTAGCAGCGTTCAGAGCAAGAATTTTATTATCAATAATGGCCTGACCAATTTTAGGGTTAGTGACACTGGTATTATTGGCAAGAGTTACACCGTTCTTAAGCGCGTACATTGAATTTAAAATATCGTCTATTTTTTTAATATTGCCTTCAATCTTTTTAATCTCTGACCCAGTCGCCATTGAAGCGGCAAGCGAGAGAGTTGCTAAAACTCCCCACGCGATAGCACGGCGTTTCGGAATAAGTAAACTTAGATCTAGCATGGTCGCTAAAGTAGGAAACACCATAAGTACAACACTAATGGCGATGCTAGAAATAATTCCCAATGGATCTAAAAAGCCAGCACGAGCTGATGGAAGAATCATACTTAAGGCACGCTCAAAAAAACCAGATGCGATATATGTTTTGTTATTTTCTAACTGAAGTTTTTGATTTGGATAAAGAATCTTTTGTATATCATTACTAGCACCAGGAGCTAAAGCTGCAGTAGCGATGCATGAGTTTTCACCATTTCCCAGTATCGCCATCGGTGCACATTGCCCCGCTAATTCCAAAGCGCCCATCGGTTTACTATAATTCTTACAAGTGGCAGCGATAGAGGCTTGAGTAGCTATAATGATCGTTCCTTTTGCTGTATCGGCAGCACATGCCGGCAGCGAAACAGAAGGAATTTCCCGCTGAGTTAGATAGGCCTTTACGAGACCCAGATCAACACCCATTTTAGCCGAACAAGCTGCTGCTTCTGTATTACAATCTAGTGCCAAGGCATCTTGTTTTGCCCCCGTGGCTAAGAAGGTGCTTACCTCTGCTTGACAGCTTGCGACCAGCCCAGGAAATACTAATCCTGCACAAGTAGGAGAAAGCGTAGATGCGGAAGTAAAGGCAGTAGTGGCCGCCGTTGTGAATCCCTGGCAAACGGCCAACACCGTGGATGCAGCTGCCACGGCACCATTGATACCAAGCAGACACGAGGCGGCCAAAGCCGTCTCATCTGCCGCCATCATAAAAGCCGTAATTCCAGCAGCTGCAAAGGCTGCCGCTGCCGCCATCTGAAGATTCTTTTTTGTGGTCGCTGTATCCTTAGCGACCATATATGATTTCTTTAATTTTTCGATGGCCTCAATTTGTTTCTGATCAATTTTTCCTTCTTCATTTCGAGTAATCTCAGTTTCTAATTCTTTTATCGCTTTCTGGTTCTTAAATACCGCGATTATGTCACCAGCAATGAATATACCACCGCCGGCCGCTGCAAGCATTATATCGGGAGTCATCTTCGCACTCCAAAGCTTTGAAGCAAGTAAACCAACAACCACCATCGTGAGTGTGGCCATCAGATTATCATCTTTCACCGCACCCGTTTTTAGGGTTTCTGCTTGAAGTGAATTAATATTGATGACTGATCCTTGATAGCTAAAATCTAGCAGTAATAAGGATACTGATAGAATTGAAACTAAAAGTGTTTTATAAAATAATTTCAACATACGTGCCTCATTGTTCAGAAAAAAAACTAAAAATTATTTTTTAACCGGTATCTCATCCAATAATTTTGGATAGCCCGATTTAATATAACGATTTGAGATAAGCTGAAATATTGATTCACCACTATTGGTATTAATATCGTTTGAACCAATATCAAATTTTCCTTCTTGTTGAGGAGCTCCACCTGCAGCGAGTGTTCCCTCTCCGGCTCCGGCTTCCTTGAAATCAAGATCGAATCCCTTATCTTTAACGGCAGAAGCACCACCAGTTAAACCACCAGATGCAGGAGATTTTTGTGACGATCCTTTATCTGCAACCTTTGAAGCTTCCTGTGAACCACTCAATGGAGATCCACCGATACTTGAAAGAAAACCACCGGCCGACATTCCGCCGGAATTAAGACCTTTTGCTGTTTGAGCATTCAGCCTTTTTAAGAAATTATTTTGTTCTTTCGCAAAATCAATTTTGGGTTTCCCCATGCTCGCCAATTGATCATTTAATTTCTTTTGTGTATTCGCTAATAATTTTCCAACGGCATTTTGTTTACCGGCAAGCGAGCTTGCGGCAGTAAGAGTTGAGCCTGAAATCGAATTTGTTCCACTTAATCCATCTCCAACCTTCGCACTTTGAGATGCAATTGATTTAAAAGAATCAGGTAAATCCGCAAACCCTGGCATTGAGGCAAGTTGATTTGCCAACGGTGTACAGTTACTACTTCCCATACTGGTAGCGCAATCAGTTTTCGTAGCGGGATTTGGAGTCATCTCTAAATCAGCTGTTTGATTAGCTTGCAAAGTGGCAAGTTTAATTTGTTGTTCGTTCACATTATTAGCTTTAATACCATTTTGAAGAGCATCTAAATCTTTTAAAATTTGATCTATCTTCGCGATATTTGCATCTAGTTTATCCATTTGTCTTTGAGAAGCTTGGGAAGCTAATAATGACAAACCTCCTAGGGCGGCAAAAGCAATTGCTCTATTAAATGGAACAAACATTTGCATATCAACAGCAGTTGCAAGTACCCCAGAGATCAAAAAATAAGAAACTGCGGCACTTGCTCCTAGACCTAACAATGGAATCCAGCTTGCGTCAGCTTTAGGCAGAAATAAATTTAGAACTTGATCAGATATTTTTTCAAAGCCTGAAAGTTCTCTTGATTGTCTAAATTCATAGGAAATTTTTGGAACTTGAGAACCGAATAATATTTTATTAAGAAGAGAGTTACCGTTATCTGCCCCAAGAGCGCTGGGTTTATATGTAAAAATTTGATCCAATGATTGTATCGTCAACGCTGCAGTACATGCAGGTGTCACTATTCCTATTGCCGCCGCTGAAGATGCTGATGGTTCTTTGCATATTGCTGCGAGAGTAGTTTTAGCTGCAGCTTGCATGGGAGTTACTTGCCCATTCTCAATTAAAGAAGGACCGGGGAATTTCCTTGCACTATTAATTGCGTCCATTTGCTCCCCAAAAGCATCGAGACTCACACCACACTTCTCACATACTGCACTAAGAGCTGGTGTTGCTACAGCTTCAGGACATAATTTTACAGCTGCAGAGTTAGTCTTAATATCGCCCATACAAGTAGCAAAAAGTGAATATTCTTGATAGGCCATGTAAGCTGCGAGCGCCCCCGCACCTGCAAAAGCGGTAGCTGCTGCTAATTGAAGCATCTTTTTTGTACCTGTTGTTTTCTTAGCTTCAACGTAAGATTTTTTTAAATCCTGGAGACGATCAATTTGGGCCTGATCCATTTTTCCATCGTTAGTTTTTGTAATCTCTACGCTCATATCGTCTATAGTTTTTTTAAATTTAATATTAGAGAGTACTTCTCCAGCTATAAAGGCTAGACCACCAACTGCTGCAATCATTACGTCTGTGGTCATGGGGCGATACTTCGCGGCCATTCTTCCAGCAATAGTCCCTGTGGCAAGCATCGTGATCGAAGCGAGCATATCAGCACTTTTTACACCATCAAATTTATGTGATTCTGTTTTTTTCAAAACACCATTCGAGTCACGAGTAAGCCCAGAGTCTTCCGACTGACTCATCTGAGCAGTCGGTGCTGTTTGTGCAAAAGCTGCCATGTTCATGGTCATCAAGGAACTCGACATCACAGAAATCAGAAGAGTTTTATATAAAAGTTTTAGCATAGGCTCACCCACTATATAGTTATAAATCTATTTTACATTATAAGTGTTTAACGTCTTAAAAGATGGAAGGAAAGAAACGCCATTTTGAAGGATTTCACTCGGATAAGGTATTTTATCTGTCTACATTGACTGCCAAGAAATGGAGTCATTTCCAAGGTCTATAATGGAGGTTTGGGCCCCAGGCTATTTCCCAGAGACTCTAAAAATAAAATCAATTGCACTCTCATTCTTTTCGCTTTTCAGAGTCGCACTTTCAGGAATAATCAAAAAGGTATGCATATAAGTTTTTTTGATCCAGGTCTCAACATTGGAATAATTTTCGGCAATTTTTTCCACTCCGCAGGGACCTAAGATATTTTTTTCCTGCTCTTCCGGTGAAATATCACCAAAGACTGCGCTCATCACAATATCTCTGGTTCCTTGTAGTATACCAATTTGCCAGTCCGATAATGTCTCGAATACCTTCGGTAAGCCTTTTGAAATAAGACCGTCATTCTTCTGAATTTTTAATCCAATATTTGCAAAAGATATTTCGAAATCTTTATAAGTTTCGGGCGTAAATTTATTCCAAAACTTTTGTCCAAAATGCAATCCCGCCGAATCTGCAATAACAACTTTGTGAACCCCTGTCGGTTTTATATATTGGTCTAATATTTTTGTGTGCACTAAGGATCCGATGGCTCCAGCTGAAGCTCCCCAGAAAAGGACTTCGTTTAAATTTTTAAAATCAATTATTTTATTTTTTGTTAAGAATTCAAGTGCCAGTTTAATATTTCTTGCACCATAGTGATAGGTTCTATTGAGAGGAAAATAACTTGCTTCATGATTTCCGGTATACACATCCCCCGTACAGTAAGGAAAATAAATATATGAATAATTCTTCCATTTATTAGCAAGAGGACTTTCTGAGGAAAGTACACTGAATGCTGGCACCTCCGGTATTGGATACATCCATGTTCTTAAGTTAGGGCCATAACAAGTTGAGGCACTCCAACAAGCTCCTCCTCCCATAAGCTCAATCACTAAAGCGGTCGGTGATTTCAAATCTATAAAAATAGAATATTCAGATCCATTTCCACATTTTGCTCCAGGAATTTGCAGGCGTTTCCAATCGCGAGCGGAAGCAATATTTGATGCTGTAATGAGAAGCAGAAACAGAAATATTAAGAATATTTTTTTCATCGAAATTCCTTTCTGATAAATTGAACTTCACCAATTTAATCAAATCGAACCCCTGGCCGTCCATTCAAGTTTAATTATGGAATACATTTGATAATTTTAAAATATATGTTTTGAGCTTCATAATCTGATTTTGAAGTTGGGTAATAGTTGTAGGAGGTAGTTTTTAAGTTATTATGAGGTGCTGCTTCAGCGTAAACTCTGTATTTGTTGAGTTGTTTAAAGATTCAATCTTTGTGAATAATTCTTAGTGTTCCCCATTTTTTATTCTTTGTACGATCTTCTTTTTTTGAATAACCACCACTGTTCTTACGATATGAGGAAAGACTTGGGTCAAGAGCACATTGAATTTGAAAATTAATCATCTCTTTAAAAACATCGAGCATGTTTTCCTGACTTCCGGCCAATGTCTCCAACCCTCTTCTTTCGCTTTCAGAAAGAAAAAAATGAATTGATTCTAGTGTGGATAGGCAAAATTCGGCGGGCTGCTCTTTAATTGAAAATAAAGATTCGTGATTAGCGGTAAAAGAAACTCTAGGAAGCGAATTAATATTACGAGATAGTTTCATCATCTTCTTAGCACACGGCCAGGTGCCATCAATCAGGAAAACAACTAATCTTAGATTTTTATTTTGTAAATTCTGGAGTGGAGCCACATCATCACTGGATATATTTAAGGATTTTTCTCCAGGATAAAGGACGACACAATAGTTTTTTGGATCATTGATAATGTCGTTAACGGCTTCATCTTCGGTAAAGTCAATTCCCATTATCATGCTAGAGTTTTTCAAACAAGCTATTGAAATGCGACCGGTGCCCATCTTTTCTTTTTTAGCCTCCATTGGATGCATAAGAAGTAAAAAATGAGTTTTGGTGTCAAAGGGTTTTATCAAATGGCACAGGCAATTTTTTTGTAAACGAAAACACTTAAAGCAAAACTCTTCTCGTTTAAAACTAACGATGCTTTCTTTTTGTTCAAGTTTTTTTTGAAGGTAGGTCGCTTTATCCATAAATTAAAATTTTAATCCTTTATAAAACTCTTCATCAAAACCCATGGCAATAGTTTTATTATTTTTTTCTAGCACTGGTCTTTTGATCATCGAAGTGTTTTCACTCAAAAATTTTATTTTCTGAGCCATTGTCAGCGCCTCATACTCATCTTTAAATTTTTTATAAGTGATGCCTTTTTTATTCACCGGCAACTCTCCAAAGAATTCCCCCCATCTTTTGACTTGTTCCGCCGTTGGTGGAGTCTTTTTAAAATCTACAAATTGATATTCAAGCTTCTTTTTATCTAAAAATGCCCGGGCTTTTTTCACAGTATCACAATTGGGAATGGCATGCATTGTAAGCATAA
Source organism: Bacteriovorax sp. (assembly GCA_028710485.1). Classification (GTDB taxonomy): domain Bacteria; phylum Bdellovibrionota; class Bacteriovoracia; order Bacteriovoracales; family Bacteriovoracaceae; genus Bacteriovorax. Next base: position 32,851 of record JAQTTZ010000025.1, on the reverse strand, counting down.
AAACCTCTATTTTTTTCTGAAGATAATAACTGAAACCTTATCGTTAAAAATAATTTCTAAGCCAAAACGACTGGCTAAATAAGCAAAGGTTTCTTCATGATAAAAAGCGACGTGGGTTGGATCATTTTTATACCACCAGGTCTTATAGTCAATCTTAGCGTTTATCAATAAGGTCATTATCGCCAAAATTCCATTGGGTCTGACCAAGCTCACCAATAATTCCCAATCTCTTTCTATATCCTTAAAATGCTCAACTACTTCCGAGGCAGTCACTGCATCGTAAGTTCGCTCTAATGCATTTTGATTTGGCAAAAACAATGGATCGTAATTTTCAACCACTCCGCCCTTATCTGTTAAAAGAATCGAGAGGGTAGGTCCCGGACCACAACCGAAATCCAAGGCTTCAAAATTTGCAGGTAAAAAATTAATAAGAGGGCCAACCAATTTATTTAAAAAATTGATATAGCCTGGGTCGCGCTCATTATTTTGATGAGTAGAATATCTCTTAATATCTTTTTCAGAATTCCAATAATTTTGAGGATTTTTAAAAACGAGAGCACAATGAGAACATTCGAAGACTTCGTTCACTTTTATAAAGGATGGTGTGTGGCATAGTAAACAATTCACTAAGACTTGATACTATAGATCAATATCTTTGGAAACGGATTTTTTACTGGGTTCATAATATTTAGAAGTCATAGGTAATTTATTATTTTTCAGTAAAATCTGTCCAACCATTAGCGCGAGCGTTCCGCTTTCTTTGGACATCAAAAATGATCCTATTATGGCCATATCAGCTTGCTCTGTTTTAACCAACCTGATTGTTTCAGGTTCAGCGTCACCGACATGCGGAGAGCACTGACTGGCCTCTCCAAGCACTGCATTTGTTCTGCAAACAGAAGGTCTGTCATTATAGGCCTGACAGCTATCATCAGCTCCTAAAAATATACATCTACGATTTTCATATGAAAGTGTGTAATACTCTTCTGGATTATTGCCCGCCTTTATTTGTTTTTTCAAAAGAGCATAATCGATTTTTAAACCATCGTTCACTCTTTCCGCAAGTAGTTCAGCCTCATCCTCTGTGATGCCAACTTGAGTATGGCAGCAACCTGAACAACCAGATTTACAGGGAAGAAATTTTTGCACCAGTGGGTGAGCGAATATTTCACGGTTATAATCATCAACGACATGATGGATAAAACGGGCCCTTTCGAGGGGAGAGGAGATTTTTTTTAAATGCTCAATGACAAATTGAGTGATATTGGAGAAAGCAGGCTGACTCCGTAGTTTTTCATAGGTCTGTTTAGCGATGGCTGGAAAGTTCATATCGTTCCTCTAGGACCGAGATTCTAATAAAATATTATCACATAACTAAAGTATTCCAGATCAGTTGGGAATTATTTGCCGAAAGCTCGCCTTCTCTCTATAATCACTCCATGAGTCTACTGTGTACCCTAAAAAATATTCATTTGAGTTTTGGGCCAAAAATTATTTTTGATAAAGCCCATATTTCCGTTTCTGTCGGTGACCGCATTGGTTTACTTGGGCTTAACGGTAAAGGGAAATCGACTCTTTTTAAAATCCTTACTGGCGATATTATTCCCGATCACTCAAGTCCACCTTTTGAATTTAATAAGGCCCGTGGAGATGGAGACGAAAATAAACGTTTTTCACTTTTCTATGTACCTCAAGAACTTCCACTTGAAGGACTGGGCAGTATAACTCTTAAAGATTATTTTTTTGTTTTTTACCCTGAACTCAAAATTGTTTTTGAAGCTTCTCTGCACCAGTTCGAAGAACAGCATGGCTGGGATATGGTTCAGAATTATGAATCCTACCTCAAATATTTTGGTCTAGAAGATCTTAACAAACAAGTCCGTGATTTAAGCGGTGGTGAACAGAAAAAAATTCTTCTGAGCCTTGGACTCTCGAGCACTGCTAATTTAATTTTATGGGATGAGCCCACTAACCATCTTGATATTGAGAGCATTAAACTTTTTGAAGATGAACTCAATTCTACAAATAAAGCATTCATGCTTATTACCCATGATCGTTTTCTTCTTTCAAAATTAACACGCAAAATATTTCATATTCAGCACGGACGTATAGAAAGTTTTTCAGGCTCCTATACTGACTATCTTTCGTTTTTAGAAAAATCAGAGCAATCAAAATTGCGTTTACTAGACAAACTTAAAAACAATCTCGAGCGAGAACAAGCTTGGATGAGACAAGGAATAAAAGCACGCGGAACTCGCAGTAAAAAGCGAGTCGAAAGCTTTCTTGGTTTAAAAGAGCGCGTCTCTACTATTAAAAGTGAAGCCAAGAGAAATCTCGATCTCACTCTTCAAAAATCAAATCGTCAAACAAAGGTACTGGTTTCATTCAATGACTTAACGTTTGCTTATGGAGGCCAGTCGACTCTCTTTGAAAACATCGTTGGCGAAATACACAAGGGCAATAAGATTGGTCTCCTTGGAAATAACGGTGTTGGAAAAACAACACTCTTGAAACTTATTAAACATGAATTGTCTCCAGTCTCAGGCAGCATGAAAACGGCAGATAATTTACAGATCCAATACTTTTCACAAAAACGCGATGAGATGGAAAGTGAAATGACCCCTTACCTACTTTTAGGCGATGGATCAGATTTTGTTATCTTGCCCGACGGAAGTAAGAAGCATGTATCTTCCTATTTTGAGAGTTTTCTTTTTCATCGCGATGATATTCACCGGCCTCTCAAAACATTCTCCGGCGGAGAAAAAAGCCGTTTGCAGCTCGCTTTAAACCTAACCAAGATTGGTGATATTTTAATCTTCGATGAGCCTACCAACGATCTCGATCTTGAAACAATCCAAATCCTCGAAGAAAAACTCACCGAATTTCAAGGTGCCGTCATTCTCATTAGTCATGATCGCGCTTTTTTAAGTACTGTGACCAATAAAGTTTGGCTTATAGAAAATAAAAAACTGCAAAACTTCGAAGGTGGATACGAACAAGTGGCCCCTTACCTTGAAGTTCTAGAACTCGAGCGAGAATTGGCAGACGAGTCTCGTGAAAATCCTCTAGCACAAGTAGAGCTTGTTGTTCCTAAGACCAGCTTGAAACTCAATAACAAAGAAAAAAAGCGGCTTGAAACCATTTACGAAGACATTGAGAGCACTGAAGGAAAAACTAAAATAATTGAAGAGAAAATCGCCAATTTGGATTTCACTAAGCTTGCTGATCCTAAAAATCAGGAATTAAAAATTTTAACTGATGCCCAAACCACCCTTGAAGAGCGCCTTCTGTCTCTCTATGAAGAGTTAGAAGACCTGGAATCGCGCAATACCTGACTAAAGCACAGGGGAATAACTTACTACTTAATTTTTTTTTCAAAAATACGATAAGATTTGCACCAGGAGTTGGAATGAAGAAACCACTTTTTTCTGCATTATATATTTTATCCCTTTTGACCGCTGGATTAACAATCCATCAGGCCTTCGCTCAAACCCAAAGAAGCCCCTCAGTTGATCCAATCACTGAAGTTTCTATTGAAGGCAATAGACCTGTTATTAAAGCTGGCCAAATAGAGCACGGTTTTGATTTCGCTCATAAAACAGAAGCTGTCGCTTCAGAAACCAAAAGAATTCCTGCAAATATCACGACGAAATCTTCAGCGCCCAGCACACCCTATTCTTATATCGGCCCAATGATTTTTTTATTGGCACTTCCCATTGCTCTTTGGATTGTAATATCTAAAAAGATGAAAAATACTAACGTAGCTGAAAAACTTGATTATTATCCAAAAACTTTTCAATTCAAACCATACAAAACTGAATATCAAGAACAAGATATTGATGATGAAGACCACGATCTTCCAAAAGCTTCTTAGGTTTTTAGTTATTAAAAGTTTTCCACTTTCCATCACCACCATAGAGAAAAACCTGACTGGTCAGGCGGTATTTAACAATAAGCTCTTTGACCTGATCGTTATTTAAATCTTGTAAATAAACCTGATAATTTCTTAAATGATAATGACCTTTTAGGGATTTATGTTCTTCGAAAAAACTTGGGCCTTTAAGCACCGCAAGTGTTCTTAAATCATCATTATCAATGGTTCCCACATAAATCCTCGAAGTTGACTGCATCTCAATGTAGCGGCTCAAGCCTTCATAGTAATACATAAGAATGACGGAGGTTTTTTGAGACAGTCTTTTAATCTCAATCCTAAAAAGCTCTGAATCGAATCCTTTAGTCTCAAAGCGGTAGCTAAAAATCTTTTTCTTCGCTCCGCTTTTTTCTTCGAAGATCTCTATCCAGTCTTCGCTATCTTTTTTTACAAAGACGATTTGTTCGGGATTGCCATCATGGTTAAGATCGACAGCGTAATAGGGCGTGTGGAAAAAAAATGAATATTTCTTCTCTGAAGCAGCAACTTCGCCACTTGCCAACTCTCCAGAGAAGATTTGCCTAAAATAGCGCTCATCTTGGGGCATGGCCCTCCATGGCACTATCAGGATTAAAAGCAAAAATAAGAATTTACCCATTATTCCCAGTGTATATGAGCTTCAAAAACTTAGCTATTTCGGTAAATTTTCCTATGCTAGAGATTCCCATAAAAAAATATTTCAGATACTATTAACTAACTTAAACTCTCGGTTTTCATCGATTCATAAAGGGAAAAAATGGATTTCACTCTTTTATACACCAAAAACATGCAGCAAGCGGTTATTCGCCACTTTAAACTTAACGAATCTCCAACTAGCAAAATTATTGATCTGGCAGAAGCCAATCAATACCCCATCAACGGTTATATCTTTGCCGAGGATTTAAAAGGCGATGATTTTTTTGCGGGTCTTGAAAATGAAATAAAATTCTACCCAATTAGATCAAATACTGAGTTTGACCTGACTCTGGCTAATTTTGAAAACTTAACTTACGAAGAAGGTAAAAAAATTTTCGATAAAATGCGCGAGAACTGGATTCTTCAAAATAATATTTCATTAATTGAAGAAATTTTTAAAGTGAGAAACCACCTTCTTGGTCTTTGGCCGAATGACCGCTCGGGATTTTTTGAAGAGCTTTGGTTTATCTTAAAATCCAATCTCGGAGCAACGAACTTGAAACTTATCTATAATGATATGATCAAGTCAAAACAGGAACATGAAAAAAATAAATTAGTGAAAGTAAAAGTTCAAGGTGATCGCTATCCTGAACTCGTATCGTGCAACGAAATGGATGAGCACGTATTAAAAAGTTACGAAAAGGACTTTGGAAATATTTTTGATATCACTGACTATAATAAAGAAAAAGGCCAATTGGTCATTTGCGCCAATATCAAAAAAAGTCCTGTTTTGATTATGGCCAATATTTATCAGTTAACTCGTTTACAAAAATCTATTCTTTCATCTTTATTTGAAGGACTCAATTTATAAAAAAAGATGAACCTCATCCTTTATGGATGAGGTTCATCTTTTTTAACTCTACATTGCAAAATTAAGTGTTCTTCCTTTTACGTTTAATTCTAAATTCATTTTCACTATCGGTGTTATATCAATTGTATTACTCACATTCTTATGTGCACAAGTCCATGCCATTTCCACGGCTTGAACCGTTTTTGAAATAGGGTGTTGAGTATTTTGATAAATCTGGATGCTTGCCCTCTCTGTTTTAATTAATTTTTTTAAGTTGAGAATGACTTTGAAATTACCATTTTGCTCTTTTACTGGATTCAATTCCTTAAAGGGGTAGATTGTTCCATTGATGATAATATCAAGATCTACTAATTCACTGCTTTCTAGATCTTTTTTTACCAAGCGACCAGTCGGTGTTTCTAATTTATAATTACAAGGATCACACACTCCGGCCTCTAGCATATCGTGCGTACATTTAACTTTTTGTCCTCCCAGGACGGCCAATGTTGTTTCTTTTTGCGAGTATTCTACATTCACCTCAAGTTCTAAAATTTGATTACTGAAGAAAGTAAACATCTTTTCATTGAAAGCATCGCCCAAAGATATTTTTTGCTGAGAAAAATGCACATCATTTTCTAATAAATTAGTTTTACTGGCACTTAATAAATAATAAATTTTATCTTTAAATAAAAAATTGTCAGTATCCCCGAGCCAAGAAAAATTAGCTCCTGGTTCTGCTGCCACTCCCAGTTGGGTCAACGCTTTCTTACGTTCAATACCGTTGGGAACAAAGTAAATCTCCAATCGATCATTATAAGAGACAATTACTTCTGCGGCGTTAGATCTAAATTTTTCATACTCGTTTAAATTGAGTGAAGATGTTTTGAACGAATTATTGGCAAATTTAAATTCATCACCATCTTGAATTTTTGACGCTTCATCCACTTCATTCAAGTTTTTTAATTGATTGTTTAAATTTAAGTTTAAAAGTTTGCGCCGTAGGATAGATTGGTCTTCCTGATGAGGGATGCTGAGATAAATAGCATTATCAAAAGGCAAGTTGCGGGCATAAGGGTCAGTTGAAGTCGAGTTGATCTTTTTACAGGCAACGGATAAAAAGAGCTGTGTAAAGAGTAGCGTGAAGAATAAAGAATGTTTCATAAGGTCTCCTCTCTTATTAAGTGATAGGAGACTTCTATATTAATTTAATGATTGAAGTTTAAAATTTGCCTCAACCCAGAAAAGTTTTTTCAAAAATGAAATGAGACTTTCCTAGCGGCCGAAATGCCCCAAAGCTTCCCCACCGACAATATGAAAATGAGTATGGAGAACAGTCTGTCCAGCATCGGGTCCCTGATTAGTGACAATTCTATAACCATTTTTACTTAATTCATGTCCCTTAGTGTATTGAGCAATACCATGAAACATTTGAGCGATTGCTTCAGGGTCACCACTCATTTCATTAATATTGGCAGTATGTTTTTTATGGACGAATAATAAATGAATTTTAGCCTGGGGATGGATGTCAACAAAACCAAAAACATGTTCATTTTCAAACACTTTTTGAGCAGGTATTTCGCCTTTCGCTATTTTACAAAATAAACAGTTAGCACTCATGCTGGATTATTCCTTAACTCTTTTTATTTTGGCACCCAATTGTGAAAATTTTTCTTCTAATTTTTCATAACCACGATCTAAGTGATAAACACGTTGAAGTTCTGTATCTCCCTTAGTCGCAAGGGCCGCGATGATAAGAGCAGCTGAGGCCCTAAGATCCGTACACATAATTGGAGCAGCAGAAAGAGGTGCTCCACCTTCGATGATTGCCAATTTTCCTTTTAAGGTAATATCGGCACCAAGACGAATGAGTTCTGGAACGTGCATAAATCTATTTTCAAAAATATTTTCAGTGATTACAGAAATCCCTTTTACTTGGGTACATAGAGCAATCATTTGCGCTTGCGCATCAGTTGGAAATCCAGGGAATGGAGCTGTATCGACTTGGCATCCCTTCAGTTCACTTTTGTAAACCATGATGGTGTCTTCTGTCGTTTCAATTTTAGCACCCATTTTTTTTAGGACATCTATCACGTATTGCAAGTGACGAGATTTCACACCTTCAATCGTAATATTTGAACCAGTGGCAAGTGCTGCCATTAAATAAGTTGCTGCTTCAATTCTATCGCCAATGGCTTCATAGGTAACTTCTTTAAAAGATTTCACTCCTTCGATCACAACTTTCTGAGTTCCAATTCCGGTGATCTTTGCTCCCATGGCATTTAAAAAATGTGCGAGATCATCAATCTCTGGCTCTAGTGCAGCGTTATCGATAGTAGTCACACCTTCCGTAAAAACGGAGGCCATAATAAGATTTTCTGTAGCACCCACTGAAGGGAAAGCGAGAGTGAGGCTTGTTGGCTGCATTTTTTTAACACTCGCTTCAACATAGCCCGCGTGTAAAGTTATTTCACAACCTAGTTTCTCTAAGTTGGTTAAATGCAAATCAATGGGACGTGTTCCAATAGCACACCCTCCAGGCAATGAAACTTTTGCTTTCCCTAGACGAGCAAGAAGAGGCCCAAGAACAAAAATAGAAGCACGCATTGTTTTGACTAAATCATAAGTCGCTTCATGGGAATTTAAAGTTGAAGCATCAAAAGTAGTGATGTTTCCATTTTTTATTACTTGAACACCAAGATTTGATAAGAGCTTGATCATCGTCTTTATATCTTGAAGATCTGGAATATTTTTTAGGTGGATTGGTTTATCTGATAAAAGTACTGCCGCTAAGATGGGTAAATAAGCATTTTTAGCTCTGGAGATACGTACAGAGCCGGAGAGAGTGCATGGGCCGGTGATTATTAATTTATCCATTCTTTTCCTCTTTGTAATTTATGCTGTAATTTATACTGTAATTCATTGCTGTCTTTTATTGCTTTTTAAATCTTAAAAAACGGTTTCTGCCAGTATAGTCTTTGATGATATCGACTTTAGCAAACCCTAGTTTGATGGCCATATCGGCCAGATCTTCTAAATGGCTCTCATGCCCTTCAATTAAACTTATCCCTTCTGGGGTTAATTTTTCGTGAATACTTCTAAAAAAGTCCTCAAACCAAAGATCGTAGAGATCATCATCCAAAAACAATGCCATCGCTGGTTCATAACTAAGTACTTGATGATGAACAGAAGCCAGGTCCCCGAGACATTTAATATAGGGCGGATTAGATAAAATTATATCAAAATTCCCTTCTACCTCTTCGAGGCGGTCGCGCTTTAAAAAACTAATATTATGCTTTGCAGAAACAGTATAGCGAAGATTAAAAAAATTCTCTTTTGCTAAGGTCAAGGCCTTATCTGAAATATCTGTAGCGACAACATCCAAGGTAGCAAAATCTTCCATCATCAATGTTAAGGCAATGATTCCCGATCCTGTTCCAACATCAATGAGCCGACATGTCTTATTGCGATAGTTTTTTTGAATTTCAAGAGATGCTAATTCCACTAAAATTTCAGTTTCACTTCTTGGAATCAAGACATCAGGAGTCACTTTAAACAATGAACGATAAAAATAGGCATAGCCCGTGATGTATTCAAGAGGCACCCCTTCTTTCAATTTTTCAAAAAATAAGGTGATAGGATTACTACGATGGGGAATATAAGGAAATTCAAAAAGTTCTTCTGAATCCACTCCACTTAGAAAAGCGTGAAGCTTAATATCATTTCTTAAACGATGAAGAGTGAGTCCGGGATAATTTGAAAGGAGAGATATTTTTTCTTCATTGAAAAATGATTGCAAATAATCTTCAAGCTTCTTTATTGTGCCCTTTTTTGTCGTCACTGGCATTCACCTTTATTCAACTTGTTATTCAGCTTATTTTATTCGGCTTATTACTCTTCCTGCCCTTTCATTAACTCAGCCTGATGATGAGCAACTAGAGCTTCAGTAATAGCAGAAAGGTCTCCGTTCATGACCCCTTCGAGATTGTGTATAGTCAGACCAATACGATGATCGCTGATTCTGTTCTGAGGATAGTTATATGTTCTAACTTTTTCAGAACGATCCCCCTCACCAATTTGTCCACGGCGCTCAGTATCGATTTCATTTTTTTGGGCCTGAACCATATTGTCGTAGATACGCGTGCGAAGAATTTTAAGAGCTTTTTCTTTGTTTTTTAATTGTGACTTTTGATCCTGGTTAGCAACCGACATCCCCGTTGGTAAATGGGTTACCCTTACAGCTGAATCGGTAGTGTTAACTGACTGCCCACCAGCTCCACCAGAGCGGTAAACGTCAATTCTAAGTTCGTTAGGATTAAGTTCAAACTCAACTTCATCAACTTCAGGCATAACGGCAATGGTAATAGTCGAAGTATGAACACGTCCCATTGTTTCCGTTTTTGGAACTCGTTGAACACGGTGAACGCCTGCTTCCCATTTTAATTTTGAGTAAACTTTTTCACCTGTAACAGTGAAAATAATTTCTTTAATTCCCTGGTCAGTTTCTGAGCTTGAATCAATTTCAATTTTATAGCCCAGTTGACGGAAATAGTTTTGGTACATGCGGAACATATCGGCGACGAAAATCGATGCTTCATCTCCTCCGGCACCAGCTCGCATTTCCATGACAACGTTTCGCTCATCGAGGGGATCTTTAGGTAAAAGAAGAAGTTTCAAACGTTCTTCTATCGCAGGCAATGCTGCTTCGATTTCAGAAAGCTCCATCTTGGCCATATCGCGTAGATCTTCGTCTTTTTCATTACGAAGAATTTCTTTAGAACCATCGAGATTGTCTTTTAATTTTTTATATTCACGGTATGTAATAACGACGTCTTCAATATTAGCTCGTTCAGAAGAAATTTCTTTAAATTCTTTTTGACGATCATAGATTGAAGGGTCTGCAAGCTTATCAGTAAGCATTTCATAGCGACCAATAACAGCTTCTAATTTATCAAACATCGACATATACGGGCGCCTTAATTATTTCTAGGATTAACTTTCTAAAAAATCGTTTAATTTAAAATTACTTGTTTCGATATCAGCTAACGAGGCAAAATCGATTTCATCTACCGTAATTTTTTTAGTACTTGCTTCTTTCAAATTGTATTTTTCTTCTAACATAAGCACTGCTTTAATCGAAGCCAGAGCTATTTCCAATTGAGCATCTTCTGGTTCTTTTGTAGTTAGTTTTTGCAAAAGTTTGCCAGGATAACTCATGATTCTTCCAGCTAGTGAGTTCGGATCCTTTCCAACAAACTTTATTAACTCATAAGAAATACCGGCAATCGGTAATGTCAGTGCCACTTTAAATAACATTGCGTAAGCATGTTTTAGAAGAACAGGAGAATGGCTCCCTATTGGAACGATTGCAAAAATAATTGCAAAGAGAATAATAGAAACAAACATTAAAAAGAATATAAATGTCGTTCCACAACGAGGGTGAAATGTAGAATGCTTTCTCGCATTTTCAATAATGAGCTCTTCGCCGGCTTCAAAAGTTGAAATCGATTTATGTTCAGCACCATGGTACTGAAACACTTTTTTAATATCTGGAAGAAAGCTAATTAGATAAATATACGTTAAGAAGATAAAGGCCTTGATAGTCCCATCAATTGCGTGGAACTGGAAGCTCTGCAGGTCCCACTTAGCACCACTATATTTTTCAATAATGGCAGTCAAAGCATGTGGAAGAAAAACAAACAAACCAATCCCAAAGGCAAAAGAAAAAGCAATTGAAATAAATGTTTCAAAACCTACCTTTTCTTTAGATTTCTTATTTTTCTCGTAATCACTTTCACTAATCCCTTTCTGGAGGGCCACTTTTTTATTCTCTTCGTCCATAGCTATGTTTGCTGAGTAATTTAGCGACACAACTCCATTGGCCATGGTTTCAATCAATACTAAAACTCCACGCAAGAATGGTTTTTTCAAAAAAGAGAGTTTATTTGAAAGTCCATACCACTGGTCTCGTCTTAAGCGGATTGTGCCGTCGGGCTTTCTCACTGCTACAACGAAAGCGTTTGGAGATCTCATCATTACGCCTTCAATCACCGCTTGACCGCCGATTGAAGCGTATTGCTTTGAAACGAGGAGTATTATTTTATTTAAAATATTTATCTTTTTATTTTTATTTTTTAACATAAATTTAATCACGAATTCATTGAATCCAAAAAGTCAGCATTGGATTTAGTTTTTGTTACTTTCGAAAGTACGAATTCCATTGCATCAATTGGCGACATCGCGTGAAGAACCTTTCTCAAAAGGTATGAACGCTGAAGATCCATAGGTGCTAAAAGTAGATCTTCTTTACGAGTTGATGACTTGTTAATATCAAGAGCAGGGAAAATTCTTTTCTCTAGAAGTTTTCTGTCCAATTGAATTTCTGAGTTACCAGTACCCTTGAATTCTTCAAAGATAACTTCATCCATTCTTGAACCAGTATCGATAAGTGCAGTCGCGATAATAGTAAGAGAGCCACCACCTTCGATATTTCGAGCAGATCCAAAAAATCTTTTCGGTTTATGAAGAGCATTTGAGTCAACCCCACCAGAGAGAATTTTTCCTGATGGTGGAACAACGGTGTTGTAAGCGCGAGCAAGACGAGTGATTGAATCGAGAAGAATAATTACATCTTTCCCAGCTTCAGTTAAACGCTTAGCTTTTTCGATTACCATTTCTGCAACTTGAACGTGGCGAGAAGCTGGTTCATCGAAAGTACTCGATACAACTTCAGCACGAACGTTTCTTCTCATATCTGTAACTTCTTCCGGACGTTCATCAATCAAAAGAACAATCAACACTGATTCAGGGTGATTGGTAGTGATAGCGTTTGCAATATCTTGAAGAAGAACAGTTTTACCTGCTTTTGGTGGAGCTACGATTAGACAACGTTGTCCAAATCCTTGTGGAACAAACAAATCAATCAAACGAGTTGAATAATTGGTTGGAGAATATTCAAGATTGATTTTTTTCTCTGGGTATAACGGAGTCAAGTTATCAAAGAGAACAGTCTTTTTATGTTTTTCTGGCGATTGAGAATTGATTTCGTTAACTTTTACTAGAGCGAAATAACGCTCACCTTCTTTAGGGGGACGAATTTCACCTTCAACTGAATCCCCTTTACGAAGACCAAATTTTCTAATTTGTGAGGGAGATACGTAAATATCATCAGCACCGGGAAGGTAGTTATAAAGTGGAGATCTTAAAAATCCAAATCCATCTGGGAGAATTTCGAGAACACCGTTACCGAAGATAGATTTATCATCTTTCGCTGTTGCTTTAAGAATGGCGAAAATGAGTTCATGCTTTTTTAAATTACTTGGATTTTCTATCTGAAGTTCTTCGGCCTGAGTTGTGAGTTCGGCGATGTCTTTTTCTCTGAGTTCGTTAAGATGCATTTGAGTGGGACTCCTGTTTGCGGTAAAAATATATTAGGAAATTAAATTATTGAAGTAGTAAGAAAGAACCGAATGTTAATGAAACCTCTTAATGATAATTTTTCGGTGAATGATGGATTGAACATTTTTGAATATTTATAATCTATATATTAACCCTCGGCTCTTTTCTGTCAAGAAAAATGGCCAAAAATCTGGCTTGTATCGCTTATTTTTCTGAGTTATAAGCCTGCTATATGCTAGATTTTCCAACATATCCCCGGTTTAAGATTTTTGAAAATAAAATGATTATGGCCATCGACTTTGGCCTAAAAGTTACGGGGACTGCCTTTTTTTGTCCTGGCCGAGACCCCTTTCCTTGTATGGGGCAAAAGATTATTTACAAATCTCATACCGAAACCATTAAAGCACTTGCTCAATTTATTAAAGATGAAGGTGTGGAAGTTTTGGTACTAGGTGTCCCATATTTTCTCGATGGCAAAGAAAGCGACACAACCAAACTCATCAAGCATTTTGGTGAGGTGCTAAGCGCCAGTTTTCCAGCACTGGATTTTTTTGAACAAGACGAAACTCTCACAACTAAAGCTGCCGAAGAGCGCATGCTAAATTCTGCTCAGTTTAATTTTAAAATTGATGTCACTATGATTGATTGTGTTGCTGCGACAATCATCCTTGAAGATTTCATTCGTCAATAAGTAAGCTGACTGATGTCAAACCAAGAATAATTTAAAATAAATACCCGATATAAGCGTTGCAAGAATTCCGCCTTGCCACATCATGACAGTCGTCATGCGATCAAATTTTTTATCAACTTGTTCGAAGCGCTTATCGAACTTTTCTTCAACTTGCTCGAAGCGTTTGTCGAATTTTTCTTCAACTTGTTCGAAGCGCTTATCAAATTTCGTCTCAAGCTGCTCAAAGCGTTGGTCAACCTGTTCAAATCGCTTCTCGAATCTTGTTTCTATGAGCTCAAAGTTATGTTCAATTTTCTTAAACTCTCCACGAAATTCTTGGTCCATATGATGAAAGTGATTGGTTTGAGCTTTTAGCGAAAGAATCAACATATCTTCAGTTGAAATTTTTTCTTTCTCAACCTTGCCAAGTATTTCAAGACTTTTTTGATTAAGCCAATGATCAAATAACTCGTTACCAAACATGACCTCTCCCATGAGAAATCCTCCTTCGTTGGAAGATTATAACATACGAGAGCAAGAGATTAAGAATATTATAAAAAATAAGCTGTTGATATTTTGAAGATGGGTAAATTAAAAAATTATTTTTTTGGACACATCGATGTCTTTTTTGCGCCAAATTCCAGATTTTTAATAGTCTGGGGATTGAATCCTGGGCCAAGTCACATAAAGTCTTCGCTTTCTAAACCAAAAATGCAAGCCCCAATTTCTTGGGGCTTGCTATCGAAAGTCTGTGCGTTTTAATGTGCGGTCTGCGATCTTTAGGAGAGCTTTAGAGTGTATATAAATCTTTTAGCTTCTGGAGAACTTAGCCAATGTTCGCCACTTTTCCTAAAGTCAGCGCTTTCATATCCCTTGGAAAGCCCCGTCCATTTTAAAGCAGCTCCATGTTTCTCTATGGCCTCATCAGAGAACGGATAGGCTTCGATTGCAGTCCATCCTTTTTCTGATCCATATTTCTTTAAAGCGGTTAGAACTTTTACTTGCATCTTTTGACCACGAAATTTGGGAGCAACTGTAAAGCACATGATACCCGCAATACTTTTTGCATCTTCACCGATTTGCGCTACTCGCTTCCACGCCCAAAAAAAATCAATAAGTGGTCCTACCGAAACCCAAGCACAAGGCTCACCATCAAGATAGGCAATTACTCCTACATGAAAATTTGACTTAACTCGGTCAATAACACAACTTCTAAGGCGCTCAGGGTTTTCGCGTTGAATTTGATGATATTCATCCATTGATGACCATTTTTGATGCCAAAAAGAACAGTAACAGAGTTTCCCATCATCACCGTGTTTAGTTAGCAATTCATAATCGGAAATATTATTGTCGGAAAGTTTTTTTATTTTTATTGCTTGACTCATATCTGGACATCCTTACAACATATATATTTTTTTTAGAAATTATTTATAAAACAAATTCTAATCGATCCTTATATAAATTGGAACAACGTTGATTTTTTGAATAATGGTTAAATCTTGGCTTCCGTCCAGGCAATTGCTTGCTTTTTGATCCAGAAACGTCAAAATCCTTATTTCCTGCGCTTTGTATGGAAAGTCTTCGTCTTTGATCACGGGAAATAAAAAAGGCCCCAAATGTGATCTGTACTCCTAAAATGGGGCCCTGTGATCTTATTCTTTGGTTTTCGGAAAAAAATTTTTATCGAAAGTTAGAGTCTTCACACTGATAATCAGGGAAAGTGACATGGTCTCGCCGCGATATTAAAAAAAATAGCTCTATAATACAAAAACATTGTTGAGCAAACAAAGCGGTTTCTTAGCATCCTGTTATGCTAAGACTAGGAATATATATCCATAGTTTGTAAGCCAAACAAGCTCGCGGTAACCTATAGATATTATGAAAAAACCACTTACCATATTTTTTGTCGGGGCCCCCCTCTTTGCACTCCTTTTAGTGGCACTCAGAGTTTATTATTCTGCAGTGGTTTGGCGCTATCAAGGACCTGATGCAGATTTCGTGATCGCCCCCAATGAGAGTTTCTCATCGATCAACACTAGGCTCACCAAAGAGCATTTGATTTCATCAGCAAGACTTTTTCATCGATATTCTCAATTAAAAGGTGTGTTGAATAAATTTAGAACTGGTCATTATATAATCAGACATAATTCCAACTTATTGGATGTCTTCAATATTTTTATCAATGAAAAAAGCCAGGTTGTCCTCTTCACTGTCCCAGAAGGGAAAAACATGTATGAGATTGGCAGGATGTTAGAGGCCAGCTCTATTACTAATTATAAAGATTTTATCCAATTGGCCCGCGACAAAAAATTTCTGGAAGAATTGGGGATTGACGCTGATTCAGTTGAAGGATATCTCTATCCGGAATCATATGACTTCGTTCCAAATTTACCGGCAAGAACCGTTATAAAGACGATGGTAAAACAGTTTCAGAAAAAAATTGCGACGGTAGATTTTTCCAATTCCAGAATGACTCCAAGACAAGTTTTAATCTTGGCTTCAATGGTAGAAAAAGAAACTGGGGATAAAAAAGAGAGACCCATAATTGCAGGTGTTTTTTATAATAGATTAAAACTCAAAATGAGACTTCAATCCGATCCCACTACTATTTACGGTAAATTTGAAGTGTATAATGGAAACCTTTCTCGAAAAGATTTGCTCACTCCTACTGCCTATAATACTTATACCATTCCAGCTTTACCCGTAGGCCCGATAAGTAACCCTGGCATTGAATCGATTAAGGCCGTACTCAATCCTACTCTTCATAAATATCTTTATTTCGTCAGCCAAAATGATGGTTCTCATATTTTTTCTGAATCTTATGAAAAACATGAAGAAGCCGTTACTAGATGGCAAAAAAATCCAAAAAATCGCGAAGGCCGAAGTTGGCGCGATCACGAAGATTCGAATTGATAGAAATATTAAACTATGAAAGAGTTTCTTCAACCGATTTAAGAGTACGACGAGCGTAATCTCTAACCAGCATATCTTTGTCATCAGATAAACGCTTCAATGTTTGCACAGGTGTTAATGGATTCTTTGCCACTTCATGACGAACAGTGATCGCAACATGTCGTGTGAGAATATCTAAAATTCTGGGGCTTACGTTTTTTGATTTTGCCAATTCAACAGCTACGCCTGGTTTATCTTCTTTTAAAAATTGAAACATTTTTTCTTCGTCTCTGCATTCACGAACCAATGCCAAATATTCTTCTGCGTGCATGTTGTGACTCCCTCGAAAGATTCTTTCCGCTCTGCTTTCTTAATTCAGCTTATATTAAATCATCATATGAAATCTTGTAAACTTTTTTGACACTTTTCCCCATACGTTTGACGCAATTTCAGTCAGTAGATGATAGTTAATGGCAGTTTTTTCCATTGTGTCAAAAATGAAATTAAGAGTATACTAATTTTGTTGCATCCCATGCATTATTTATAATATGCATGACATTAGTAATGAGTTGATCATAGATGAGAGACTCTTTTTCAAGGAGGAATGTGTGGAGAAAGCAAAAATGGAAAAGTTTAAAACACTACTCCTGCAGGCTAAAGTTAAAATCATGAATAGTGGGATTCTTCGCTCCAACGAAGACCTTACTGTCTCGCCAGATGATCTTGCTGATGAAGCTGATCTCGCTACAAGTGTGATCAATCAACAAGTCACATTTAATATGAGACAAAGAGAACTTGGAAAACTTAAGGCCATCGAAGAAGCTCTCTACAGAATGGAGCAAGGTGCTTACGGTCACTGTGAAGAATGTGATGAGCCCATCGGTGTAAAACGTTTAGAAAATCAACCTTGGACTACCCTTTGTATTACACATGCTGAAGAACTAGAAAGAGAAAATTCAAAATTTATCAAAGCCATCTAACCGCCTCCCACTTAATAAATTCTCTGGCACACAACATTTTTCGATATCTCTATAAAAAACCCTCCAATTGGAGGGTTTTTTTTGCTTAATATTTTTCGGGGGAAATTTTTAAGCCATTAACATAAATTGCTTGAACGCGAGTAGTGTCTACTTGGCTTCTTTGGCCTCAAATCTTGTTTCATATTTTGATCCATAGCTTTTCTTTCATGATCGATAACTCTGTTCTCGCAGGCGAAAAGACCCATCGACATCAAAATAAATAAAAAATAAAATCTAAAAAGTCCATTTTTCATGCTACACCCTCTCACACCTCATTTTAGAGGATTCGCCCGCCTCTTGGGGCTTACCAGATTAAAAAGCAAGTTTCGGGCCTAAGTTTTAGTGTCATTTTTTCACTGATTACTCTTCTCAACCATTTCTGGCCTATAGTCCGATTATATATTTAATATTCAGGAGATCTCCCAATGAAAACATTCCTTGTCCTTGCTCTACTTAGTACCTTTTCCAGCTTTGTCTCTGCCTCTGATGTCCCTCAACTTCAATGTTTCGGAACTGAGCCATTTTGGGAAATTGCGACTGACTCACAAGGTTTTTTGAGCATCAGTGGCCCTTTGTCCGATGCAAAAAAATTCTACGCTAAGACCACTTTAAGGAATGCAGAAGGCACGACCGCTGGCTTCGCCTTTCAGATCGAGGCAGAAGACCAGGCCCATAACATCCTTAAGCTCAATATCGTGAAAGCAGATTGCAACGATGGAATGTCGGATAATATTTATCCTTATACTGCTTTGGTAGATGTCGAAGGCAAAATCCTATCTGGCTGCTGTAACTAAAAATACTGATCAAAGTTTATACAGGTACCCAAAGTTTTTTCGATCGTTTTCTAGACACTTGAACTAAATCGCTAATATGACTGCTGATTCTCTTGGCCTAAAGCTTGCTCTTTAAGTCTCGAGAACCAACTAAGCGAAGAGCTCTTCGCAAAGATCTATTAAGGGATTATTATGAATAAACTGACCATTAAAAAGATCATTCTAGCTCATGTGATTGCGACGATGTCGTTTTCGGCGATGTCTCAATCAACCACTTCCAACTCTAGAGCGGCTACTCCTAAAATCGCAGAGGAGAGAGCTTATTATGACCCGAAAGATCTCACATCAACTTATGTAAGCTGGGGGGTAAATCCTAACAACCCAGCGGGTATTAATCTTCTTGAAGCCTGGAAGAAATTTAAAAAAAGAAGAGAAATTGTTGTAGCAGTAGTAGATACTGGTATTGATCGCGAGCATCCATTTTTGGAGAACAATATTTTCGTGGAAAACGGAAAAGTTGATCCTTCAAACTTCGGTGTAGATTTTTCAAAAGATAAAAAAGGTAAAGGAACTCCAACAGATAATCATGGTCATGGAACTCACGTTTCAGGAATCATTAAAAGTATTTATCCTGACGTTAAGATTTTAGCTCTTAAGTACTACAACCCAAACGCATCTGGTGTGGATAATTTAAATTCAACAGTAGAAGCTTTGAGATACGCAGTTGATCACAATGTTGATGTAATCAACTACTCTGGTGGCGGACCGGAAGCTGCAAGCGAAGAACTTCGCGTTTTAAAAGAAGCTGAAAGAAAAGGTATTCTGGTTGTTGCGGCAGCAGGAAACGAAGAATCAAATATCGATGATAAGAAGAAAGCTTATTTTCCAGCGAGCTATGGATTAAAAAATATCATAACAGTTACAGCTTATGATGAAGACTTAAAGATTTTAAATTCTTCAAACTATGGACACGCAAGTGTTGATATCTTTGCTCCTGGTTACAGAATTAAATCTTCCCTTCAAAATGGTAGAACTGGATACTTAACCGGAACAAGTCAGGCAACTGCCTTTGTTACTGGTGTTGCAGCTCTTATTAAGGCCGAGTTTCCACAACTCTCAACTGAAAAGATTAAAGAAATCATCAAAGCATCTGCTAAAAAAGAAATGACGATGGAAGGAAAATGCGTAACAGGCGGACGTTTAGATGCAGGTTCTGCTCTATCCCTGGCAGCTCAAATGGCGGGTGAATCTACAACTCTTAGGCAAGTGGCAAACTCATCTAGAGAAGGGCGAAGAGAAGGAAAAATTACTTACCGAATTGCGAACTAATAATATCTTTATACTTTACGGCCATAGTGAGAACTGTGGCCGTAATAATCGAAACTTTCAAAAAATACTCGACTCTTAAAACCCCCCATAAACGATAGCCTAAAACCAGTTCCTGCCAGTTCTTTTCCGCTTTCATCGCACTGCTTGCGCCTTGTAGATAGAACAGCAATTCTTGTCCCACCAAACTACTATCATTTTCAATAAGCAAAGCCTGCAAGATGGAGGGGGGAATATCGTAGCGGAGAAGCTCATCTATCATCTCCATACTCTCTACATAAAATAATTTTCTTTGATCATTCACTATTATATCGATTGAATTAAAAGCGGTAATTAAGTCTGAAAAACGTTTTTCCAGCTTTCTCACATAACTTTTGGCCATGGGAGATTTTTTATTTTCTAAGAAAGGAAAAAAACGATTAATTATATTGAAACTTTCAATGTATCGCTCTTTGATTCCATATAGGCTTTTTGCACCAAAGGGCTCGCCAATGGGATGATACTGCAAGGATCTCCCGCAAGATTCACAAGACTTTTCACTAATAAAGACGGACTGACAAAACGGACAACGCTTTACAGGTTTATAGACCGTACTTGGAATCCGGAGGGTTTCAGGGCTAATTCGAAAATCATAATCCATAATGAAAAGTGTAAGGGGAAAACTCTCTCATTGGCAAATAATCCAAAAATAATTACTATCAATCATGACTTCTAATCCACGTTTCAAAAATTACCATCCCTTCCTCCTCTCTTTACTTGGAGGAATGTTATACGCCAGTGGTTTTCCATCGGTAGTTGGATATTCATTTTTCCTAGGACCTATGCTTGGATTTTTTCTTTTTAACTACGCCCTTTTACAAGAGCGCTTAAAAGCTGGTCCAAGTTTAAAAAAACAGATGCTAGTGGCACTTGCTTTTTCATTGGGATTTTATCTTTTAGGTTTTTACTGGATTCCTCAGACCCTCAAAGAATTTGGTGCTCTCAATTTTCCAGTTAATCAAATCTTAGGAATAGTTTTTTCATTAGTTATTATCCCTCAAGCTTATCTCTTTACGGCGATTCAGAGAAAAATCAGTCACCCTGCTCTTTTGTCCATTATCTACGTTTTGCTTGAAGAATTTACTCCCCAGCAATTTCCGGCACACCTCGGACACAGTTTTCTATCACTCGCGCCCAGTTTGCCACTAAGACTAGCTCCCATTTTTGGTGCTCCGGTTTATTCATTTCTCACTGCCTTTATAGGACTAACGGCCATCCATCATATTAGAAACAAAAAAATACCAGTGCTGTGCTACTCTCTTTTTGGATTGATGATTATCTTAAATTTTATTTTGCCGCCTCCTTTTCAAGGTGCACCTCTGCCTCCATTGAATGTGAGAGTCGTTCAACCCAATATTGGAAATTTTTTAAAAATTGATTCTGAACAAGGTGGACTGAATTCTCTTCGCAGTGTCTTTGATAATTATTATGAATTGAGTACAGCACCTTCTTTAAGGCCACTGGATCTTATCGTCTGGCCGGAAACTTCTTTTCCTACTTTGATTGCCAGTGAAATCATGAAAAAAAATAATGACCTGCAAATTCCTGGAACTCTGTCTCAAATTATCCAAAAAACACAAGCTGAACTATTTATTGGCGGTTATGATTTAAAACCAAGTATTGGAACTGGGGATTATCAAAGCCAATATAACTCTGCTTTTCTTTTTGGGACTGATATGAAATTGAAAGAAGTGTATCGCAAGATCCATTTAATTCCATTCGGTGAAGGTCTTCCCTTTGGCCCTTTTAATAAAATATTGAGCCAATATATTACCAATGTTTCCTATTTCGCTGAAGGCGAGAATTTCTCACTTTTTAAAACTAAAAACGGTATCCCTTTTATTAGTGTCATTTGCTATGAAGTTCTTTTTTCTGATTTCGTTAGAGAGTTTCTAAATAAACAAGCAACTACACCGCAATTTTTAATTAATCTGACTAATGATTCTTGGTATGGTGATACAGCTGAACCTCTTCAACATTTATTTTTAGCGAAATGGCGTGCTCTTGAATTTAATATTCCGGTTATAAGATCCACCAATACTGGAATCACGACAATTATCATGCCCGATGCTTCAGAATCTCCAAGACTTACTTATCAAGAAAAGAAAGTTCTTGATGTGGAATTAAAACTTAATACAAGAGAAAGCACCATCTACCAACGTTTTGGATTGTGGATGGTGATTCTGCTTGCTACAATTTTTTATTTTATTGAAATGAAATTTAGAAAACTTTAAGACTTAAGAGAAAAGCCTTCTTTTAAAAGTTCATGTAAACGAATAAAACCTAAAAATTTTTCATCCTCGATTACCGGCAGAAGTTGAAGCGAGCGAGTTTTGTTTTCCATTAATTCAAGTGCTTCAAAGGCTAAATGATCAGGACCAATTATCGTTGGATGATTATTCATAATGTCGCGTACAAGGGTTTTAAGACCAAGGTTCTCTCTGGTGAATGTTCGTCTAATATCCCCTTCAACTACAATCCCTAAAAATTTTCCATCATCAACAATCGCGCATCCACTAACCGGATACTTGGTCATTAATAAAATAACTTCTTGAAGATTTTGATCTGGAGTCAGCACTGGACATGACGATGCTTTAATCATCAAATCACGAACCTTCATCCGCAATGATTTACCAAGAATTCCACCAGGATGATTGACTGCAAATCCTTCACGAGAGAGTCCTGTAAGAGATTCCAACAGGACCGCCATCGCATCTCCCATTGCTAAAGCAACAGTTGAACTGGTGGTTGGGGCCTGATTATTTATACAAGCTTCTTTTTCAACAGAACAATCAAATACAATTCCACAAAGATCTCCGATTGGAGAAGATGCTGCTCCAATAAGGCCGATGCGATTTTCTTTTTTGGTTATTAAGAAAGGTAGAAGTTTTAGCACTTCTTCTGTTGTTCCGGATTTACTTAGCAAAACGATAGCATCGCTTTTTCTTACACGCCCAAGATCTCCATGAAGCGCTTCGGTCGGATGTAAATAAAATGATGGTAGTCCCAGGGAAGTAAAAGTAGCAGCACATTTTTGCGCAACAATACCAGACTTTCCCACTCCACAAAAAATGAGTGCTGACTCTGTATTGAGCAATTCTTGAAAAATTATTGCCAGTTTTTCAACTTGAGCAGATCCAGATTTTTCTAATAGAGTGGCTGCGCCTTCAAGTGCCCTTGCCTCAAGTCTCAATACATCTGCCATAGTTTTGATGTGGGCCATACGTTCCTTCTTATCAAATAACTTTCTCTTATTTTTATTCTTCGTTACAATATATTTAAGATGATAAAAAGTTTTTTACAACTAATAAAGATTTCTTTCTATGCAATGCTAGCCTGTGTCCTGTTATCAGGCTGTTCCTCGTATGAAAACTTTAAGCAAGTAAGCGAAGACCTCGAAATTCCAAGCCAAGTATACCGCTTTGACTATAATAAAGTTTGGCAAGAAGTAATGAAGATTACCAATAAGTACGACCGCGAGGTTTATAACCAGGAAGCTGGAGTAATCAAAACCCGTTGGATGGACAATACTCTTGAGCTCAATTTTGCGGATTCATTCGGATCAAATGACGCTGTTAAATCTGCCCAGTTTAAATTGATCCTTAATGTCGTAAAAGGCTATCGTGGTAATAAAGAAGTCTGCAAAGTCACCGTGTTTAGAAGACAAAGGGTTGAGCAAGATTTTCTTCAAGGCTGGAAAGTTATTCGCAGTGACGGTATTTTAGAAAAAGCTATCCTTTATCGATTAGAGCGAGCTCTCGCAATCGAGTCAAAACTTCAGGAAATTGAAGAGAAGAAAAGTAAAGAAGCAGAAAAGAGTTTCTAAGTTCTAAAAAAATCTAATGCAAATTTATTGAATTGTTGAATTGAGTGCCATTCTCTGCCAGAAGATTCTTTTTGCTTTACTGTCTGAGTCTGGAGATTTCTGGCCGGTAATCAGACTTAAAGATTTATCCATTTCGTTAAAAATATCGTTATATTTATCTTTTTGAATCATTTTTATAAGAGGCAGTTTTGCCTGTTCAAATTTTAATTCACCCACCGTCACAATGACTGACTTGATAATATTTGAACGCTTGGTTTTTAATTCTTTTCCGTTCAATGTAGGTTGGTAATAATTTTTCTTGTCATATAACATTGCCCAAACCTGAGGTGCTGTATTTGTGATTTTCAACGTTCTAATATTCTCCAGAGCTTGAGAACGTACAATAAATGAATCGTCTGCTAGTAGCATTGCATAGTGAGTTCCGTAATCTTTTTGTCTTAAGGCCAGCATCGTTTTTAAACTTGCCATTCTCATCACCCAACTTGGATGCTTTAAAAATTTAGCCAAAAAAGGAGCTGATTTCTCTCCCATGATTTGCCCAAGAAGAAAAGTAGCGACCCAACGGTTTTTATCTGGGTACTTGCCATTCTTCATGACTTCAATCAGGGCCTCGACAGACTGTCCGCCATGCTTAAGTGTTTCGGCCTTAAGATCAGCGATTTGATTTTTATCAGAATAATTGATCATATATTTTTGCAAGAGAATATTTTTGACTTCGTTTGCATTGATAGAAGCATTGACAGTCATACAAAATAACAAAGCAGTAAACAGAAAAGTACTTTGGAGCCATTTAAAGTTAAATTTTTTCATTTCTGGGATCTCCTAAAATTTTAGCCTTAAATATTAACCTAGCATTTTTTCAAACTCAGACAGCAGTTCCTCAGCTGATTTTTGTTCACCTTCTACAACTGGTGCTTCTTCCGGAACTTCAACGACTAAAGCTTTTGCAGCTGGTTTACTTTCTTCAATCGCACGGGCCATTTCAGCTTCCAAGTCAATTTCTTCTTCAAACACCGGAGCTAGTACTGGTGCTACAGAGACAACTGCGTCTGGAATTTTAGCCTGAGGAGCCCCTTTTCTCAGAGCAGCCAATTCAGCTTTAAGCTGATCATTTTCTTGTTGAAGTCTTTTTAAATTAGCTAAATCTTCTTCGATAATTTCATATTCTTTTAAGCGTTCGCGTAGATCATTGCGCTCGTTTGTAACAATCGTCAAATCTTGTTTCAAGTTAGGATCTCCACCGCTAGCGGCCCTTGCTTCTGCTAATTGTGATTGGAGTGTTGTTAATTCTTTTTTAAGAAGCTCAGCTTCAGGACTTCCACCTTTACCGGCCCCCAATTCTTGCATTCTTTTTTCAAGATCAGAAATCTGCTTTGTCCGGTCATTTAGTTTTAAAGTAAGAGAAGCAATCTCTGCATTCTTTTGATTTACTGCTTCTGAGTCTGAGCCTGAGCCTACTCCGATATTCATGGAAGATGGTAAATCACCAACGGCAACCACGGAAGGAATTCCGTTTCCCATATCCAAACCACCGCCTCTAAAAAGAGATGACTTAAGGGCTGTAGAATTCTGGATAATTGAATCGAGATAATTTTTTACAACACTTGCTGGAATTTCGTGAGTAAGTTGCTGAAACTTTTTTCTATTATAAAACCAGTAAGCAATAATTCCTGCCATGGTAACCAGCAGAAGCGTGCTAAAAACAGTAATTGTTTCATCTGTAAATTTTGTAAGAATTAAACGTAATGTTTCTGACACGGTCCCATCCTAGGAAATCTTTTGCAATCTAATAGAATTATATGCTTTTACTGAAAATTGACAAGATCTCTCCGTGCAAAGGCGCTCTTGCCGCTAAAATTGTTTCCTGGAAGGGGTGAAATTTCTGACCAGCATAATCAGTTACTACAACTCCAGACTCTGTGCAGATTAGTCCGGCAGCAGAAACATCCCAAGCAGCAAGTCCTCTTTCCCAAAAGCAATCAAAGATTCCCTTGCTCACATAACAAAGATCCAAGGCTGCACTTCCCATTCGGCGAATTCCGCGACTTCTGCCAATCATATTTTTAAATAAAGTGAATTCTTCTTCAAAGATCGGCCCCTTTTCCGTCGTAAATCCTGTGACCAATAATGAATTTTTAAGACTTTTTTTATTAACAGATTTTTTTAAAGAGGTAGTCTTTGATTTTTTTTCCGATTTTTTCGCTAAGAGGTTGAGAGTTTTAGTTCCCTTTCCCTTGATTGCATAAAAACACTCTCCCGTGCTTGGTCTAAGGACAACGCCCACAACCGGTTCGCCAAAATGGGCCAGAGAGATGCAAACACAAAAATAATCAAGACCATTTAGAAAATTATTGGTTCCATCAAGAGGATCAATAATCCAGACCCATTCTTTATTTTTTAAAAATTCATAGCGAGACATTTCGCCCTTAAATTCCTTAAAGGCACTTTCTTCTGCCAGGATAAAATGATCCGGATAGATTTTTTTTATTCCATCCATTATGATTTTTTCCGATTCGGTATCAGCATTCGAAGCAATGCCTTGAGCCTCTTTCACTGTAATTTTAAGTGAGGAAATACGAAGTTGTTTCTTGATTAAATGTTCACCTGATATTTTTGCAAGCTTCAAAGATAGTTTTAAAACATCCTCAAATTTTACTTTTACTGGTTTACTAATAATTGTTTTCGTCGTCTTCGAATTGATCTTGGTCTGAGTATAGCTCTTGCTCATGGTCTTCATTTTGACTTTCATTTTGTTTATTCTCATTATTGTGATCAGTCTGAATTGTCTCTTTACCAGGAACGCGATAGCTTTCTTCAAACCAATGACCAAGGTCAATCATTTTGCATCTTTCACAGCAAAAAGGCCTGTACTCTGATTCATAATAATAAAAAACTTTGTCACATTGAGGGCATTTCACTTTTAATAATTTATTCATACCAATTCACCATACCTTCCAAAAACGGTAATTACCTTTTGAAAAAGGGTATCATTTTTATCAAACATTAATTCTTCAAATTGCTCAACAAACCTAACTCCCTTCACAGAATTAGTTAACCAGATTTCTCGCGCCTTGAGAAGATCTGACTTTGAAACAGGTGCTTCTTTAATATTAAACCCAAGATATTGTAATTTTTCTAAAAGTTTTTTTCTCGTCACTCCATCTAAGATAATAGAAGAGGGCGTCGGAGTGATAATCGCTCCCCCCGTCGTGACTATAAAAATATTTGACGTACTCGCTTCAGTTATATTTTGAGCATAATCAAAAAATAAAACATCGTCATAACTTTTAAATTTGGCCCTGGCTAATTCCAGATCTGACTCAAGATAATTTGATAGTTTTACAAAAGGTGGTATCAAGCCAGCCGTTTTTACTTTTAGTGCAGACATCAATTTGAGCGAATCGTTATGAGTTTCAAAAGCCTTCTGCTGCAGATGAAGACAATCATCAAAAATAGTGAGCCGGAAATAATTATTATTCATGGATTGATCACCAGATCGATCCATGGTGTTTTTAAATACCCCTTCAACATATTGCTTAATTTTTTCAAAATTTTGTGACCAGCCAATATCAGGGAATAAGAAATCAGCTCCTTTCACCAGACGCTCGAGATGAGAGTCGAGAAAGAGTATTTTTCCGTTGTAAGAAATGAATGAGGTAAAAATTAAATGGCCTCTTTGAAGAGAGCTAATTTGATAGTGTTGTGCCATTTCGCTGGATAATATTTTCATGGATTGCTCTGGCCCCTTCCTGGATATAAGTGTAGCTTTAAGACATAAGAATTGCCAATGAGAAAAGGAAAGATATGACAAAGCAAAGCCCCGTCGTCCTCATCGGATTTGGCTCACAGGCTAAAGCCTGGGCGTTAAATCTCAGAGACTCGAAGGTAAGTTTCAAGATTGCTTTAAAGCCCAATAGCGCATCTCGAGCAAAAGCCACCTCAATGGGTTTTGACTGTATTGAACTTGAAAACCAAATCCTTGAAAATTTTTCAACTTTTTTAATGCTTATTCCTGACGACAAGCATGTTTCTTTTTTCGAAAAGAACCACCAATTTTTAAAAGCAGATTCTCACTTTATTTACGCTCATGGCTTCAGTCTTTCCAAAGAGCGTTTACATGAAAAATACTCTCAATTTTCTCACTCTCTCCTTGCTCCAAAGGCCATCGCCAGCGATGTGCGTTTTCAGTATGAGACCAAGGGAAAAATTGGAGCTGCCTTTTATGCACAAACCGCTGAAAATGAAATTGCCCTAAAAAATATTGCTTCAAAACTCGGCTTTACCGCTCTCTATAAAAGCCATTTTGATGAGGAATGCATCGCTGATCTTTTTTCTGAGCAGTCTATCCTCTGCTCACTTATTCCCTACGGATCGTTGAAGTCTTATAATCTCCTCAGAAAAAATGGAGTGTCAGCGGAAGTGGCCTTTATGGAATGTTTTCTAGAATTAAAGTCAATCACCCACGCCTTTGTCACACTTGGTCCTCAAGCCTTTTTTAATCTTATTTCACCCAATGCTCTTATCGGCTCACAAAAAGGTCGAGAATTATTAATGGGTAAATCTTTTGATCAGGCGATGGAACAAATACTTGTTGATATAAAAAATAAACAATTTTATAAAGAAGTTGAAATTGATGCCGATCTTCTTCGTCAAAAAGTGTTGATGGAATGGGATCAAGAAGAACTTTCACAAACCTTTATTAAATTAAAACCAGAGTTGATTGTATGACTTATTTAAATCCCAAAACTAGTACCAAATTAAATACGCGCCAGATCCGTTCTTTTAAAAAGAGTACAGCCAACCGCACTCTGCATATGCTGACCTGCTATGATTTTCAAACCGCACAAGTGTTAAATGAAACTAGTCTCGATTTGATTCTAATCGGCGACAGTCTTGGAAATGTCATTTTAGGCTATGACTACACTATCGAAGTAAGCACTGAGACCATGATTTTATTTTCTAAAGCTGTTAAAAAAGGAGCTCCTAATAAATTTATAATCGCTGATCTTCCTTTTGGTAGTTACGCCTCAATGGAATTGGGACTTGCAAACTCGATTAAACTTTTTCAACAAAGTGGAGTTGAAGCGCTAAAGCTTGAAGGGGCCTATCCGCATGAACTTCAATTAATAGAAAGACTGACTCAAATTGGAATTCCAGTTATGGGCCATATTGGTCTAACTCCGCAATCTGTACACGAACAAGGTGGCTACTACACTCACGGAAAAGATGAGCACTCCCAGGAAAAACTAATGAAAGAGGCACTTGCCCTTGAAGCGGCCGGATGCTTTTCAATCGTTCTTGAATTTGTAGAAGAAAATCTTGCGAAAAAAATTACGGAAAAATTAAAAATTCCCACTATTGGTATTGGATCTGGTATTGGAACAGACGGGCAAGTTCTGGTCATCAACGATCTTCTTCATTTAGGTAAAAATGATCCTCCTAAATTTTGTAAACCAATTGCAAATTTATATGCAACCAAAAAACAATTACTAGAAGAATACCTGAAATAAAATGCGGATAATAACAGTAGATAACGGCAATACAAATCCTCATGTTGGCATTTTTCAAGATGAAAAATTGGTATCAATTATTCCCTTAAAAGATTTTACGATTCAAAAAGATGACTTTATTCTTATCTCTGATGTCGGGGCACCTCTCTCTTTTAAACCTAGCTTTGATTTAAAAACAAAACGTCATTCAAGTAATAATCAAAATCTATTTTTTGACATGCCTGTTCATTACGCAGAAACTTTGGGCGATGACCGTTTAATCTCAGCCTACTTTCTTTTTAAGCAAATAAAAGCAACTGAGACCATTCTCCTGATTGATGCGGGAACATTCATGACAATGGATCTTGTGAGTGAGAAAGGATTTCTTGGAGGCTATATCTTTCCAGGAATAAATACTTTTCTATCAAGCTATAAGCTCGGTGCTAATTTAAGTGTCCTGGAACCCAAAAAGGAACCCAAAAAAGATTTCAAGATTACGGATCTCCCCCATTCAACAGAGGAGGCTATTTTAGGAGCGGCCGATTGTTATTTGGATTCAATATTAGAGAGTGTAATAAAAAAGACTTCCCCAAGTAAGATTATTATCACCGGGGGAAGTTTAGAATTAATTAATAATAAAATTTTAAAACTTAATTTATCAAAAGTTCAGATTGAGACGAGTCGTCACTTATTACACTCATCGCTATTCCTGATATATCAGAATCATTTTCGTTCAAAATATCCTTAAGCCTATTTGGAATTTCAACTGCACGATATTTTTTTCCATTAGTTGTTCTGATCCAATATCCTTTCACTAGTTTCTCTTCAACCACCATGCGGATTGGTTTCAAACTAACAATATGATCAACATTAATCAAAAGTGATTCAAATACATTATCAACTGACTGACCATCTTTTGGTGAAACAATTTTAAATTTTTCTAAGGCCATAAATTCCTCTTTTGTCGTAAATACGGTTAAAGAACTATAGGCGAACTAGAAAAAAACTAAAGGGAGTTTGTAAGATTTACATCGTTTTTTAAAATTTTTAACTTTGAAATAGCGAAGATTGGTGTCAAACCAAGAATAATTTAAAATAAATACCAGATATTAGCGTTGCAAGAATTCCTCCTTGCCACATCATAATAGTTGTCATGCGATCAAATCTTTTGTCAACCTGTTCAAAGCGTTGGTCAACCTGCTCAAAGCGCTTCTCGAATTTTTCCTCAATATGCTCAAAGTTCTGTTCGATTTTTTTAAATTCTCCACGAAATTCTTGATCCATATGATGAAAGTGATTGGTTTGAGCTTTTAGCGAAAGAATCAGCATATCTTCAGTTGAAATTTTTTCTTTTTCAACTTTTCCAAGTATTTCAAGACTTTTTTGATTAAGCCAATGATCAAATAATTCGTTACCAAACATGACCTCTCCCATGAGAAATCCCCCTTTATTGGAAAGATTATAACATATGAGAGCAAGAGATTAAGAATATTTAAAAAAATAAGTTATTGATATTTTTAAGGTGGATAAAATTAAAAAATTATTTTATGGAAACCGAGAGATCTTTTTGAAACTTGTGTTAAATTTGTCTGGCGTTCACTTGGAGTAGATATTTCGAAAGGGATTTAGACTCATAAAAAGATCGCTCTTTATCAAGCACTCCATCAAAAACATTGGGCTTCACATTTTTTCTTGAAGTTGGATTGACTGCGCCTGAACAGGAATCATCAGGATTTTTTTCTACTAATCCAAATTCCATACCTGCTAAGAAATTTTCTGCTTCCTGATGATAGTTATCACAAAACAGCTGACATTCTTTTGTACTACTACTTAAACTCACAATTGATGTCGAAGTGGCTAATTTTTTTCTAACAACGCTTGTTCCATTTTACCGCAAGAATCAAATCTGATGTAGAAAGACCTTCTTTGCTAATATCAGGATAATAATTTGATTTTTTAAGTTCCTTTCTATTAAATTCAAGCATTGCCCTCATACGAACTTTATCCTTTTCATCTGCTACTGCTGCTTGAAAAGTTAAACATGATAAAAGAATTATTAAGGTTACAGAAGGTATCAGCATTCTCATTCTCTAGCTCCAAGCTATATTTATAGAATTTTTATTTATCGGTTTTCCCAAAAAATTCTTAAGTATATGGCCTTATCCCTATAACTAATGGGTGAAAAATGGCCAGTGAGTGGGAATTGTTGGCCTCTATGAACAAGACCACTAAAAAAAGCCAGATTTCTCCGACCTTTATTAAAATTCTTAACTTTAAAAGTTGTCCGTTGTCCATCTACTTAGAGGTTTAAACTTGATATCACAATTTGTGATATCAAGTTTTCTTATTTAATTCTCAGTAAGACCAATTTTTTCCTCTTTGGAGTCAGTTGTGGAGTCAGTCTATCTTCAATTTCGTCAAGTCTTTGAAAAACAACTTTAAAAAGCTTGTTTGTGCCGTCTTCAAGCTTGTTCATTCTTGAAGTAATATCATTTTCCATCAGCAGGAAACTTCTTAATTTAGTAAACGTCCTCATTATCGAAATGTTGACTTGAACTGCCCGCTTTGAATTGAGAACGCTTGAAAGCATGGCCACACCGTTCTCGGTAAATACTAAGGGCTTTTTACGTCTTCCACCATGCTTGCCGGTGTTCCCCAGGTACGTGTAAAGTTCATCAGTTTCTTCTTGAGTTAACTCAAACATAAAGTCACTAGGAAATCGATCAAGATTTCTTCTGATGGCCTGATTAAAAATCCTAGTTTCTACTTCATAGAGATCTGCAAGATCGGAATCCTGCATGACCTTTTGACCTCGAACGATATAAATCATTTTCTCAATTTTGGCGATGCTAACTTTTTCCATAAATCCTCCGACATCAAAATGTAGGTAAATTACGAATCAAGGGTGGTAATTACCACGATTTTTTCTTTTGATGCTTGGTATATTTCAAATGTGAATTAATTTTTTTTGATTTTCAGATCAGCTTTTATTGATGTCGAATGGAAACGCTTTCTTTTTTCAAAGACCGTTGGCACATTCTTTACATTGATGAACAAAATTTCTTATCGATTAGAAGTGGTATAATTTATAGAAATATCTCTTTTAATATTTTAAAAATCTGTGATCTTCCTGAATTTTGCAAAAATGGAAAATGCCCTACATTAGAAATTTGAAAATCAATCATATCACTTTTAAAAAGGTTGAAAGTTTTTGCAACACGGGCCGGGAAACGCACGTCTTTCTCACCATAGATATTTAAAACGGGTATTTTTAATAATGTTATAAGAGGAGTTACGTCGTATTTTTCAAGGTAGCTCTTATTGATGCTGATAAAGGTTTCTTCGGAAAAAGTAAGCCATGAATTATCAAGAAAAGATGAACCCTGTTCCATTTCTTCTGGTGTTAGGAAAATTTGTTCTGGACCAGCATCTGTTAATCCAAGATCTTCCACTTCTTTGTGGTACTCATCCTTCCAATGCTTATGGCTTAGCCCGGTACTCATTAGAACCAATCCTGATAATTTAGATTGATTTCTTCCTGCATATTCTGTGGCTAAAACAGCTCCCCAAGAATGTCCAAGAAGAATAATTTTACCAGAAATTGAGCATACAATTTCATCAAGCTGGGAAAGCATATTTTCGATTCTTATTTCAGGACCACGAACTTGATCGTAAAAGATACATTCAAAATCATCTTTTAGTTCTTCAAAGAACGGTTTGAGATAGTCCTGAAATCCAGGTCCACCATGCAAAAAAATTATAGTTGGTTTCATTAGTTAATTTTAAACTGATACTAAATTTTAAACAAGTTATCGTTGTTTCTAAAGTTAATGATTAAAAAGTGAACCAAACCACATAAAGTCTTCGCTTTGCGAACCAAAAGCAAAAAGCTTGGGTCTCTGAAATGAAGTCTCCTGGAACCACGAGGGGAGTTTGTAAGAATTACATCTTTTTAATAACTCTAAGTCTTATTGCCACAAAGAGACTTATGAAGACCGGAAGGAAGAATCCCAAAAATTGCAGCTG
>JAQTTZ010000122.1 GCA_028710485.1 Bacteriovorax sp. | reverse complement strand
AGGTTTGCAGAATAAAATAAATTAAGTCCGCAAGAACAAAAAGAAAAAATACAAAAAATTAAAAACGCTCTTAAAGATCACAATAAAAAAGATGCCCACAACAGGGGTGATCAAAAAGACGAACGCCGTGAAGAACGAAAAAATGACAAACGCGATGATCGTCGCGATGATCGTCGCGATGAAAGACGCGATGAAAGACGCGATGATCGTCGCGATGATCGTCGCGATGAAAGACGCGATGAAAGACGCGATGAAAGACGCGACATTAAATACAACAAGGTTTCGAAATGAAAAAGTTATTCGTTCTCAATGCTCTTCTATGTTTTACTTCCCAGGCCTATGCTTGGGATTATAGTTTAAAAGCAGACGTTCAGCAGGCATACACTGACAACGTGAACCTCACCAGCACGAATCCAATCAGCGATTCTTACTCGACTTTTGGAGGTTACCTTCAGACTAAAAACGAAATTTTTAAAATAAAATTTAAAGGGAAAACTGAAAAATATAAACTGCAAACAGAGAACAACAATTACATTTTTGACTTGAGCCTGCAATATAAACACACTAAAAGCAATGACTACACCTTTGCTCTTTTTAAACAGGTTTATAACGGCACTCCTTTAGTCAGTACCGATACGACAAGTGACAATAGCGGAGGGCGACTCTCCACAACGCTTTCAAAAGAATTTGATAAAGAGACGAGTGGCTATTTAATTTTAAATGGAACTTATAAAAAATACTCAAAAATTATTAATCGTAACGACAAAATAATTGGAGCTTCACTTGGCCTAGAACATTACTTCAAGTCCGAGTTATTGATTAATCCTGAACTTTTAGCTGCAAGCAATAGCTCAACAGATCCGTATTATAAGAATACTTTTTATGGACCAAGCCTACTCATTAGTTTTACACCTAATGACAAATGGGAAATTTTTATTGATGGGAGCTACTCCCACACAACTTATTCCGGTCGAAGTGTTACCACCGTAGTCAGAAGGAAAAATGTTACGGCGGACGAATATCAGGAACTAAAAAGTGCTGAAATCGGTGCCATTTATACTCTGGCGAATCTATTTCCTATCCAGGTGAAATACTCAACCAATAAAAATACCTCAAACAATTCAAATTCTGCCTACAAGGCCGAGATTCTCAGCTTTAGCATTGGGATGAAGCTTTAATTATGCCTTCTATTTAACATTCACAAAGCGTCAATTACCTCGTAGCGCAGGGCAATTTTCTTTTCTTTTTATTATTCTTCCCATACCCTAATCCAGTCGTTTTACATTCTTATATAACCAAGGATTGACCGTGAGTAATCAACGAAATGATCGCACAGATGCCGATGAAAAAAAACAACAGGCCCTAGACTATCACTCAGAAGGTAGACCCGGGAAAATCGAAGTTGTAACAACCAAGCCCTTTCTGACGAATATCGACCTCGGAAAAGCATACTCTCCTGGAGTTGCTTACCCATGTCTCGAAATCGCCAGAGACCCAGAATTAGTTTACAAGTACACCTCTAAAGGAAATCTAGTCGCCGTTATTTCAAACGGTACGGCGGTATTAGGTTTGGGAAATATTGGAGCCCTTGCAGGTAAGCCTGTGATGGAAGGAAAAGGAAACCTTTTCAAAAAATTCGCTGACATCGATGTTTTTGATATCGAAGTTAATGAGCCAACCATTGAAGGAATGATCAAAATTGTAGCCGCCCTCGAACCAACATTTGGTGGAGTCAATCTTGAAGATATCAAAGCTCCAGAATGCTTTGAGATTGAAACCCAATTAATTGAAAAAATGAATATTCCTGTTTTTCACGACGACCAACATGGAACTGCCATTATATGTTCTGCTGCTTTTTTAAATGCTCTTGAAGTAACTGGGCGAGATATCAAGAAAACAAAAGTTGCTTTTTCTGGTGCCGGTGCTGCTGCTATCTCATGCGCAAAATTATTTTTTGAACTTGGTTTGCCAAGAGAAAATTTGATTATGTGTGATTCTAATGGTGCCATTTATAAAGGCCGTAAAGAAGGAATGAACAAATACAAAGACGAATTCGCTGTTGATACCAAAGCTCGCACATTGGCTGATGCCTTTAAAGGTGCCGATGCTTTTGTCGGTTGTTCCGCCAGAGGACTTGTAACTCAAGACATGGTAAAAAGCATGGCAAAGGACCCGATCATTTTCGCAATGGCCAACCCAGACCCTGAGATTTATCCATCTGAAGTACATGCTGTAAGAGATGATGCTCTCATGGCAACAGGTCGCTCTGATTTTCCAAATCAAGTTAACAACGTTTTATGTTTCCCTTTTATTTTCCGTGGAGCTCTTGATACACGCGCTACCAAAATTAATATTCAGATGAAACTTGCTGCTGTTTACGCTCTGGCTGATCTGGCCAAAGAAGAAGTAACTGAAGAAGTTAAGATGGCATATGGTGGAGAAGATTTTAAATTTGGTAAAAACTACCTTATCCCAAAACCATTTGATTCTAGAGTACTTACTCGGGTCACTCCGGCCGTTGCAAAAGCTGCAATGGATTCAGGTGTGGCAAGAATTAAAATCGATGACCTCAATGCTTATGCCCGCGCACTTGAAGGAAGACTGGGTAACACTGCTCAATTTATGAAATCCCTCCGCGACCGCTTAAATACACTTGTAGCTAAACGCGGACAAAAAATTAAAATGATTTTTGCAGAAGGCACGAACACTCGTATTCTGCTCGCTGTAAAACAACTTATTGAAGAAGAGAAAATTGAACCCATTCTTTTGGGAAGAAAAAAAGCTATTCATAAAAAAATGGATCTACTTGGTTTAGAAAATCTAAAAGATGAAGTAAAAACCGTTAATCCAAGAAAGCATGAGCAGTTTGAAAACTACGTTCGTATGTACTCTAAAGAGAGACAAAGAAGTGGCGTAACGATTTATCACGCTGAAGAATTAATGAGCCACCAAAATTATTTCGGATCAATGATGGTTAAGCACGGCCTTGCGGACGCTGTTATCGCAGGCCCAACTCTTAATTATGCTGACTGCTTTCCTCCTCTTATGCATGTTCTAGGGACACAAGAGAAAAAGAGTGCTGCCGGTATCTTCATTATGACTTTAAAAAACCGCGTCCTCTTCTTTGCAGATTGTGCAGTTCAAATTGAGCCAAACGAAGACCAGCTTTGTGAAATTGCTGCTGGAACTGCAGATCTATTTAGAAAACTAATGAAACGCGAACCACGTATCGCTTTCCTTAGTTACTCAAATTTTGGATCAAATGATCATGAAAAAGCAGCAAAGGTTAAACGTGCCGTTCAATTAACTAAAACTCGCTACCCGAATCTCCTGGTTGAAGGTGAAGTTCAAGCTGACGTTGCCGTCAATAAAAGCTTAATGGATAAACTTTTCAGCTTCTCAACTCTTGATGGCCCGACTGATATTCTTATTTTTCCGGAATTAAACTCCGCCAATATCAGCTATAAACTTCTTGCTCAACTGGCCAACGCTAATGCCATCGGACCAATTCTTGTTCCTATGAACCATCCAGCTAACATCATCCCAAGAACGGCAACTGTGACGGAAATTGTTAATATGTGTGTTTTATCAGCATTGCTATCTGATAAAAAGCTAAGTACGAAGGAATAACGGAGGAGATATAATGACGACAAAAATAATTGTAAAAACAGACAATGCCCCGGCCGCGATAGGACCATACTCACAAGGTGTCGGACTTAATGGAACATATTATTTTTCAGGACAAATAGGCCTTGATCCAAAAACTCAAGTCCTGGCCGATGGTTTTTCTGCCCAATTAAAGATGGTCATGCAAAATATTGACGGACTTCTTGGCTCACAAGGACTAAGTCGTGATAATATTATCAAGACTTCGATTTTTGTTACTGACCTCAATAATTTTGCAGAAGTTAATCAGGCTTATATTGAATTTTTCAAAGAGCCTTACCCAGCAAGAAGTACCGTTGAGGTTTCTAAACTTCCAAAAGGAAGTTTAGTGGAAATTGAAGTAATAGCAGCGAAATAATAGCTACAAGTAAAACAAAAAATGATTTTAAAAAGTAAGTACGTTTTCGAATCCAAGAACACTAAAATGTATCGGCATCTCAAAGGGATGCTGATACTTTTGGTTTCTATTTTCTTAATGTATTCCTTTGTGTGCTCGATCCTTTTATTGGATGCTAGAAACGAAACCAAAAATACTAAAACGACTTTTATTCAAACTCCTCCCGATTTAATTGTCGTTTTTACCGGTGGTCCTGGCCGCATTGAATACGCCATCAAAAAAGCCCAGGAATTTAAACAGCCCAATGTCTTTATCACTGGAGTTCACGAAAAGAATTCCGTGAAAAACATAATGAATACGATTAATCCGCAAGAAGTAGATCATATTGAACTGGATTACACTGCTAGAAATACTGTAGAGAACGTGGTGAGTACTTTAAAATATCTAAGAAACAATCGCGGCTTAAATAAGATTTTAATTATTTCTAGTGATTATCACATCATGAGAATCAAGCAGATTATCAATACGCTGATTAAAGAAGACGATAAATTTTCCTTTTATTTTTCTGCAGTCACTTCGAACTATCTCAGTTTTAGAAATATCAAAATTCTCTATATCGAAACTTTTAAATTAGTTCGCACTAAAGTCTTTTTAATGTTCTGGGATCAGAAATCGCCAATTGATGTTAGTTAAACTCTGGTCACTGAAATAACTTCTTCCAACGATTCAATGCTACTAATAGTTTTTAAAAGTTCACTATAGTCCTTAACTTCAATTTCAAAGATAAAACTACCCTTTCTATCTGGCATCGACTTGGCCATCGCACTTCGAATATTTATTCCGGTATTATTAATTGTTTTTGAAATTAATGAAAGAATACCTGGCTTATCTTGAGTCATAACTCTAACACTCACAGGATGGGTAAAGCTGAATCCTTTATTCCAAGAAACTCTTATCGTTCGAACCAGAGTTTCTGCATCGACTCTATTGCAATCACTTGTATGAACTGTAATCCCACGCCCTCTCGTAATAAACCCTACGATACTGTCCCCAGGTATTGGGTTACAACACTTGGCCATACGAACCATAACATCACTCATACCATCTACAACAACGGCATTATCGGAGTGAGTTTTCTTGCGAACATTCTTGGTCATAGTTTTTGAATAAGACTCGATCTCGGAAATTTTGTCTTCGAGACCAGTGACATTTTGCGCTAAAACTACTTCTTTAAGCGAAGGGATATATTCTAATACTTGTTTGGCCGAATATTTTCCTGAACCAACTTGAACACATAATTCGTCTTCATCAATAATATGCTCTTCATCAAACATATTTTTAAATTCATTATTCTTCTTAAGCGTTTTTATACTAGTCCCAAAAGCTTTAAAGGCTTTTTCCAGAATATCGCGACCGAGGTCACGGTTTTCATCGCGCTCAATTTTGAGAAGCCATTGCTTAATTTTACTGCGGGCCTTGGAGCTCTTGGCAATATTTAACCAGTCCTTAGAAGGCGACTGTGTTTTAGAAGTCAAAATCTCAATTGAATCGCCTGATTTTAAAATATGTCGAAGAGGAACAATCTTTCCATTGATCTTAGCCCCTACGCAGTGATGTCCAACTTCAGTATGGATCTCATAAGCAAAATCGAGCGGCGTCGCTCCATACTTTAGCTCTCGCACATCTCCTTTAGGAGTGAAAACAAAAACACCATCAAGATCAAGATCGTTTTTAATAACGTCGAGAAATTCGCGGTTGTTATCAGTATTTTTATTGTATTCAAGGAGTTCTTGAACCCAGTCCAGTTTCGGTGCTGTTTTTCCGGCCAAGCCTTCTTTGTATTTCCAGTGAGCAGCAACCCCTGCTTCAGCAACTTCATCCATCTCGTTAGTTCTAATTTGGATTTCGATTCTTTCAGCACGTGGACCAATAACAGCAGTATGAAGGGACTGGTAATTGTTGACTTTGGGAATGGCGATATAGTCTTTAAAACGTCCAGGAATCGGAATAAAAGACGAGTGAATAATTCCTAGTGCCTTATAACATTCAGTGATGTTTGAAACGATTAAACGAAAGGCCAGTAGATCTTGAACCTGTTCAAAATCGACTCCCCTTGAAGTCATCTTTTTATAAATAGAATAAAAATGTTTCGGACGTCCTTTGACTTCCGCATGTAATGAATATTCTAAAAGTTTTTCTTTGATCGAAGTAATAACTTCGCGAATATAATTATCGCGCTCAGATTTTTTCATCGAAACTTTTTCAGCTAAACGATAATAAATTTCGGGCTTCAAAAAACGCAGACACAAATCTTCAAGTTCTGACTTAACAGAGTTAATACCCAAACGACTTGCAAGTGGAACATAAATATCAAGTGTCTCTTGAGCAATCTTTTTTTGTTTTTCATCCGAGACGTATTGTAACGTTCTCATGTTATGCATGCGATCCGCGAGCTTAACGATAATAACCCTAAGGTCTTTCGCCATAGCGACAACCATCTTGCGGAAGTTCTCAATTTGCGATTCTTCCTTGGTCTTGAATTTGATTTTTGAAATTTTAGTTAAACCAACAACTAAGTCCGCAACACCAAGGTTAAATTCTTTTTCAATTTCCATGGGTGAAATATTGCAATCTTCAACTACATCGTGCAGAAGACCTGCGATAATTGTGTCGATATCCATATGGAGTCTGATTAATGTCGCAGCGACATTAACCGGATGGATAATATAATCTTCGCCTGAACTTCTTTTTTGTCCACGGTGAGCTTTTTCTGCAAATAGGTATGCCTTCCGTAGCATTATGAAATTGGCATCAGGATAGTAGGCTTCTACTCTCCTGACCAGGTCATCAATACTAAGATCACGTTCATGAGAAAAATCTAGGTTTTGGTACATTCCCTACTCTTTATATTAATTATCGTATTATTTGCCATTTTAGCGGCTTAATATCTCTTGCGTGATCTCGCAAAGCTTCTTGTAAGCTTTTTCGATATCGTCATTATAAATTAAAAAATCATAATCATTTTTTCTTAGCAATTCTTTTCGGGCATTCATCAAACGAATATTGATCACTTGTGTACTTTCAGTCCCACGATGCCGAAGCCGTTTTTCCAACTCTTCAACCGAAGGAGGAGAAATAAAAATAACATTGGCCTTCTCTTTGAAATAAGCCTTCATCGAATCTGTCCCTTGAACATCGAGGTCAAACAGAAGATTCCTTCCAGCTGCAAGGCATTCTTCGACGAACTTTTTAGAAGTTCCATAAAAATTATTATGAACTTCCGCCCATTCTAAAAATTCATTATTATCACGCATGGCCCGAAATTCTTCATTGCTTATGAAGAAATAACTTTTGCCATGGACTTCACCTGGACGCATTGGCCGTGTAGTATAAGAAACAGATTCAACAATCGAGGGAAAATCTTCCTTGAGTCTTTTAATCATAGTCGATTTTCCCGTTCCAGACGGGGCAACAATTACAATTAATTTTCCAGCCTTTATTTGATTACTCAATGTTAAGCCCTTGCTCACGCATTTTTTCGAGTTGCACTTTCATCTGGACGACCGCATCGGAAATTTCTTTCATAGTTGACTTAGATCCCATGGTATTCGTTTCGCGATTCAACTCTTGAATTAAAAAATCAATCTGTCTTCCTACTTCATTACTTGATTTTATAAGATTTTGAAATTTTTCCAAGTGGGCATGAATGCGGTTAATTTCCTCGTGAATATCAATCTTCTCTAAATAAAAGACAACTTCTTGCAGTAGTCTGCTTTGATCAACTTCAATTAGACTCTTATAATCATCAACACGTTTTTTTAACTTTTCTTCAACATTGGCCTTAAAGTGATCGGCATTGCCTTCGATAATCACAAAATGAGTTTCATAAGTCTCTAGGTGCTTCACTAGAACTTTAATCAACTTCTCGCCTTCTGACTCACGAGATTTTTTTAAACTCATTAATGCATCTTTAAAGGCCTTAAGGGCAAGCTCGTTTAATTCACTAAGATTTTCCTCATCTTGCTCGATAAAAAATTCGGAGCGAAGAAAATCTGTCATATTTACTTGTGGTACTAGACCATTACTTTTGAGAATCGGTGCAATTTTAGAAACAAATTGAGAAATTTTGTTGGGGTCCAAATCATCAAAACGACTTTTATTTTCTGCGCGTTTTACATTTACATAGACATCAAAAGTACCGCGCGAAAAAAGATCGTTCAATTCTTTTTTCAATTCTATTTCAAGAGCACTTAAGCTTCCAGGCATTTTAAAACGAATATCTTTAAAACGGTTGTTAACACTTTTTATTTCAACAGAGACTGCAAAATTATTAGATTGAGCAACCGCTTGACCGAAGCCTGTCATTGATTGAGCTGACATAGTTTTTATCCTTAGACTTTGAGTCCTAAAAAAGACCTTTTTTATGAAAGCCTAAGATATTACTTTTTAATTTAGAGATCAAGGGCCCATCCTTGAACCTTTCCACTCTCAAAATAAATTTGCTTCACGTTTCCGTCTTCAACAAATGACCATCGCTCATTTTGATTTTTTGGATTGCCGGCAATTTCAACTCGCGATGGTTTTCCCCAAACCTGAATTACTTGCGACTTTCCCATGCCGAGATACAATTCTGCGTTGTGAATAGAACGTTTTTGGATAAAATCCTGCCCTTTCCCCTGATCGTCCTGCATATCTTGTCTTTTTACGTTGATATAACTACCCCTCTCAGGCATTGAGAGGCTTAAATAATAAAGTTTATCGGAATCTGTCGGAAGATATTTTTTGTCTTTGGTATACTGTCCCACAAATTCTTCCGGGATATCAGCCTCTTTTTGATCCAATTCTTGTTTAATCGACGCTTGTTCCCTGATCTGTTTGCGATTGCGCTCACTCGATGGCGTGCGCTTTTGAACTTCCTCACGGCTGCGGTAAGCCTCTCCGGTATCTCCGCTCACTACTGGAAAATCTTTTCCGGCCTGTAAAACTGGATCGCTTTCACGATTCATTTCTTCAATAAAGCTTCTATCAGGTAAAAATCCAGAACAACCCGTGTTTAAAATTAAACAGGCCCCAAATAAGACTCCGGTCATAGTTAACTTTAAAGTTTTTTTTGTGTATTTCATAACCGCTCCCTTTCCCCTTTCATTCAGTCTCTAATCTCTTCGGGCAATACCTTGTTCTCGATAAACTCTGGGCCTTACAAAATGATGTCAGGCAAGTTTTTCTCTTATTCATATTATTAAAAGAACAAATGTCCGACTAAATAGATCGGAAAATAGTTTTTTTAAATGTCTGCCAAAAATGTCCGATAAAAGTGGAGGGAGTTTAAAGTGAATTTTTTAATTAAAATTGAAGAGGCCATTAATCGTTTTATTGAACATCTTTTAGAAAAACTAAAAGCTGTAACCCCAGGTTTTCTGTTTCAATGGATTGCTTTCTTGGTTCAGCTGCCTGCCTTCATTAAAAAGAAAATTCAAATCTATAAACCCAAGATACATATTTTGGGCTTAAAATTTGTGGGATATACCGAGCACTATACAACCATGATTCGCGGCTACTTAATGAGTCTTATAATGTATTTGCGCTCAGATGAATTTAAAAAAGCGGATAAAACCACCCTACTTCTTAAACCTATTCGTTATGTAAAATTTCATCCTCTAAAAACACTATCAGGTCTTTTCACCTTGATGATTTTAGCAGGAGCTGCGGCTATTATTTTCAAAAATGCAGAAAAAATAGCTGTCGGGACTTACGCCTTAAGAAAACCGGCTTCAATTGAAATCGCGGAAGAAGATGTTTATATCGAATTTATAAATCATAAATTTGAAGTGAAGATCCAAGCAGCGGGAGGAGGAGGAGGAGGTCACGGGGGCCATGGCGCCGAGGGGGCCGAAGCTCATGAGCATGAACTTTACCTCGACCTAAGA
>JAQTTZ010000232.1 GCA_028710485.1 Bacteriovorax sp. | reverse complement strand
GTCTCTGAGCTTAACGATTTTTGTAATTTCTGATCACTTTTAAACGAACATGAAGCCGCTATTGTCGTAAATAGACAAAGCAGTGCCCATGTTAAAAAATTCTTTAACAACATTTAGTACTCCTAAATTTTTATAACTTTTTGTTACTTTCTAGTTTTCAAGAAGCATTTTTGGATTTATTTATTTTATAAATCCTTAAACTGTTTCCCGATTGGTTTTAATCTTCATCTCAGCAATCATTTTTTTAATCTCCAAAGCCTTTGCAGAGGCTTTGGGATTATTTTTAAATTCAGATTCCCTAATGGCCTTAATAACTCCTTCCACTTTTTCAATAAGTTCTTTCACTTGTTTCTCCTTAAATGGTTTTGATCATTGTTTGATGTAATTCTTGGTAACGATTAGTAAACCTCTTGTTTGTGACAATTTCTTCAAGAGAAAGAAGTCCTAACAATTCTTGTAGTTCAAGCTTAACTCGATTCAATTGTCGCAATAGATAACGATCCATAAATACTCCTATGGGGATAAAGGCCTTTATTGGCCTAGTAAATTTTTAAATGAATACAAATGATAAAAATAATTTCGATAGCATCATTATAGTTTTCCTCATGACAAAATGTTTTTGTCAGTTTAAAAAACCGCCTGATGCATTTCAGGTAGGTCGTAAATGTTTATTCACTAGAAAACTAGTGAGACTTTAAATCAATATGGAGAGACTTATTTATTTCAATTCGCTCTGAGCTTTTTCCTTGCCTAACATAAACCTTAAAATCACCGAATTCGATATTAAGTTCTTTAACAATAAAATCTATAGCTTCTCTAAGCAGTCCTTGGCGCTCCGCGGGACACTGGTTCCCCTGTCTACTATTAGCTATTTTAGCGAATTGATTTTTGTTCATTAAATAACCCTACTCTCACTAAGTTGCTCATTTCAGTTCTGATACAAGTTCTATAAATAATTCTTTTGACCGTCAAACTTTTTTGGTTGACTTTTTTTCGCTAAATCAGCTAATACCATTTCATGAATATCGAAAACATTGAAATTGGTGAAAGAATTAGACAAGCAAGGCTTGCTAAAAAGATGAAGCAATCAGATTTAGATGCTGATGCCAATCTTCCGCGCACTTCAATTTCTAAGATTGAATTAGGAAATAGAGAAATCACGTCACCTGAATTAGTCAGAATAGCAAGGGCCCTTGGAACACCAATAGATAGTTTAACTGGTGATGGTTCTTCTTTTGTCTACAATGAAGAAATTAAAGTCATCGAAGCCCTTAGGGAAATTCCATTTGAAGACTACAAGCGAATCATTTCGATGATTGAAGCCTCTGTGTATTACACGGCAAAAGATGTTGACGAGTCGAAACGACATCAACTTCTTGATTTAGTCACAAGCCTAGCTTCATTTGTGAAAAATGATCAGCGTCCAAGACCAATTCAAAAGAATATCAATAATGAAAAAGATAAT
The DNA here is from genome assembly GCA_028710485.1 of Bacteriovorax sp. Taxonomy (GTDB): domain Bacteria; phylum Bdellovibrionota; class Bacteriovoracia; order Bacteriovoracales; family Bacteriovoracaceae; genus Bacteriovorax. The sequence goes on along the minus strand of JAQTTZ010000232.1, from coordinate 1,113 downwards.
AAAAAAGATAATAAAAAAGAACGAAAGCTACATTGAGGTATATTATGAAAGAAGAAACTAATTTTTATGAGCAATCATCTACGGTAACTAAGAGCGCCCCCAAAAAGCAGCTTGAAGATGTCCCAAGTATTCGTTTAAGTCCTGAGCAAATTGAAGAAATTAACACTGATGATTATTCACTCACATTGTTTAATGCAACAAGAATGCAACCACTTTCGCTTGGTGAAATTAAAAGACAGTTTGTAGAAACTGAACAAAAAAAAGCTGAATCGGTAATGGAAAGATTTTTAAAGATAGGTTTAATCCATAAGACGGATGATGGTAAATTTTATTCAAATTTTCCAACCAACTATATCAACTATGCTGATTATAGATATGATGGTGATCTTGAAGCTAAAAAAGATTCAAAAGTATTCAAACTTATGAAAGAAAACACCGGGAAGAAAGAATATTGGAAAGATAAGTCTTATTTTTCCATTGATGCCTTTTTTACGGAAGATCAAAGTAAAGAAATTCAGGAAATGCTAAAAGAGGTAAAACTTAAAACCAAACAATTTGCCAATGAAAATGACAAGCTTGGTATAAAAGGAATGAAATTCAGACGATTTAAATTTTATGATATGTTTTGGGCCTTCGCTTTAATTGCTTTAACATTTTCTTTAACAAGTCTTCATCCAAGCTCAACGGCGTTTGCTATGAATGGTGGGAGTGGTAATGATCCAGTTGGGATGTCGTCAATTATTTCAACGTCAAAATTAATAGAGCTAAATAAATTTGGTGGAAGTGGTAATGATCCAACAGCAAGCTTTATGAATATCGACATTACAGATAACGAAGGTGGTGGTGGCCACGATCCTGAAAACAATTCTACTAAATGTGGAGTAATGATCAAGAACAGAATTTTTAATGGATTTTTTAATGTAGATGAAAATTCCTGCGTTCTATTAGATGAGCAAATCGTAGAATAGGCTTATCAAGATGAAATCTGAAAATAAGGCAAGATTAATTTTAGGACTCAGAGGATATGGGGCGATGTTATTTAGCATCGTCGCTTCTCCCGCCCTTTATGCCGTTGGGGTAAGTTTTAAAACGATCTCACTTGGTTTCGGTGTT
>JAQTTZ010000231.1 GCA_028710485.1 Bacteriovorax sp. | reverse complement strand
ATGTACTTGGAAATCTTATTAGTAATGCCATTAAATTTTCAAAGGAAGGCTCTCTTATTATTTTGGAAGCCAAGATGTTTAAGGATAAAGTTTTAATCACTATCGCTGACCAAGGGATTGGACTTTCACCAGATGAAAGAAAAAATATTTCTACAAAAAAGATTAGATTTAGCTCAACAGGAACTAAAGGTGAACTCGGAACTGGTTTCGGACTGGGAATTGTCAGTACTTACGTTAATCAATATGGTGGAAAGATTTCTGCTTCTCAAAATTCTCCCATGGGAACAATTTTTACAATTGAACTTACTGCAAGCATGCCACAAATTATGGACGGCCTATCTCAAGACCAAGACAAAATCGTAGAACCTACTCATATAAATTAAGGCACTTAAAGTTTTCATTAAGATTTTTTTGTTTTCCTTTTAGAATCATCCAGAAGTCATTTTCACAACAGGAGAATCTATGTTTTATTCTCGAAATATCGGGTTGATTACAGAGGCAGAACAAAAAAAAATTTGTAATGGAAGCATTCTCATTGCTGGAGTTGGGGGCATGGGAGGAGTAGCTGCTGAAGTTTTGGTGAGAATGGGGTTAGGGAAAATTAAAATTTGCGACCACGATACTTTTGAAGAATCTAACTTCAATCGACAACTGCATTCCAATACTCAAACGATAGGAAGAGCAAAAGTTGAAGTGCTTAAAGAAGAACTCTTAAAAATAAACCCTAATTTAAAAATCGAATCCTATACTGAAGGAGTGACCAAGGAAAATATCCACCAATTACTTGATGATGTTCAAATTGTTATCAATGGCATGGATAAAATGTATTACAGTCTAATTTTAGAGAGAACTGCAAGAGAAAAAGGCTTAACCATTGTCGATGCATGGCTCACTCCTTATGCAAGCGTATTTGTCATGACACCGAACTCTCCTCACTGGGAAGAGTTTATGGATCTTCCTACAAATGGAGTTCCTCTCGATCAAATTACCGAGGAATTATGCCGAAAAGCAGTTGAGAAAGAAATTGAATACACTTTCTCACACTTCACTCCTTATCAAATTATAGATCGCTCATTAGTTAATGGAATTGCCAATGACAAAAGAGTGCGCCCAAGCCTTGCTCCCGTTGTATGGCTATCCGGAATTCTTATGGCAAACGAAGCCGTAAAAGTATTAACAGGTCAACCTCACACTGATCATGCCGGCATTTTTTACAATCAATATGAACATCAAACAACAAAAGGGAATATTAATATCAAAAAAATACTCAAAGCTTCTTAAAATATCATTCCATCTTAATGCTTTAGGAGAAGAACTATGATAAAAAATTACGCCATCGGCGAATGCGAAACCATTCATTATTTTATGCCAGGAAAACTCCTTGATGATCTTTCTCTAAAAAAATTACATAATTCCCTAATTAAAGTAAACGAACAATCTGGTGCCAACGTCATCAATAAAATGTTAGGAAAACATTTATCTCTAGAAGAAATTAGAAATTATTTGGAAAACACCATTATTGCAATCTCGCTTTGTAGCAAAGAGGTTTATGGCTTTCTCATTAGTCCCATTTTAAAATGTGGAAATAAATCAATACTTCATGCGGGTCTTATCATCATTGAGAAAAATCCTGGTGCAGATTTAATAAGTTTATTAGCGCTAGGAAATTTCATTATGGGTTATGAAAAACTTGGAGCTCTCTACACAACTAATATTAGTAGCACCCCCTCTATTATAGAGAGCTTTTCTGAGCTCATTCCTGGAAGCTGGCCAGGTCCTGATGAAAAATTAAAAAACCCTCCAAAAGGATTTAAAGATGTTGTTAAAATATTGAAAGAAGATTACATGGACAAATATTTTTTAGATTCAGAAAAATTAAGCGTTAACTATAAGCGTTTTACACTTACATCAAATTCAAAAGAAATGGGATTTACAACTGATTTCTATAAAATCTCCAGAGCTGATAATTTTAAATATAATCTTTTCTGTCACTCTTGGATTGATTATGAAAAGGAAGAGGACATTATTCAAGTTGGGGAAATTACATTTTTAAAATACATACGCATGCACTATCTAATATTTAGCTTACAAAGACACTTAAAGAAAATAGCTTCTAAATCAGAAATGAATACCCCATCAAATCAAGTTAATCTGAGTGTAGGAAATAAAGTTGCCTAATTAAAATAAAGTGGACTGGGCCACGGTTTTTGGAAGTTGCCCAGTAGGACGAATCATGAAAAACGTTGAATAGGTTGAACTCCGATGAAACTTTTCTTGTAGGAAAAGTGCAATACTTAAAATTAGTTTATGTAGGAGGTAAAGAATTAAAAGCTCCCATTCGAAAATGGGAACCAGAAGTTGAAAATGATTTTTTAGATTATAAATTGTTTTTGACTGAGGAGGCCGTGTAAACGCTTTTAGTTAGTCAGATTATATAACTTTTTTCGTTAAGATTTTGATTACTGTGAGGCCAGGTTTCAGATTTTCTGAAACCACAGTTGATTGTGGGCAACCAATTTTAGCAATAATCTCCAATTGTTTAGAACTGTACATTTTTCTGCCCGAAATCATGGAGTCATGAAAAAAACTTGTATCTAGATTATACA
>JAQTTZ010000121.1 GCA_028710485.1 Bacteriovorax sp. | reverse complement strand
CAGGATTGGCATCAGGAAGAAGTATGACATGATTTTTTGCTCCACCTAAAGCGAGCACTCTTTTGCCAAGATTTGTTCCGCGGTCGTAAACAGCTTTGGCAATTTTAGTTGAACCCACAAAACCAATGGCCTTAACGGCAACGTGGTCGATGATTGCTTCAACGGTCTCTTTTGTTCCTTGAAGAACTTGAAATAATCCATCAGGAAGACCTGCTTCTTTTAAAGCGGCTGCAATTTTCATTGATGTCAGTGGCGTTTTTTCAGAAGGTTTCCAAATATAAGCATTTCCGAGTGTAAGTGCGATAGGAATAGTCCACATCGGCACCATCGCAGGAAAATTAAATGGAGTGATATTGGCGACCACCCCAACGGGCTCTCTTCGATACTCACAGCTTACACCGCGAGAAACTTCTACGCGTCCACCGATATCCATATTTTGAAGTGCGATAGCATACTCTAGCACTTCAATTCCTTTCATTAAGCCTGCTTTGCCTTCATCGAAATTTTTTCCTGATTCAGAACTTTTTAAATGAGCGATTTCATCCATGTCACGCATAAGAATATTTCTAAAATTAAACATGACCTTCGTGCGCTCTTTCATCGAAATTTCAGCCCAAGACCGTTGTGCTATCTGAGCATCACTAATCGCAAGATCTACAACGGATTGAGTAGTGCTGTAAAATTCACCGATTGGTTTTCCATTATAAGGACTGATGACTTGAATTTTTTCTCCATTGCCTTTTACAAATTCTCCATTAATAAAATTTTGGCAATTGATTATCTCTGCAGGTATTTTTATGCTCATTATCCATATTCCTTAAAACAAATTTAAAGAGGAAATACTAAGCCTAAAAAGCACATCTTTACCAATGAAAAATATCAATGACGCACGAAAAACAGAGCGTTGACATTTGTTTCTTTTCTTGGTGTGATTGAAATCCATTCACCTACTCATGGAGGAAGCCTTATGAAAGCATTTATTTTTTCCCTAGCATTTCTATCAATCGCCAACGTATCCCTTGCCCAGGATGGAGTTCCTCTCTCAACCTCATCGTGGATTGATACCAACACAGTCCTTATTTCTAACGGCCAAAGCCCTGACATCGCCAGAAGAGATTGTGAAACAACTATGCGCATCCTAAGTATCATGAGTAATAATAAAATTGTTTTCCAATCAACCTGTGAAGCTTCATATAACCCAAGATGTAACTATTACTACTGCTACCAGTTAAATACGAGAGCTCTTGTGGTTGACGACCCCAGACTTAAACAATAAATTTTTTAATCTAGGCATTGGATTAACTGACTTTGATAATAGTTGTCCGATGCCTCCCCCATTCCGATCCTTTAGTTCTCTTTGTTTTAATATCCGCTTATTTTGCTCCCCCTCAGACTTATTCAAAATGGTCTTTTTTGCCTTCCATACTAACTAAAAAAACTATTCCATTTTTTACGTTAAAATATTCACATGAATAAAACTAATCAAGAATTAGAAACTATTATTGAAGAGCGGACAGCACACTTAAAACAAGCGCTCCATGAAATTAAAATCAAGGAAGAGCAACTTGAGTTATGCTATAGCGAAAATGTAAAAATGCTTCGTCTTATATCTCATGACCTGGCCAATCCTCTCCAAATATTAGGAATGAGTATTGAAGCTCTAACAGACCGTTGTCCACCTGAACTCTCAAAACTAGTCGATCGAATGAAGCGCTCAACAGATACGATGGGACAAATTCTTTCTCTCACAAGAGAGCTCCAGGCTTTTGGAGCGGGTAAAAAAGGATTAAAAATTGAATCTGTCTGCATAGATGAAATCATTGAGAAGAGTCGTTTTTCTTTTCAAGATAAATTGAGAGAAAAAAACATAACCCTGAATTATAAAAAAGACATAGAAGCTTCAGCAAAAGTGCGTGCTGAAAAAGTTAGCCTATGTAATAACATTTTTAATAACCTTATTTCTAATGCAATAAAATTTTCAGAGTCCAATTCAACCGTTGATATTTTTATTAAACAGACTGAAGAAAATATCATTGTTACAATATCCGATCATGGAATTGGCATCCCAGAAGAACTCCTCCCTTATCTTTTTGCTTATGATAAAGAGACCTCTCGCCTTGGAACGATAGGAGAGAGAGGAACTGGCCTTGGTATGCCTTTGATGAAACTATTTCTAGATCTCTACGGTGTAAAATTCTCAATTGAGAGTATTACCAAAGAGCGACACCCCGTAAAGCATGGAACGTCAGTGGAATTAATTTTCCAAAAAGCTTCTTAAAAAATATTCGAGATTGGAGCAATTATGATATTCAAAAAGACCTTCGCGCTGGTGATTTGCCTTTTTTCATTAGAAGCCTTTAGCAATGAAACCGCTCATGAAGTCAGATTAAAAGGAGAGCTCAATCCTGAAAAATCAATGGAACTCTTAAAAAATGGAAACAATAGATATGCCACTTCCCATCCCCGCCATAATGGAGCGGACCTTAAGGACCGGGGGAAATTAGTCTCTGGTCAAAAGCCTTATGCTATCATTTTATCTTGTAGTGATTCACGAGTTCCACCTGAAATAGTATTTGATCAAAAACTCGGAGAAATTTTTGTAGTACGCACAGCTGGCCAATCTCTCGACTATGCAGCGATTGCAAGCATTGAATATGGAGTTAGTCACTTGGGTAGTAATCTAATTGTTATTATGGGGCATGAGTCTTGTGGTGCAGTAAAAGCCGCTCTTGCCACTTTAAAAGGTGGGGATGCTGGAAGTCCATGGCTCAACAAACTTGTTACCGATCTTCACCCTCACTTAAAGCGTTTTTCTGAGCTTTCACAAACCGATGGCGTGGTTGTCGAAAGTTGGGCGAATGTTGAAGGAGTTGCCCACGATTTATTAGAACGTTCTGAGGTGATCAGAAATTTGGTTCAATCAGGTGATGTCAAAATTCAAAACGCCCTATACCATCTCGAATCCGGACAAGTTGAATGGCGATAAGCGTTTTCTAATTTAAATCTGAAAAAGTCAGGATTTATTTTTATTGCACTTTTTTTGATCGCGATTAGCATAGCTATATGGATATAAGATTAATCACAGTCAGGGAAGACTTTGAAAAAGCTTACAATATTCTCAATCAAAAAGAATATCCTTTGTCTTTTTACGAGTACGCGCTAAAACACGAAAATTACCTCAATAATAGTGAAGGCCCAAAACTCATAGGTGTTTTCCAGGATGATTCTTGCCTGGGAACTATCAGCTACCTGCTGACTCCTTGTCCTTACTTGGGAAAAATTCTGGAAGTAAAAGAAATTTATCAAACCAATATTAAGGGCTACAAAGTTCTAATGGATTTTTTAGATCGGTTAGCATCAGATGAAAATTGTCAGGCAATTAAGATTTGCAAGAATCAAGCTTTGCCCATGAATCAGAATGTTTTTGATAGATTGGAAAACTTTTTAAAAAAAATTATTCACTAATTCATTTCTTCAAATTTAAGAGAGACATTGATATCGGCGACATCACTGGCAATGCCAGATGAACGGACGGCAAATTGGGCAGAACGGTTGTAAAATGAAGTGACGGTTTGAGGTCGTCCAATAATTTTCTGCATTTCATTGACTAACTTTATATCAACTTGTATCGGACTAATCTTATTTCCATTAACCAATACATTGTTAAATTTTTTCAAGCTCAAAATAATTTTATTTTTCAAGCCTTCAGGGCTAATAATAATATCTTTATTATAGTCGGCTTCAATCGTTTTATTCATTTCAACAACTTGAGTCCCGACTAACTGACCAATTTTTATATTGAGATTAAAAGATGCTGAAGCCATTGGAGAAATGAGTATACATAGAAAAGATACAGTAACTAATCTAAATAGCTTCATGTTTTCTCCCGAGCAATTAATCTGTAGATTTTAAAAGAACTCGTTGAAAAAGTGGAGAGGGGAATATTGTGCCCGACATTGGGCCAAGATAAAAAGAAATGATGGCCATGAAGGCCATCACTTCCCAAAAGAGATAAGCATTTAACATTTTAGATTATCCCGGGACTGAGTACGCTTGGTCTAAGTCGTAAAGGTGGGAGCGATCAGTAACAATTGCCGCTGCAATATAACCTTTCACATTGGCCGCTTCTTTTAAGACCACGACTTCTCCCCCATGCGCTAGTACCACCTGGCAGATATCATCGAGAATATCGTCATCGTGAGAATTGGATTGTCGTGGCGAAATAAAAATTTCTCCCGTTAATTTATTGATGGCACCCCAGAGTTGTCTATTTTCTACTACGAATAATTTTTTAATTTTTCCATAAACTGCGCTAACGGCAATATCTTCAATATATGTAATTGCATAATTTTTTTTAACTGCCAGATTTAGTTCTTCCACTTCTTGTAATTCTTTTTGATGGTAAAATGGTTCAAGTAATTCAAAACATTTCCCACGCAATTTTTCACTCTTTGCTCTTTCAACATTCCCTACAATTGATTCTTCTAGAACCATTGAGTGATCCAAATACTTCTTCATATGGCCTAAATGTTCATTCACTCCGGCCAGAATAATGGGTAATTTATATTTCGACAGCATCCTATTTAATTCTATTGAAGTATGCGCAATGAATTCTCTAGGATTCATATTAAGATTTTTATTAGTATTTTCTGCGGCTTCAGTTTCATTTCTAAAAGTGTTCAACCGATATAAATGACCATTAGTTTCCACCCAAACATTGACGGCCTTTCCACTCATCGAAATAAGAAAGAAACCTTTTTCATTATTTTTGATTCGCAGTAATGGCTTGATATGGAAACTATCTGCGACAACCACCAAGTCATTTATAGATGATTGCACTCTCAAATATCCTTGCATCACTGCACTATAAAAAACAATAATTCCTTTATCTAGGTGTTCGAGCTTTTGCACATCATCAGAAAGCCAGAGAGGTTCCATGAAAGACTGAACAAATGATTTGGTGTAATCTTTTAACAGAAAAAATTCTGCTTTGGTCAGTGACTCTTTCCATTTTTCAGTTAATGATTTTATATCAAGCGCGCCATCTTTTGATAAATAGATAGAAATCATTGGTGCCGAATCAGCTTCTGTTATGGCCTTAAGGTCTTGATTCAATAATTCTTTCATTCGCATCCTCCTTGGATTTGTTTTGCGTAATTAGATTCTCCTCGAAAATGATTATTTAATAAAATTGATAATAAAGTAGAAATAGTTCGTTTTTTTCGAATAATTTATTGCTATAAAGATCTACGCTACCGGAATGAAGGAAAAAATATGAAATGGCTCAACTATCATCATCTTATATATTTCAGAGAAATTGCCAATACGGGAAGTATTTCCAAGGCTTCTGAGAAGTTGCTGATTGGGCAGCCAGCTCTTAGTGCTCAACTCAAGCAGCTTGAAGAAGAATTACAGATTGAATTATTCGAACGGAAAAACAGAAAACTTATTTTAACAGACGCAGGAAAAGTTGTACTTAAGTACGCCGATGAAATTGGCCAGCTGGGACAGGAACTTTTACAAGTAGTTCATGAGAAATCTTTCACTACTAAAACCACCTTGCGCTTAGGCGCTCTGGATAGTGTCCCCAAACAAATTGTTTGGGAGATCACCCAGAAGGCTCGCTCTTACGGCGATTGCTTTGTAAGCATCATCGAAGGCTCGCAAGAAGAACTTACAAGTGAACTTCTTCTTCGCAACATTGATTGCTTTATCTCAAATTACGCAGGCGATATTTCCCGAGATAAAAATATGAATAGTAAGTCTTTTGTAAAAGCTCCTGTTTCCATTTATGGCTCAAAAGAATACCTAACGTGTCGTAAGAATTTTCCTAGATCACTCAACGGCATTCCAATGATTCTTCCCACTCACCATTCTAAATTGCGCCATGATCTCGATTATTTTTTTGATACAAAGAAAATTAAAATAGTAAGTGAACTTGAAACTCAGGATACTGCACTGATGAAAATTTTTGCCAGCCAAGGCGCAGGAGTCGCGGCCCTTCCTGATATCGCTGCTCTTAACCTAGTAAGGGAAAAAAGTCTTTATAAGATAGGAACTCTTCCCAATATAAAAGAAGAATATTGGGTTATCAGTTCAAAAAGAACAATTGATAACCCAATAGCCACAAAACTTATAAAATCGATTTAATCTTTTTGCTTTTCAGGAATGACTAAAGAAGCAATAACCGAAATAGCAATTGTCCCAAGAACGATTGCTAATGACAGGCTGGTTGAGATTTTTACGTAATGCTCTAGAAGCATCTTTGAACCAATAAAAATCAAGACAGCTGAAAGTGCATATGAGAGGAAGCGAAACAATCCGATGACTCCCGCAAATGCAAAATAAAGTGAACGAAGGCCCAAGATTGCAAAAATATTTGAGGTATACGCAATAAAAGGATTTTTAGTTACAGAAAGAGTTGCTGGGATTGAATCAAGCGCAAAAATAACGTCAGTTGATTCAATAATAAGTAGAACCAAAAAAAGTGGTGTCATGTAAAACATTCCACTTTTTTTGACAAAAAACTTATGATCCACAAAGTGATTTGTCATCTTAAAGTATTTTTTTGATATTTTATAAATCAAACCATGTTCAGGATTCATTTCTTCATCGCCGGAAAAGAACATCTTAAAGCCGGTATAAATCAAAAATGCACCGAAGATATAGAGGACAAAATGAAAGTGTTCGATAATTGCAACACCGCCTAAAATAAAGATGATTCGCATTACCAGCGCTCCCAAAATCCCCCAAAAGAGGACGCGGTGTTGGTATTTAGGAAGGACCTTGAAGTAACCAAAAATGATAGTCATGACAAATATATTATCGATACTTAAACTTTTCTCTAAGACATAACAAGTCAAAAACTCATAGGCTTCTTGAGACCCCATGAATTTATAAACACCGAAATTAAAAATTAGGGCCAAGCTAATCCAGACGCAAGTCCAAATTAAAGACTCTTTCACAGAAATTTCTTTTTCCTGACGATGAAAAACACCGAGATCCAGTGCCAACATGGCAAAAACAAAAATATGAAACCAAATCCACCAAGATAACTGAACCAAGTAAAAACTCCTTTCCTGATTTTTAACTATAGTATCATTGATATCTAAAAAATTCTAAGATAGCTTTCATTAATGGATCATGAAAACTTAATTTTCTCACTTATAGAACGCGGTCAGTACAGTTGTGAGTCTTTTTTAGATCCTAGCCTCTGTCAAAAACTTGTAACTGAACTCAAAACTCTCCCTATGCGAGCAGCCAAAATAAGCAAAGGGAGCAGCGAACAAAATATTCCTTCGATTAGAAACGACTCCATCTTTTGGTTAAGTGCAGCCCAAAATAGCCAGGCCCAAAATGAATACCTGGAAAAAATGAGTAAACTGATGAACATTATCAACAGAGAACTTTATTTAGGCTTAAAACAATTTGAAGGGCACTTTGCTTGCTATGATCAAGGCGGGTTTTATAAAAAGCATCTCGATCAGTTTAAGGGCAATAATGAACGGCTTATATCTGCTGTCACTTATCTTAATACTCCGATACAGGGCGGAGAATTAAGAACTTATTCTCGCGACAATCAGGACATAATAGAAGCTGATATTGCTCCGATAGCTGGAACTTTAGTTTGCTTTTTAAGTAATCAAATCTATCATGAAGTATTGCCTACAACGAGCGAGCGACTCTCCATTGCTGGATGGCTACGCACAACAATTCTTTAATAGCAGAAGTATGTTAACAAAATTTATTGCTCAACTTATTTATTATTGCATTCGATTATTAAATCTTACCTACCGCTATGAGTTTTTGGGCCTCGATAACAAACAAAAAGCTCAAGCGGGCCACCCCCAAAAAACTTTTGCCTATGCTCTTTGGCATCAAAACTTGATAGGTGCCATCTTCTCTCATATCGGTGAACACTTCACGATGGTTATTTCAGACTCCAAAGACGGTGAATTGGTGGCAGTGACTTGTAAAAAATTTGGTCATCATCCAGCACGTGGGAGCTCAACTCGCGGTGGAAAAAAAGCAATGATTGAAATAGTAAAAAATATGAAAAAAGGTTTCCCCGGGGCACTTACTGTTGATGGCCCAAAGGGACCTGCACATATTGTAAAACCAGGAATCATCGAGATCGCCAGACTCTCCCATTGTGCAATTCTTCCCCTTTCTCCTTATGCCGAAAAATATTGGGTCTTTAAAAAAAGTTGGGATCAATTCAGGATACCAAAGCCATTTACTAAAATTATCGTAGTCATTGGTGAACCAATTTATATCGGAGAAGAAACAACGAGAGATCATTTTGATGATATTGCAAAACTGGTTGGTCAAAAAATAGAGCTTGGCGAAGAGATCGCCAAAGCTCAGTTCTCTAAAATTATTTTAAAGTGAAATCTTTCTCTTGAAACCAGCACATCGGACGCGAGCCTTGATCTTTTACACAAGCTCCAATTTTAGGATCATTTAAATCAAATGGTATTTCTATTCCGGCATCACAATTGGCCCCTGAAAGATAAGTATCAAGTCTGCATTGTGGGTTGGGATGATTATAGAGAGTTTTCTCGACCTTAGTCGGGTCATTATAGAGTAAACTTGGCGCGGGTGTTCCATTGATCAAAGAAGCAAACACTTGGCTGACGGCAAGCCCAGAGAGAACAATGCGAGCACAGATATTATCGCGGCACTTAGATAGCGCCTGTTTTAAATTGTTAGCATCAATATCATAATCAAAATTTTTATTTTCTACTCCTGCTTGAAAAAACAGCGGAAGACACTTAGAGGTAGCAAAATAATCAGCTTGCCCTTCGGCTGAAGACCAACCTCTTAGACCAGAATTCCCTCTTAAAATTTTAGGGGCTCCTCCTAGATGGTGACCTAATTCATGGCAGACGAGCAGTAAAAATCCGTCTTTAGTCATTTGGGGGTGTCTTGCTAAACCACCATTCATCACAATGACTGGGTTATTGGCATCATCACGTGTAGCAAAGGCATCAACTGTTGGATCGGCCCATTTTCTATCGATGATTAAATTTTTATTCAGATTTTTTTTAATCTCAGGACCCATGATAGCTTGAGCTCTATCTAAGATTTGGTTGTAGTCCGTTTCACTTAGTCCACCCAATGACTTATTACCCACTCCGTAGCTTGCGCTACTTAGGGGAAAACAAGATCCCGCTTCGCGCTTGTAGGTCACGGCATCAGCAACTCCTGTTAACAGTGTTAGCCATAATAATCCAGTGATCGCAGTCTTCATCCCCACTCCTATCAATTGCCGATATCGCAGCAGTCTTATAATTAGATCCCATATTTTCTATAGCGATGAAAAGTGCAAAAAAACATGATTCACGTCAGCTTTAAGCTTGCGAACAATTCAGCGGAAACCTGTTTCAAATCAGTTTAATTTGACTCTGTGGGATCTATAAAATAAAGCGAAAAGACAAATGAAAGATTAAAATTATTTCCAAATAAAGTTCCAAAGGAGGATTTATGAAAAACAAAAACATTAAACTAATCGCCGCTCTTGCCTTGATTCCAGTACTCAGCATGGCCGCTCCAATCTCTTACGAAGCCAATGTTCCCGTCGATCATGTCTTTACTCCTGCAGGATTTGATAGCAACGATAATACAGAGGTTGTAGTTACTGGATTTTTACCGAACCTTTGTTATAAGGCTCCAAAATCAACTGTATCAGTAAAAGATGGAAAGATTTCAGTGTCATTAACTGCCATGAAAAACCAAATGGGCATGGGCTTTTGTGCTGACGTAATTGTTCCTTATATTGAATACGTTAATATCGGATTATTGGATAAAGGTAAGTATCAAATCGCCGTTAACGAAAAAAGTACTTGGGAAAAGAAAAGCAATATAACGATTTCAGAAGCAAGCAGTAGTTCAATTGATGAAACGATTTACGCCAATGTCGATGAAATTGTTCGCGGAGATGAGGGAAGTAGAAAAGTTGCACTGAAAGGCTACAACCCAAGTGATTGTTTCGAATTGAAAGAAATTATCATTGTGGATAACGGAGTTGATACATATTCAGTGTTGCCAAAAATGAAACAAGTAAAAACTTTCTGTCCTAAAAAGATGATTCCTTTTACTTATGAATTTGAAGTTCCTGAAAAATTAGAAGCTGAGAAAGTTTTATTACATGTGCGTGTTATGGATGGTAGATCAGTGAACGCCTTATTTATCAATAATACACTATACGAATAGCTTTATGCCTTTACTGGAATGGGGTCTCGA
>JAQTTZ010000024.1 GCA_028710485.1 Bacteriovorax sp. | reverse complement strand
AATTCGTGGAATTTATCATGCCGTTTTTACTTTTTATTGGGCACTAGAACTTTATTATCACCTGGATATTGCCGCAGAAAAAAAGACACTTACATTTACCAAAGAAGAAAGAGTTAAAATTAAACAACGTTTTCTTGAAGAATATTTTATGTTGGAATTCTGCCGCTCCGATCTTCAACATGCTTTTAAAAATAAGCGTGTGAACAAGGATGGTAATCAATTAATCAATATGATCTACGACCGCATTTCTGCTTATAAAAAAGATACGGTAACAATACTAGAAAACTTAAAAGCACTTGACCCTAAAAAATTTCAAGAAATAATAGCCTTGAAAAAGGAATTAGCTGAGACCCGGACTCACTACAAGTTGGTTTAACCTAGACTGCATTTCATTAGCAGGCATCATGTCCCCGCGCTTTGACGCCAAAATGATGCCTGCTTGATAGACTGACCGGGCCTTCTCAATATCACCTTCAGCTTCGTAAGCCTTCCCTAGAAGCAAATAAGCAGTGGAGTACTTTGAATCTACTACAATGACCTTCTCTAGATTTTTAATAGCCGATTGAAAGTCCTTTCGTTGAAAAAAAATGTCCCCCATTCCATAAAGAGCAATAGTATCTTCTTCATCTATTTCTAAAACTTGCAAAAACATTTTTTCCCGGCGAAATACTTCTTCCTCTTTCTTTTTTAGATCTTCCGCTAATTGCTTTTTCAGTTTAGCCTCTTGCCCAAAGACAGCAAAGGACTTAACAGTTGCTAAACTTTTTTCTGCTTCAGCCTCTTCGATTTTTCCAAGCCTCATAAGATAAAGTGATTTATTTGTGTGTGCCATTACGGACTGAGGACTCACTATCAGCAATTTATCCATCCACTCAATAGCTTCTTGAAATTTCTCTTCTCTGCCAAGCATTACCCCTAATGATTCATAGGCATCAGCAAAGGATGGATCGAATGACAATGCCCTTTTCAAGCACTCTAAAGCATCCGCGAGATTATTAGACTGAAAGTTTTCAACCCCGAGGTGATATAACTCCAAGGCCATTTCTGCCTTTGAGAAATTTTTATAAAAAGGCAGATTCATCACAGTTACTTTAATCTTTTTGGAACCGAATAAAAGTTCAAGCTCTCTCCCTACAACTCGGAAGTCTCTGAACAACAAAGCCTGAAACATGTCTTTAACTTGATAAAGGAATGTGCCAGCTTTTCTCTCGCCTTCCTCAAGATTGATTTGAAAATCTGCTTTTAGAAATTGACCAAGAACCACAGGGGGATCAAGCTTTAATAGAACTGGGTAATATGCTGCCCCTCTATTATTTTCAATCTTAGCAGCAGTTTCTTGCCCTAAAAAACATCCTTTCTTATAAGAGATCGCTATCTCGTTAAGATAACTATCGTTGATAAATTGAGTCTCATCAACATCTGCTCCCCACTTCGGCCAACCATTAAGAATTCTTATTTCTTCTAGTTCACTTTCATCTGTCTGGTTAAGTGTTGGATGCTGCTCTAAAACCAGTCGAGCATTTATTCCGTAAAAATTAAAATCAAAAAATGGCTCTTTCGTTTGTGTGTCTTCTAAAAAATGATTGAAGATGATCCATAGATCACTATCAACACTTTCTAAAACGACATCATCCATAATAATAAATTTTTCGAAGTCCATTTTTATGGACTCGACTAATATTTTTGGGCAGAGAAGAAATAGGCATTCATTAAGTTTAGCGATAAAAAAAAATGATTGTAATTTACCTAATCGATTTAACCTTGCAGTTAATTGGCCTTCGTTAATTGGAAGTGATGATAGGTCATTGGTTACTTGTCCTTGAAAAAAAGACTCGCGATCTGCACCTGCCACCTTGATCAGTGAATAGTCCTGCAAATGCATTTGGCTTGAATTAAAACGAATTGATGAAATAGACATTACGATTTACACAGAAAAAGATTCACCACAACCGCATGTATTGTTCGCATTAGGATTATTGAAAACAAAGCCTTTGCCGTTTAAGCCATCTTTGAAATCAAGCTCTACGCCTTTTAAGTAGATCGACGATTTGGGATCTATAAAAATTTTAATATCACCAAAATCGATAATATTATCTTTCTCTTTTTTATCAGAAAATTCAATTTTATAAGACAGTCCAGAACATCCACCTCCAGTAACACCTAAGCGCAAACCCATATCTACCCCTTTATCCTCTTTTAGATAAATTTCTCGGATATGCTGAAGGGCCTTTTCTGTGACACTGACAATATTTTGTTCCATAACACTCTCTCAGATAAGTTGTATAACCTAGTAACTTAATATCATATTACCATAATTTCAGGAGGAGGAGTATGATTTTGCCCATAATTATATAAACTAATTATTGTGGGTTATAATATGAGCCAGAGGTATATTTTATGGCCGTAGTATTATTGATTACTACTAATGAGCAAGAATTTGAATTACCAATCTTGGGAAAATGCATAGTTGGACGATCTGCTCGCAGTGATCTTAAGTTGGATGATAAGCAGATGAGTGGCAAACATGGTATGTTCGAGCTTAATGGCAAAGGTGAGCTCATTTATACCGACCTTGACTCAACGAATGGATCTTACCTAAATAATAGTCAAATTCAAAAAATACAATTTAAAATTAGTGAAACTCTTCGCTTAGGTAATACCATGATTACAATCGATGAAAAGAAACTTAATCCGAAAGAACGCTTGGCTATTGGCAGAGGACAACCTGAAGACAACGGTAATGAGACGCTTGTTATTCCTAGAGGCACCAAATCCCGGCAGTTTGTTAAAGAGAAGCACGAGGAATCTCAACAAAAAAAATCGCTTCTTTTAAATAAGGATCACAAAAAGAAAATTGCAAAAGAAAATTGGATCAGTGGAAAAAATAAAAACCTCATTGAACAAGAAAAGAGTTCTGGACTAACTAAAATGCTAAAGCTCGATATTAACAAAGCTAAAAAAAAATAATTTTTATTCCTTAGATGGAATCCATTGGATTTCCTCAATTTTTTTTAAGTGATTGGCGTAGCGAGCGAGAATAAAAAAATAATCTGACAATCTATTAATAAAACGAAGTCCACTTTCTGGAACTTCTCCTGGATGTTGATCTTCGAAATCTACCAACTGACGCTCAACCTTTCTGCACACAGTTCGACAAACATGAAAAGCTGAAGCCTCGAGACTTCCCCCCGGAAGGATGAACGTTTTAAGAGGTGGTAACAGACTATCCATTTGATCAATTTCTTTTTCCAATCTTTCAATTAGAGTGTCTTTGACTTGAGGTAATTTAAATTGCTCACGCTTCTCTTTTTCACAAGCTAGATTGCTTCCCAAATCAAAAAGAGAAGATTGAATTTCATGAAGAAATTTCAGATCGAAATCTTTTGGCAAAAAAGAAATGCCCAGACCGATATGAGAGTTTAACTCATCCACTTCTCCATAAAGGTAAATACGTGGATCACTTTTTTTAATACGTGTTCCCCCAACTAGCCCAGTTGTCCCCTCATCTCCTGTACGTGTATACACAGTGGCTTTTTTCATTACATATTCCTTCTGTATTTTCCACCAACTTCATAAAGAAGGTTCGTAATCTGGCCAAGGCTAGCATAATTAACAGTTGAAAGAAGCTCTTCAAAAACATTTCCGTTTGCCAGAGCAACAACTTTTAATCGCTGTAGGGCTGCAGCTGCTTTATCAATATTGCGTTCTTTAAATTTGTTAAGACGAGTTATTTGTTCCATTTTTTCATCATCCGAACAACGTGAGATTTCAATTTCTTTAGCCATCTGCTCTTTAATATTTAGTGCGACATAAGTATTTACTCCAATGATAGGAAATTCGCCGCTATCTTTAAGTGTTTCATAGTAAAGAGACTCTTCTTGGATTTTTGAGCGTTGGTACATACTTTCCATTGCACCCAAAACACCTCCTTTATCAGAGATATTTTCAAACTCACGAAGAACTTGCTCTTCTACGATTGCAGCTAATTCTTCGACGATATATGCCCCTTGAAGAGGGTTATCGGTTTTATTCATACCAAACTCACGATTGATAATCATTTGAATCGCCATCGCTCTTCTTACTGATTCTTCAGTCGGTGTAGTGATGGCTTCATCGTAAGCATTCGTGTGAAGTGAATTACAGTTATCAGAAAGTGCTAAAAAAGCTTGTAATGTTGTTCTAATATCGTTGAAGTCAATCTCTTGAGCGTGTAAAGAGCGTCCTGAAGTTTGCACGTGGTATTTAAATTGTTGCGACTTTTCATTCGCACCGTATTTATCTCTCAAGGTAACAGCCCAAATTTTTCGAGCTACGCGTCCCATAACCGTATACTCAGGATCAAGTCCATTTGAAAAAAAATATGAAAGGTTCTGGCAAAAATCATTAATATCCATTCCGCGACTTAAGTAATATTCGACAAAGGTGAACCCATTGGTCAGCGTAAAGGCCATTTGTGAAATTGGATTCGCTCCCGCTTCAGCAATATGATAACCAGAAATAGAAACTGAATAATAGTTTTTAATTTTTTGACGGCAGAAAAGCTCCTGGATGTCTCCCATCATCTTTAGAGCAAATTCCAACGAAAAAATACATGTGTTCTGTGCTTGATCTTCTTTGAGAATATCTGCTTGAACTGTTCCTCGAACCTGCCTCATCACTTCAATACGTTTTTCGGGATTAAGATAATCGTCACCTTGGAGCACTTGCTTCATAGCAGCGTTCATATACATTGCAAGAATAATTGGAGCTGGACCGTTGATAGTCATAGACACTGATGTAAATGGGTCAATCAGACTGAAACCTTTATAGAGATCTTCCATATCATCTAACGTGGCAATCGAAACTCCGGCTTCACCAATTTTTCCAAAAATATCAGGACGTATATCTGGATCTTCTCCATACAGGGTGACGGAATCAAAAGCCGTTGACAGGCGTTTTGCCTGATCATCTTTTGAAAGATAATGAAAACGTTTATTTGTTCTTAATGGACCACCTTCACCTGCAAACATTCTTTTTGGATCTTCGTCGGCACGTTTGAAAGGAAAAATTCCTGCGGCAAAAGGAAAATGTCCAGGAAGGTTTGAGCTTTTAAGAAAACGGTATTTATCTGTTAATGAATGAAATTTTGGATAGGCTACTTTTGAAATATCGTTATGAGATAATGATTTATATTTAGTGATGACCTTAATTTCCTTGCCGCGAACAAAATAAGAAAAAGCTCCGGACTCATATTGAGCAATAGTCTCTTCTAATGTTTTTAATTCATAAAACACGCTCTCCGGAATATTGTTTTTGATTTCGGAAAGTTTTTCTTCTACGTCTTTGTTTCCCTTTACGATTTGGGAAGTAATTAAAAGTGCCTCGTAGTCGCGTAATTTTTCTGCATTTAAAAGAGTATCGCGATTATAATGTCTAAGAGTCGTGGCGATATCTCTCAAATAAAGCGCGCGCTCGGGAGCAATAATTCTATTTTTTATAATAGGAGCTTTATCTTGTTTTAATGTTTCTAAATCATCAGTTTTTATATTTAGAACTTTTGTTATATCAAAAAAGAGAGCATTGACTCCCACATCATTAAATTGCGAAGCCATTGTTCCGTAAATTGGCAGATCAATATCATCAGGAGCCCCTGGGTGACCTGCAAAAAGATTGTGATTTCTTCGGTACTGTTTTCTAATATCTCTTAAGGCATCTTCTGAGCGAGGTTTTTCAAACTTATTGATGACAATAAAACTTGCCGACTCAAGCATTTCAATTTTTTCTAACTGAGTCGGAGCTCCGTACTCTGGAGTCATTACGTAAATACATTTATCGGCAACTTTCGTGATCTCATCTGAAGCTTGACCAATCCCAGACGTTTCAACCAAGATTAAATCAAAGGGCTGAGATTTTAAAAAACTTACGACGTCTTTAATATGAGGTGAAAGTTCTGTATTTGAATTTCGAGTGGCCAGTGAACGAATATAAAAATTTGAAAAACTCGCACTTCCTAAACGAATACGATCTCCGAGCAATGCCCCCGAAGTCTTTTTCTTTGTTGGGTCGACCGAAATAAGTGCAATCCTTGAACTTGGCGAATGGCGGTAAAAACGTAAAAGCAACTCATCTATCAGCGATGACTTCCCAGCTCCACCTGTACCAGTAATACCCAAAACTGGCACATTTCCAGCGATATATTTAATTGGAACTAAGCCGTTATTTTCAATCGCGGTAATAACTTTTGAAATTTCGCGATCCTTTAATTTTTTAATATCAAATTTACTAAAATCTATTCCATCGAGAGTTGATTCACTCGCCTTCTCAATCATGTCATCGATAATTCCATTAAGACCGATTTCCATTCCATCCTGAGGAGAATATATGCGAGTTATACCTCTTGAATGAAGAAGCTTAATTTCACTTGGCGTGATAACCCCACCTCCACCTCCAAAAATTTTAATCTTACTTGCTCCGGCCGCATCTAAAAGTTCACGGATATAAGTGAAGTATTCTACGTGCCCCCCCTGATATGAACTCAGTGCAACACCATTAACATCTTCTTGGAGGGCTGCATCCACCACCTCTTGGGCCGAACGGTTATGGCCTAAGTGAATGACCTCGACTCCTTTGGATTGGAGCATTCTTCGCATGATGTTGATTGAAACATCGTGTCCGTCAAAAAGGCTTGCTGCTGTGACAAATCTTAGTTTTTTCATATTGCCCTATATTTTTTAAGAGGATATTAAACCCAATCTCTTTAAATCTGGCTAAATCTATTAGCAAGAAAAGCGGATCTAGGTTATAATTAGTTTTAATTATTAACACAATTTTAATGAATTTGGTTTGCTAAGAGCGCTAGAATGACTACCGATAATTTAACAAATAAAAACGAAAATGAAGAAGCCGTGATTGTGGAGAATCCTTTCCATTCCGCTCGCCTTAAGCCTAAGCGCAAAGGGAAGAAACCACCAAAATTATTAGCCGTTGTTCACCAATCAGGTTGTACTGGTTGCGAGATCTGTATTCAGGGATGCCCAGTAGATTCTATTGAGCTGGTTCCTGGCCCACTTTCAGAAAATCCCCAGTTTCAACAAACAGTTGAAATCGACTTGGCCCGTTGTATTGGTTGCCAAAATTGTTCAACCGACTGCCCATGGGAGACAATCACTATGTATGAGCACAATGATGCTTTTATTGCGTGGTCGAACGAAACATTATTTTCAGAACTTTATATTGATGAAAAAAAAGTAGAAGAAATTAAAAAGTCAGTTGTAAGTGAATAAAAAAAAGCCATCTTTCGATGGCTTTTTTATTCATTTTTTCTCTTCTCTTTTTTCAGTTTTCTTATCATCGTGTTTTCTCTTTTCTTTTCTTTCTTCGTTTCTTTCAGCTTCCCATTCTTTTACACGTTTCAGTTCTTCTTTGGTCAACTCACGATCAGTGCCTTTTATTATTTCATAAGCCTTGGCGAGTTTTGCAGAATTTTCTTGGACTGTAACTGTATCTCCTACCTCTATAATGCGAGAGTAGCGGGACATAAAAGGACGTAAGCTGTTAGAGGCCATTCTTGTTTGACCATCTTTAAAATGCTTATACTTATAAGACATCATAAAATAGTCATAATTAGGGATTAGTTTCGGTGGTGTCTGTGCATCCACATTGATTGTAGGAACTGGTTGATAGCGAATGTCTCTTGCTTGAACAATTATATAAGTATCTTTCTCTGCCGTTGGAACTCTGGCATATTCATTTAAATCCAAAATATAGGTGAAAAGTGTATCTGCATTTTCTGCATTAATTTCCAAGTTAGAAGATGCCTGTAGTCCACCTTTGACAGATCTGGCGTCGTAAATATATTTTTTCCCCGTTAGCTTACTAACATATTCAATACATTTCGTTAACTCTACACATTCATTGGCATGTACTGCCATACTCGCAAGTAACATCATCGATAAGATCACCTTCATACTTCTCTCCTTTTATATTTAACAACCAGGGCAATAATAAAAAGTCCAAGTGAAATTAACTGTGACGTTGAGAGTGAAAGCCAAAAGACTCCACGAACTTCATCACCTCGAAAGAATTCAATGATAAATCTAACTGCCGAATAAACAAGAAAATAATGAGTCACGATGTAGAGGTTCGTTTTCTTTCTTTCAATCCACTTTAGAGTTAAATAGCCTAGGCAAAAAAGAGCAAACGCTTCGTATAATTGCACGGGGTGACGAAACTCACCATCCATCTTAACTGCCCACGGAAGATCACATTTTGATCCATAACAACAGCCTGTTAAAAAGCAGCCTACGCGCCCAATTGCATGTCCAAAAACTAAGCCTGGTACAAGAAGATAGCTTTTTTGGAAGTTAAATTTTTTTAACCATAGTGAATAAATTAGATAGAAAATTAATCCAAAGATCAATCCACCATAAAATACAAACCCTCCTCCAAGCCAAAAATAATTAGCATAGAGATATTGATAAATTTTGTGTTGAGCTGAGAAGAACAGGAAAAAGGCCTTAGCCCCGATCCATGCTGAAGTAAATACTCCTACATATAGTTGGAAGAGTTTCGATGAATCTTCATGATTTTTTTCAAATAGATATTGGGTTAAATAATAACCCACCCCCCACGCCAACCCCATAAACAAGGGATAGGAATAAAGGGTAAAATAGGAAGTCTCAAACAGTACTGGTAACACTGTCTTCTTTCTTTTTGTTTAAAAATATAAGATCTACGATAAGAATCATGGCCGCAATACTGATTGCACTGTCTGCGATATTAAAAGCAGCAAAGTGATGCGATCCCCAGAAAAAATCAAAAAAATCTACGACATAATTCATAGTAAAACGATCGATTAAATTTCCGACAGCTCCGGCAAAAATTAAACTATAAGCTAAGCAATGAATTAAATTTTTATTTCTATTTGACCATATTAAATAGATTAACCAAAAACAAGCAAGCACCGGCAGGGCAAAAAACAGTGGCCCGCGGATGTATTCTGGTGCATACGCCAGCATCCCGAATGCTGCGCCAGGATTTCTCACATAAGTCAGGTGAAATAAGCCCGGTATTACAGGAACGGATTCGCCAAGGAAAAACTTCTGCTGAACAAGTCCTTTCGTGATTTGATCAGCAATAATAATCGTAGCTATCATTATGCACATTTTATAAATTCTATTCATATTATAACCATCTAGATATTAGCTTAACCATTAACATAATCCTTCGCATTGATTTCATATTTTTCAATTTTTCGAAGCAAAGTCTTTTTAGGAATATTGGCTTTTAGCGCAGTTTGATTAATTTTTCCACGATTTTGTCTTAGGGCCCAAACGATAAATTCTTTTTCAAACAAATCTTTCGCAACTTGAAAATCCATTACCATTTCTTTTGAATTTAATACATTATTAAAGGAAAAGCCTTCAATTGCACGGACGTCCTCATCACTCTTCATGTCAAAGATTGAATCTTGAATACCCTCTACATCAATCATCAATTCAGAACTTTCTTCTGGTTCTGGCACTTTCGTGGCGGAAGTTAATTTTAAATTTGAAGGAAGAGATGGTGCTTGAATCATATCTGATGATTCAATGATAAACGCGTGTTCGATTACATTTCTAAGTTCTCGAATATTTCCTGGCCATGAAAAATTTACTAAAAGATTTTTGGCTTCTTCACTCATGCCTTTGATATTCAAGGCATGAACATTATTAAAATATTTTATATAGTATTCAACAAGGTGAGGAATATCGCTCTTACGATCTCTCAAAGGTGGTAAATAAACAGGTAGAACATTTAAGCGGTAAAACAAATCTTCGCGAAATGTTCCATCTTTGATCATTTGCTCGAATGGCTTATGGGAAGCTGCAATCACGCGCACATCAACTTTAATATCGCGATTTGATCCAATAGGAGTAAACGTTTTTTCCTGAAGGACACGCAAGAGTTTTACTTGCATGGTAGGTGTGACATCCCCAATCTCATCAAGGAAAAGCGTACCGCCGTCAGCGTATTGAAATTTACCAAGCTTGCGCTCGTTAGCCCCGGTAAATGCTCCTTTTTCGTGACCAAATAATTCTGACTCAATTAGGTTTTCTGGAACTGCTGCTAAGTTAATGGTAACAAATTTGGCATCTTTTCTTGGGCCGTTATAGTGGATAGCGCGAGCAACAAGTTCCTTACCTGTACCAGACTCGCCACGAATAAGAACTGGAGTGTTAACCTTGGCAAGTTTATCGATAACATTAAAAACTTTTTGCATAACGTGTGATTCACCAACAAATTGGTCATCACCGCCAAGAGAAAGTCTTGGCGAAGAAAAAAGTGAAGTCTCAACAAGCGATCGGGCCTTCAGTGCACGCTTAATCAAGGCAACCAGGTTTTCTGAAGAGATTGGTTTTTCAAGATAATTGTATGCGCCTTCCTTAACAACTTTAACGGCATCAGAGACGTTTGAATAAGCCGTTAAAATAATCACGATAACTGATGGATCAACTTTTTTAATTTCAGTAAGTGCTGAAATCCCATCCATCTCTGGCATGTTAACGTCCATAACAACCAGGTCGTATTTTTCTTTATAAACTGCAAGCAGAGCTTCTTTTCCATTATTTGCAACGTCTACAGAGAAGCTGTGATAAAGAAGAGCTTCCTTAACAGAGTTTTGTAAAACCTTATCATCATCTACAACTAGCACTCGATGCATATTTTTCTCCTAGCAAGTTTTTGCTTCTTTTATTTTACTACTACTGGTTGACTAATTTCACTAAGAATTTTGTCTCCTTACCCAATATAGACTCTACAGAGATGGTTCCACCGTGCAATTCAACGAAATACTTGACGAGATATAACCCTAACCCTGTTCCTTTAATGGAATGATTCGCATCATTTTTTATCCGATAAAACTTCTCAAAAATATTTTGAAGCTCTTCGGGAGGAATTCCTGTTCCATTATCTGTAATTTCAATATAAACCCATTTATCATCATCCCAAGTTTTAATATGAACGATTGAACCATTTCCCGAATATTTAATGGCGTTTTCCACTAAATTCGAAATCACACGAGTAATAAGCGTAGAATCTATCTGTATTGGGTATAAAGGTGCCAATTCTTTTTTTATTTGAACATTTTTTTGGCCCGCACTAAAGGCTAAGTCTTTTACTACTGTTTCAATTAGAGAATTAACGTCCCTTGAGACTTTACTCAGTCCAAAATTACTTGATTCAATTTTGGTTAAATCCAGAATACTCGAAATAAACTTATTTAACTCCTTGGTCGAGTCAATAATAAGCTGTGACTTCTCTCGAATCTCAGGGTTTCCTGAGTTTTGGTGATATAAATTATCAGCCACACCTGCAATTTTTGCTACGGGAGTTTTCAAATCATGACTCATCAACGAGAGAAAGTTCTGCTTCAATTTTTCTACTTTCTTTAAGATTTTAGCCTCTTCCTGAATAGCAAAACGTCTTTGATATTCACCAATAGCTCTGAAGGGAATCCAAATATAATAAACTACAAAAATAGTTACAACTAAATGGGCGGTATAAAGCCAAAACCCCATTAAAACGAAAAGTAAGTACGATATAATGAGTATTGAAACTAACATTAAAATAGTAATGATCAATCCATCTTTAGGTTTGAGCTTGGATATTAAAACAGAAAGAATAATTCCCACGATAAAGGCTAAAACATTTGAGACAACTCTCGGGATCATTTTAATTGTCTTATTCTGAATAAAAGCGTCAATAATGGAAGCGTGAATAATTAACTTCGGTGCTTTATATTCTTCTTGATTAAAAGGTGTGAGATAAAAATTATCCCTTTGTGATATATAATTGGGGCCGATTAAGACAATTTTATCCTTAAAAATCTCCGGAGAAAAATTTCCAACCAGCACGCGATGATAAGGAATTGTTTTGTACTTAAAGTCACTATAGATGGGCGAGCTTGCATATCTAAAAAGAACAAAGTTTGCGTCGGCTTCATCATTATAATAAGCACCAAGTACATCCGGAACATTTATAGGATTTTTCCCAGAGATTGTTCGGTATTGATTAGCTGTTAACAAGTGAAGTGATTCTTCACCCGAAACATTAAATATTGCTCTTCTGACCACGTCATCTTTGGCAAACGTGTTATTGTCAATATTTAATTGAGCTAGGGCGTAATTGAACTCTCTTAAGTTTTCTGGCGGAAGAACTTCCCCGACAGTCTCATCGACCTCAGTGCCAAAATTAACTTTTCCGCCCATTGCATCGAAATTTTTTAAATTTTTTTTGAATCCTTCGAAGTAAGGCTGATCATCAGGTGTTGCTTCTGGCATACGAGATAGAAAATTTATTATTTTTGGTTTTGATGACAATAGTTTTTCTAAAAAACGAGAGTGGGTGGCGTAACTATAAGGATATGTATCCCCAAGATAGTCGTCACTTTCTTCATCCATAGTGACAATGACGATTTCTTCAGTTGGCTTAATTCCAAAATCCATACGCACTCTCAAGTCGTAAAAAATGGATTCAAGCGATGCTAATGGGTATTGAAATAAAATTGTTACGAATATCAACGTGAAAAAAAGCGGATAATATTCAGAGAGATCAAATTTTATTTTTTTAAATGTCATTTAAGGGCCTTTACCCTGGTTTCGACGCTTACATGGTCAATCAATAAGTAATTAAAAACGTCGTCGGTTTGATTTTTCACATGATTAAGTTCATTCATCAACAAACCACCAACACTATCCTCACTACAAACAGGAAGGTGATTGACTTTAAAAAGAGCTGAAATATAATCTTTTCGTAATCCATCTAACTTTCCAACTTCCTGATCAAAACTTAAAACGATTTCTTCTTTTTCATAAAGCTTAGATTTTAAAAAATAAGCAGGATAAAGAAAAACATTTAAACCATGCTTAATTGATTGGTGACCAATTGCTGACCGCAAGAGATAAACGGGAGAATAAAGAATTAAAAAAATTAGACTTGCAACAGTTCGATGCTTGGCTTCATTTGATTTTAGCTTTAAAAGTGAAGCATAGATTAAACTATTAAGTTCATTGCGAGAAAATGTTTTATAGAGGTTCTTGCCAATAATTAAGGCCGGCTTTCCAAAATAAGAATTGGTATAATAAAGGTTATTCACAAATACATTCGACCAATAAATTTTCACTTCAGGAATTTCACTGTGGCAGCAAAAGTTTTTCACTTGATTGATAAGAATCTCATCATCCGTTACATATCTTGCCTTTGCGAAAATTAAAATTAACTTCTCTCCCCAAAAAGATAGAGCGATGAAAATTATAATCGCGAATGCTGATCCAAACAAGAACCCCCAATGCAAATTAAAAAGCAAACCGATTAAACCAAATGTTAAAAAGAATATAAAAAATATAAAAAACAAATATCTCAAACGATAAATAAAAGTCCTCCATGAACCGACTTTGGGGTGTCATTATTACACTAGTCTTCTTAAATTATAGACAATAATTCGGTCCAGAGCTATAAGGCATAGAAGGCATTTTGCAAACTTGGGTCAAGCTAAAGACCAATCATAACTAATTGAATACATTAGCCTTTTCACGGTGCGGCTCTCATGTTTCGGGGATCTATGGTAACAATGAGTTGTTTTAAGTAATTTAGAGGGGAGAAATATATGAAATTTGAACGTCTTTTGTTTGGTACCGCCGGTGTGCCAAATTCAACGCCGAAAAAAAATAATCCGATCGAAGGTGTCAAGCAAGTGCATGCATTAGGCTTAGATTGTATGCAACTTGAATTCGCTCATGGTGTTCGCATGAAAGAAGAAGTGTCTTCTGGACTTCGTAAAGTTTCTTACGAATTGGGGGTTCCTCTAACTTCACACGGTCCTTACTATATTAACTTGAACGCGCGTGAACAAGACAAGATCGACTCATCAGTAGAACGTATTATTCAAACGGCAAAAATCTCTGACCTTTGTGGTGCTGAATCGATGACTTTCCATGCCGCTTTTTACATGAAAGATTCTCCGTATGATGTTTTTGATCTTGTTCAAAAATCTCTTAACGTAATTGAAGAAAGACTTAATCGTCTTGACATTCAAATTGAACTTCGCCCTGAACTTACAGGAAAAACTTCTCAGTTTGGCTCTTTAGAAGAATTGATTGATTTAACTAAATCTGTTTCATCTTGTAGCCCTTGCATGGATTTCTCTCACTTATTTGCTCGTACGAACGAGTACAATACATATGAAGAATTCTGTACTGTTCTTGAAAAATTAAAAGAAGAATTAGATCCAAATGCACTTCAGAACATGCACATTCATATTTCAGGGATTAGCTCGAACTCTAAAGGCGATTTAAAACATTTAAACCTTGAAGATTCAGATTTTAACTGGCGTGAACTTTTGCGTGCGCTTAAAACTTTTGATTGTCGCGGGTATGTTATTTGTAACAGCCCAAATCTTGAAAAAGATGCAAAGATGATGAAAGATTTCTACGCTACTTTATAAATTAATATAGTTCGATATAGTTTGATATAAAACGGCTTGGGGAAGACGAAAATCTTCAAGCCGCAATACTTTCTCCGATGCGACTACCTGTATTCTTCTTCTCAAAATAATTCCACATCCATTTTACATGATCCTGAGACTCTTCATCAGGTAGAAAAACCAATTGTATTTGCTCATTCTCTTTGACCAAAACTATGTTTTGAAAGCTTCCACATAGTTCGGAGAAAATATCTAATAAAAAGTCTTGATCAAGAGATTGATCAAGAAATATAAGATCCGAGGTTTTGATGTCTTTAAATACAGACCAATTTGAAGGAAAATCTAAAATAGATTGTTTGAAATTTAATCGATAACAGCTAGACAGATTCTCAAAAACCAAGGGCTGGTGACTCAAGTGGTGTTGATCGAGATAATCACTAATAGAATTAAAATCAACTTGGTTAAGTCGTTTCTCGAAGTACTTTCGAAGATCTGTACTGGTGTTCAGCTGATCTTTTTCAACAGATTCCGCGCACGTTTCTTCGATAAGTGTTGAAATTAATGTGTCTTCATTACTCATGTGAGTTTTATCGGACGATGTTGATTCTTAGTTGAGTTTTTAGCCTACTAATCCTCGTTCTAGGCAAACTTTGTATAACTCAGACCAAGAGACTCGGGCATCGGGATAATCTTCAAAGACAAGGCCAATACCTCGGTCATAAGAGGAAACTAAACGTGCGCAATGGCGAAAATGGACACCATCATAGATTGATTCTAAAAAATATTTAGTTGATGGATTTAAATCAAAACTTACGGTGTTGGGAAGTAACAAAAAACAACTCCCCTCGTCGATATTCGTAATAAAAACATTAACCCCACCTGTATCCGCTTCACTGGTACGAATATTTGCCTGAAGCTTAAAACGAGATTCTTTTTCCAAATCGTGAGTTGAAAATTTAGGATTAAAAGACGCAAGGCCCACCTCTAGCTCCCAAGTAATGAAAAAATAAAAAGCGAAAACTAAATAAACAAAACTTAACACCAAAGTAAGCTTGTTAAAACTGTCTGACAGTAGAATAAAATTTTTCCCGACTATAACAATCAAACAAACTAAGAGGATTATTTCTGAGTATTTTTTAATTTTCATTACCATGGCGCCAGTAACAAGAGTTAAGGCAAAGATCAAATAATGATTTATCAAAAAAGAGCGAAAGCTAGTTAATGAAAAAAGAGAACGCCCAATTGATAAAGAGTAAATCGCCTGGAGATAAACAAGCGAAAGCACCAAAAATAGAATTAGATTTCGATGGCCATAATTTCGTTTGAGGATTTTCATGCCTATATACTCAGAAGGTCTGATCTTGCTAATATAGAAGAGATGATACCATATTTAGAAATAAACACGCTTTGTATTTCTTGCGATAATTGCAAATTAGTTTGCCCAGAAAATGCTATTTTAAAAAATGGTATGGAATATATCGTTGAGACCTGGTCATGTACTCTGTGCAATGCCTGCCTTGAAGTATGCCCCGTTGATTGTATAAAACTTATTACTGAAGATATTAAGAAAAAAATATTTTAAATTTTCTGAAAAAGGCCATTCGCCTGTATGCAACCAACTATGAATTTCCCACACCGCTCTAAGTCCAAAGCTTTCATCGTTGTATTTATAAAAAGCTCTTCTTTGCCCTTAAAGGCTAAATGTTTTTTTAAAAACTCACCCATTAGGCCATCTCTTTCTTTTATAGACTTAAGCTTGAAAATGTTTTTTGTATAGATATCAGCAGTGCCAAAATCCCAGTACTCAAATGAATCCGGAGTGATAAAATCTACTTTTTCATGTTTATAATCGGCAACTGTTTGAAAAAAGCGCGATATTCCAAGGGTTGGCGTTAGGCCACTCAAGTTTAAAAGCCCGAGTCCCGAATAAGTTATGTAATCATTTTTTTTATCAGTGTGTGCTTTGATCTCAACCAATTGATTGTTTTCCACGATGGTTTCATTGTAAGCCGCTAACTTATCGACCTTGATTCCAAACAAAACGGCTCGACTTGATAAAATTTTATCTTCAGCTTCATTCCAAAATTTTTTGTCAAAAAAGAGAAACTGATCACCATTCACCAAAAGTAAACGACCTGTGTAATTGATTTCCGGACGTGCAGCTAAATTATGAATTGCTCCTCCTGAATCTAGCAAAGAGTCTTCATGTAAAACAGTAACACTGCTGGAGAGATTCGCTTCAGCTAGGAACTTTACAATCTCATCATGGAGAAAATGAGTATTGATATAAATTTTCTTAATTCCTAAATCTTCACAGTAGCGTATCTGAAGCTCGAGCATTGTTTTGAAATAAATTGGCCAGAGCACTTTGGGAATTAATTTTCCCACTTCGCCCATTCTCGTTCCTAAACCAGCGCTGAGAATAAGGGCGTAATCAATTTGCATAATACAGACTCGAAAGAATTTTTCGTTCTTTTGAAAAATCCTCATGGGCGAGCATCACCGCTCTTACTTTTTCAAAAGCATAACCAATGTATTTAACATAGCGAAGATCTTTTCGATCCGCATAAATATAAGCAAAACTCCCAATGGCCTTAAACACTCTTTGAATCGTCATCATGTCGTAGACGTACATGAATTGCTCAAATGATTTAGAGGGATCAAAATTTTTAAAATATGTATCGAAGTAATATTTAATTAATTTTTTTTTATTTGCATCATCTAGTTGATAATAACAATCTTCTAAAAGAGAAGTCAGGTCATAAAGAGGTGTGCCCATCCGTGCATCTTGGAAATCAATAACGACTTGCTCACCGTCTTTAATCATTAAGTTTCTTGAGTGATAATCGCGATGAACCAAAGTTCTAGGTTCACTTGAGAGCATATAACACATATCATAAAGTCTTTTATAAAGAGCGTCTATCCCAGAAGTTGTAACGTCTAATCCCAAATACATTTTTAAAAAGTATTTCTTTGTGAATTCCATTTCCGCAAAGAGTTTTTCTGTGTCAAAAGCTAATTTTGTAAAAGATTCCTCTTTATACTTAGCAGTGTTAACGTTATGAATGGTGGCCATTAGATCTATCGCTTTTTTGTAAAACTGATATTCTTCATCTTTGGTTGAAATCTGAGCGATATCTTTTAGAAATGTAACATCCCCCAAATCTTCTTCGAGAATATAGCCAGTTCCTAAATCTTTATCAAGAATAAGGGGCACCCTTACATTTTCAGAGTGAAGTACTCTTTGAATTTTTAAAAAAGTCGGCTCGTCACTCGGGTCTGTTGTTGGATTATCCAGACAGGCAACATACGAAGTAGTTGATGTCCAAATGCGGTAGTATTTTCTGGTTGAAGCATCACCTGTTAGCTTCTCAATGTTCTCTATAACATCATCATCCAAAAGGTTTTTACTGATAGTTTTTTTAAAAAGTTCTTCTACAAGAATACGTTCTGATTGCTCTGGCTTCATTTGCTACTCGTGATATTGTTTAAAAGTTTATAAAAGGCTTTGGATGAATTGGCTTCATTGATTTTCTTTTCGACTCCCACTGCACCTTGCTTGGTCATAAAGTTTTTAAAAGAATGTTCTTCTTTTGAAATGCCAATTGCATCCCCCAGATGGAGTGAAAAATCCAAGGTATTTCTATTTTGTACTTGAATCCAATTGAGAAAAGCGGTGGGGTCATAGCCCGAGCGTTTAAGAACAATATAAGTCCATTCATTAACTTGATACTTCGTTTCCTGTTTTAATCTCGTCATCTGAATCATTTTCTCTGTGTTATAGAAACCGAGAGGGATCATAATTCTTTTTTCGTAGATATTGCGGTCACTTTTTAAAATTTCCGTGGCTATTGCGGCAACAAAAAGCTCTTCACTCTTTAAGTACTTTTCTATTAGACCACTCGACATAAAAAACTGAGCATGAGGGAGGGAAAATATAAAGGGTGTTTTATTTTTAATTACATGAAAGTGAGGTTTAAATTCATGGGTAAATAATAACTCGTTATTAGTTACAATGCGCTCATAAATTTGATCAAGATATTGCAAAGAATCTGGTCTTAGTTGAACTTCATGTGTCTCATCATTTGCCAGGTAATCAGCCCCGACAGATGCGAGGTGATCAATATAGTCCCGATCAGTGGGTTCACTTAAATGTGAATAATCCATGAACTTCTTATCTGAAGAACTGCATGCAACTAAAAATAATAAAAAAATGATTGCTGTTATTTTCATAAAAAAAGCCCTTGAAATCAAGGGCTGTATAAAATCCTATTTAAATTATATTATAGTCTATTTGTGCCCAGACGCAATATCGCGAACAGGTACATAATATATTGTGAAACCTGCAAAAATAAGGTTCGGATCTCTAATAAGAGGACGGTTGTTCTCATAAATATTTTTCCATTTTTTTGTCGTACCATATTTATCCATTGATACTATCTGGAGTGTGTCGCCCGTTTTCACCATATAAGGAACGCCGTTTGGCCGCCAACCAAAGCTCTGTCCTGGTAAATAGTACTTTAGAACAACTCCAGGCTCCATTTTTGTTTTTATTTTATCTTTATTCCATTCTCTTAAGTCTTTCCATTTGCGATAATCTCCATAGATTTTAAAAGCGACCATCATTAAGGTATCGCCTTTTTGAAAATGATACTCAGCTTCTTTACCTAGATCTGGACTGGATGATGATGATTCGGTTACGATCAAGGGTGGAATTTCTGGTGCTTTTTCTTTATGATAATCTGTAAACTTTGGTTCTTCCGGAGCTGCCATTTCCAGAGGTTTATCGATAGGTTTTTCTACTGGTGAAATTTCGTCTGGAATTTTTACTTCGGTGATTTTTTGTTCTTCTACTTTGATTTCTGATGCTGGTGCTTCCCCGAAAGTGTCTACCGTAAATTCTAATTCATCACTTGGCCTTGACGCCACCGTTTCTTTGCTTGTATTTGAAAAACTGCAAGCGTTTAGGATGAAGCTGACTATAAACAATACACTTATTTTCTTCATATCAAGTACCCCTTAAATGGATTACTTCTAATATTCGGAATTCTATCTTTAAAGTTTAATTTTGAAGTGAACTTTTTTTCTCAACGATTATTCTATTTACACAAATATGCTACGAGCTATAAAATAATGCATGGATTTTAAAGCGTGGAGATTACCTGTCTTTTATTGTCTGTTATTAATCTTAATAACCAGTCCTGCACGTGCCCAAAACGTCTTGGATGATATTGAGGAAGAAGATAGGCTTGACACACCCGTCAATGGTGAACAAGCACCAAATCTCGTTTCAGAAACTATTAAGACAATATCTCCTTCCAAGAAAATTTTTATTTTAACGAATGAAAATCAATCTTTCACTAAGGGTGATTTCATCTCGTTACTTTTAGCTAATAAGCTTGTATGCAGGGCCCTGGTTGCTAAAACTACTCCTGAAAAACTTTCTGGTATAAAAATAGTAAAAATTTACAACTTAGTTTTATGGAAACAACTCGCTCTTGGGAAAGAAGTTTTAGTTTTAAAAGGCGATGACAGTTATTATACAAATAAAGAAAAAGCACCTGAGAACGACAAGACCAAAAACAAAAAAGACGAATCCAAACTTCAAAGCGATGAAGATCTTTTTAACTCTACTTCCCTTTCGGGAAATGAAGATGACCAATCTTTTGATGAAAACAGCAAGCGCCTTATCAAGCCAGACAACTTACTTTCAGTGAATGTCGGATTAATTCAAGGAAAAGATGTTGATGGATCTAAAAAAAATTACACCCAAATTAATGGGGCCTGGGCTTATCAATTAACTGATAATATTTGGGCGGAAGCTGGAGTTGGAACAAATACCGTTCGCGATTACCCTTTTACCGGTTTAGACACTCGTTTGATTAATATCGAAGTTAAAGCGAAATACACTTTTGGTGCTCCCTTTTATAGCTATATCCAGCCTTATGTTGGTTACCAAACTATTTTGGCAAGCTCGCCAGGAGCTGGAACAGATCCCGGTGATGGCTCCAGATCGCCAGAGCAATTAGCTCAAGAATTGCAAATGGTTCAAGATCAAAAAAAGAGTACAGTGATATTTGGCGTAACGATCTTGAAGCGGATTGTTCCTGGATGGTTTGTTCGCGCTGACTTGGGAACTGATATTATCAATGGTGGATTAACGATTGAATTCTAAAATAATAATTTGCCTATTCATTTTGTCAGTACTTTCAGCTTGTGGTGTAAAGTCGCAACCTTTAAGGCCACCTGAAACTGCTATAAAATCCTACACTGAATCCTACACTGGCCCGATTAGTGAAGAAGAAAGCTCTAAAAAATCTTCAAAAAAGAAAAAATAATGTCTACACTCAATTCTTTTTTCATAGCCACAGGAAGCAATCTTGGCGATCGGGCCCAGAACTTATTTGAAGCGAAAGTCCTATTACAACAGCATTTTGAATTAATTGCAGAAAGTCGAATTTACGAAAGCCCTGCCGTTGATTATTTAAACCAGCCAGACTTTTATAATCAGGTGTTAGAGTTTACATTGCCTTTAGAAAATCCTGAAACAATCATGTCTCTGTTACTTCATTTGGAAAAAGAGATGGGAAGGAATCGACTTATTCCAAAAGGTCCTCGCCTCATTGACCTTGATATTTTATTTTGGGGTTTATTAAAAATACAAAGTGAAACTCTGCAAATTCCTCACCCGAGACTTTTTGCTCGCAGTTTTGTCGTATTGCCTTTATCCGAGCTTCCTGGTTTTAAAATTCTTGAAAAGAACTTTATTTTTAAATTTCATTTCGACAATGAGGCAATCGCACTTTCTTGATTGACCTGAGTCGCACTCACTCCCTATAATTTTACTATTTAACCCCCTACCCTGGATTCGCCAATGGACTTTAGTTACACGCCTGAACAAATTGAGATCAAAGACCTCGCAATGAAATTTGCTCGCAATGAAATGATGCCTAAAGCTCGGGAGTTTGATGAAAAGGCTGAATTGCCTAGAGATATTTTAGAAAAAGCATGGTCACTTGGACTAGTGAACACTTGTATACCTGTTGAGTACGGCGGAAATGGCTTTAGTGCCATTGATTCGATGATTATTACTGAAGCTCTCGCTTATGGATGCATGGGAATGAATACCGCCATCATGGCCAATGACCTGACACTTCTTCCAATCGTTATTGGCGGAACCGATGAGCAGAAAAAAAGATTTCTAACCCCCTTTACGGAAAAATATAAAATAGCTGCTTTTTGTCTAACAGAGCCAGCAAATGGATCTGACGCCGCAGGAATTAAAACCTCTATCAAAGAAGACGGTGATGACGTTGTTATTAACGGTAACAAAATGTGGATCACTAATGCAGGATATGCCGATCTTTTTGTTTTATACGGAACAACAGATCATACATTGAAACATAAAGGGATCACCGCAGTCGTCATTGAAAAAGGAACCCCTGGAATTGAACTTGGGAAAAAAGAAGATAAAATGGGACACCGCTGTTCGGATACTCGCGCTGTCACATTCAATAATGTTAGAGTTCCAAAATCAAATATTATAGGTGGTCTCAACAAAGGTTGGGGCATTGCTATGAAAACGCTGGATCACTCTCGTCCAATGGTTGCTGCATCTGCTGTCGGTGGTTCCCAATGTGCTTTTGACCACGCTGTAAAATATGCGAAAGAAAGAGTGCAGTTTAATATTCCAATTTCTGGGCACCAAGCAATTCAATTTATGATTGCCGACATGGCCATGAAAATTGAGGCATCACGACTTCTGGTACACAAGGCTGCTTGGCTCTTAGATAATCACCAACCAAACACTCAGCTTGCTTCTTACGCTAAGGCTTTCGCCGCTGATTCTTGTATGCAAATAACTACAGATGCAGTACAAATTTATGGCGGTTATGGATATAGTAAAGAGTACCCCGTCGAAAAAATTATGAGAGACGCGAAACTCATCCAGCTTTACGAAGGCACCTCGCAAATTCAAAGACTAGTAATAGCTAAAGAAATATTTACTAGATAATTATAGGAGCTAATATGAATATTTTCGTTTGTGTAAAACAAGTTCCCGACACTGAAACAAAAATTGTTCCAAGTGCAGATGGATCTTTTATTGAAACAAGTTCTATTAAATGGATCATGAACCCTTACGATGAATTTGCAGTTGAACAAGCTCTTCTTGTTCAAGCAGCCAATACAGGATCAACTGTCACAGTTCTTCGTGTTGGTAGCTCTAAAGATACAGAAGCCGTTAGAACAGCGATGGCAATGGGTGCAGACGAAGCATTCTTGGTTGAAGCTGCTGACAACCTTGATTCCTATTCAATTGCAAAAGCACTTAAAGGTGCAATTGCTAAATCTGGAAAAACTCCAGATCTTATATTTACTGGCAAGCAGGCCATCGATGATGACTGCTTACAAGTACCACAAATTCTTGCAACCATGATGGACATCCCTTCAGTTACAGTTGTCGTTAGTTACGAAGGATCTGCAACTGATATCGTAGTAAAAAGAGAAGTTGAAGGTGGAGCCCTTGAGGTTTACGGCGTAAAACTTCCAGCAATGATTGCTTGTAATAAAGGGATCAATACTCCTCGATACGCCTCTCTTCCAGGTATCATGAAAGCAAAGAAAAAACCATTAACGGTACTAGCGCTTGCGGATGTTGGTGTTAGTGATGCGGACAGAAGAGTAAAATATTCTAATTTCCAACTCCCATCAGAAAAACCAGCTGGGAAAAAATTCGATGCAACTGATGCTGCAAAAATGGCAGGCGTTGTAAAAGAAGTTGTTGGTCTATTAAGAACAGAAGCAAAAGTTATTTAATAAGAGGAAATTATGGCAAAAATATTAGTTTATACTGAACTTCATGGAACACAAGTTAAAGGTGTCACTCTAGAAATTTTAGGTCGTCTTACTGGTCATACTGTAGAAGTCGCAGCGATAGGAAAAATCCCAAGTGAAGCGAGCGCTGATCTTGCAAAATTCGGAGCTTCAAAAGTTCATTCTTTAAATGGTGCCGGATTAGATAAATATTCTCCTGAAGGATATGCAAACGCCCTTCATTCATTTATTTCTGGCGGATCTTTTGATTATGTTTTTGCTGGAGCAACCTCACTAGGTAAAGATCTTCTTCCTCGAGTGGCTACAAAATTCGATGCTGGAATGGCTTCAGAAGTTACAAACTTTATCATGGAAGGCGATAAGTTTGCTGGAACTCGCCCGCTATTTGCTGGTAAATGTTTTGCAAAAGTTGAAATAACTGGCCCTAAGCCACACTTTGTAACAGTTAGACCAAATGCCCTTGGAATGAATGCCAATCCAACAGCTAGTGCCGCAGCTACAAGTGAAACTGCTGTCGATGCAGGGGTAATGAGAGCAATAATTAAAGAAATCGTAAAGGGAGCTTCTGAAAAACTAGATTTAACAGAGGCTAATATTATTGTATCTGGTGGTCGCGCAATGAAAGATGCTGCCAATTTTAAAATTTTAGATGAATTGGCAAATGTCATTGGAGCAACTGTTGGAGCTTCAAGAGCTGCTGTTGATTCCGGCTTTGCTCCACACGCTATGCAGGTTGGTCAGACGGGTAAGACTGTTGCGCCTACACTTTATATTGCCTGTGGTATTTCGGGAGCGATTCAACATTTAGCTGGAATGAGAACATCAAAAATTATTGTAGCTATCAACTCTGATCCAGATGCTCCTATTTTTACAAAGGCTGATTACGGCATTGTTGGAGACTTATTCCAAGTTGTCCCTCTTCTTACACAAGAATTTAAAAACTTACTTAATAAGTAATCAAAAAGAAGCCCTCATACTGATCATACGAGGGCTTCTTTTTTTAATTTTTAATTCTTATTTAAAAAGCAAACCCTTTTTCTTGAGCTGTTTCTTTAATCTCATCGGCACTTAGCACCCTTACTGGTTGATAATTATCAACATCGTTTGCAACTTCTTTTCTTTCCTCAACAACAATCGCGGCGCCTTGCTGTTGTTCTATCGCTGAAACTGCATTTTGATTTTCAGCTTGAGCATCTTGTTCTGTTTCTTGAACTTTTTCCATTTGCTCTTTTGTTATAAAGTTAAGCATTGAACCAGCAATCGGACCTGTTACGAAACTTATTCTGTATCCATCTTTTCCATTATTAAAAACAACACCTGAAACTTCTTCACCATTAACTTCGGACTTAAAAGTTCCACCATCCATTAAATCAGCTGTATCTATCTCGATATTTTGAGTTTCACCATTTGGGTTTCTTAATTCAACCGAGAGGCCATTAATTGTTTTTGCACTTAAAGATACTTGACCTGAAACATCGTGTCCGAGAAGAATCTTATTAGACTTTGCCTGGTTTAGAGCTCGCTCTAAAACTAACTCAACACTCTCTGCAACTATTAGCGCTGTATTTTCTTTAGCTACTACCACTCTCTTTGCTTCAAGAATTTCATAACCGTTACCTAATTTCTTAAATAGAGCAATTGTTCCAAAATCAGAAATCAATGAAACCCTATAAACTTGTTCGTTATCTTTATTAACCCGAACCACACCATTACCAATCAATTCCATTGGAATCTTGATTGATTTTTTAGCATCTTCTGGATTTGCGATCTTATCAAAGGCAACCTTTTCGTCTGCACCTATAATACGAGTTATTTCCCAAACAGTATTAATCTTTCTCAAATTCTCAGCAGTCGCCGGAAGATGCATTTGGGCCACTCTAGAGACAGGTTCAGAAGCGACACTTCTTTCTATTGGTATAATTTCTTGTTCAAAGACCTTTAAATTTTCTAATTTAACGGTGCGCGAGTGGAAATCTTTAATCGTTCCTGCCAAAACAATTGAGCTTACACTCAAAAAACAAATGATAGCCTTTTTCGATGTTAATGCTTTCATACCCGTTCCCTTTTTAAAGTTACTTAGGCTTTACAAAGCAAGGAGTATGCCACATTGCAACATGAGCAAGTGAAGGTATTATTTGACTTAAGTTATAGGAATAACAAGATTGCTGGTTCTTTAAATTAAGGGTTTGAGTAGGTTTTAGTCACCCCTGTCTATAATATTTACACAATCTAGACAGGGATCAATAGGTTAGGATTTATTCTGTTTTCTTAGGCTTAACATCCCAATCAGAGTGAGCCGAGCGGTATCTCTTAAGTGCAACAACAACTAAATCCGCAACAGTCATCCCTGAGCCTTTAGTCATTCGCTCGAGTGAATCAATAACGTCTTTTTCAATCATTACTTTGAGTTCTTTTAGTTCGCCTTGGTTTTGAACCTGAGTTTTCATAATTTCTCCGTACATAATCTTAGGGATATAAGTTTTCTGATTTTAATTAGTTATTTCTAATTTTGAAACACCTTTATTGCCCTTTTTTTCCGCAGACCGACTAAGGCATTCGTGACCTCAAACTCCATTAACTTGCTATATTTATATATATCTGCAACAGTACACCACTCCGCCAGGACAGATAATACATCAAACTCATCAGCCGTGATTTCTTCTGGATTAACAATAATTTCGGGGTCAACAACCAATCTTAAACTGAGTGCGGGCTTGAGCTTGCGGGCCTGAACATATTTTTGATAGATTCCTTGTGCCTCGAGCTTAACTTCATCAAAACTCATCTTCATTGAAAATAGCTCTGGAGCTATAAGCTCAGGTTCCACAATAAATTTAAAATGTTCAGCAGACTCTACGTCTTCAAATATCATTTTATAAAGGGCCTTCTTACCTTTGAGTTGTCCATAATGAGCACTTACAATTATCCCTTCATGTTGGTAAACTACACCCTGAAATTGGCCGTTAGCTGCGAGCAGAAGATTAACCTTTCCGGTAAACCCAAATGCTGCCTGATCTTTTAGGACTTCCATTAAATTTGTCATATGGATATTAAAACCTATTTACGAAAAAAGTCTTTTAAAAAATCCTTTTTGCTCACCACTGCTTTCACTTCCATTAAAGCATTGATCAACATTTTTTGCTAAATTCATATAGGCATTCCATACAGGGCGACCTTCATATTTCTTTTCATTCATATAAGGAAATCCTTTATCCGAACCTTCTCGCAAGGCCATCTCTAATGGAATTTCTGCTAATAAATTTACATTCAGTTCAGCGGCTGCTCTTTTAACTCCACCTTCACCAAAGATAAAATATTTTTTCGTTGGAGCATCGTCAGGAACAAAATAACTCATATTCTCTACCATCCCCAGGACTGGAATTTTCACCTGAGTAAACATATTTAATCCTTTCTTAGTATCAAGAACAGCGATGTCTTGTGGAGTTGATACAACGATCACCCCATCTATATCTGTTGCTTGAACCATAGAAAGCTGCATATCACCTGTTCCTGGTGGTAGATCAATAATTAAATAATCCAATCCTTCCCAAGCGACATCAAATAAAAATTGATTCAGAACTCCACCTAACATTGGACCTCGCCAGATAACAGGATCTTTCTCATTGATAAAAAGTCCAAAACTTATAAAGGGAATTCCATACGCATCTATGGGAAGAATTTTTTTCTCCGACGTAGCCCCTGGCTTAGCTTCTCTTTTATTTAAAAGCATTGGCATTGATGGTCCGTAAATATCTGCATCCAGCAATCCCACTTTTTTTCCTAGATTTTTTAAAGCAAAGGCCAGGTTAACGGCAACCGTTGATTTACCAACGCCCCCCTTATTAGAAGAAACTGCTATTACCTTTTTCGCTCCAGCAACTCTCTTTTTATTTCCACCAACAGGACCGTGACCCGTTTTAATTTGGGCTGAACTTGTCGTCTGACCCGAGGGCAATTTTTTATCTTCTACTTTTGAAAAAGTCTTACCGGTAAAAACATCCGCTGAATTCTCAGAAATGGTTAAAACCGTAACTTTTTCGGCAGGATAAAAATCTGCGACCGCGCTTATAATGGAATTTTCGATTATGCGTTTTTGCTCAGGCGTAATTCCGTCGCGTTTATATTTAAATAGTAACTCATTTTGGTCAGCTTTTATTTCAACGATACGCCCTTCTTCTTTTAGTGTTTTACCGTTATTTGGATTAATAATCACACCTAAAAGTTTGCTTACATTTTCCGTATTGCCTTGTTCTGACATAAAATTCTCCGTTTTAATCTGACTAAAATACTACTTTGTTATACTCGATCTATGATAATTATTAAAGTGGTTCGGAGTGTTGAAGCGAGATCATCAACAAAAGTCTTTAAAATTCATAATTTTATAGAATACGGCGCTCATTTAATCTAAAATAAAATGACGCTCTATCAGTTAAGGGGAACCTGGTGTCTTATAGCCGAAAAATTTATCTCATAAATCCAAAATTTCAGATTCGATTCAGTCTGTATGTGTG
Source organism: Bacteriovorax sp. (assembly GCA_028710485.1). GTDB lineage: Bacteria > Bdellovibrionota > Bacteriovoracia > Bacteriovoracales > Bacteriovoracaceae > Bacteriovorax. The sequence goes on along the minus strand of JAQTTZ010000024.1, from coordinate 17,064 downwards.
TCTGTTGGTTTTTTTAACGAGTATCATTTACCCGTTCTCAATCTATGAGTTAATGAATACCATCATCACCCATTTTGCACTTAAAAATCCTGAAATCGCTTCTCACTACAGCAGCAAGCGCGATGCCCTTATTTTGTTTTTAATACTTTTGCACTTAGGCTTTACCTGCTTAACTTTTTTTATTTGTGTTTTCTTTTCACACAAAATTGCAGGTCCCTTATACAAACTTCAAAAACATTTGAAGTTACTACGTGAGGGTAATAATCCAGGAAGTTTATATTTTAGAAAAGGCGATTATTTTCAAGAGTTGGCTGACGATGTAAATGAAACATTCGATCACCTGGAAAATGGTTACAAAAATGATTTAGTTTATCTTAGCGAAGTCACATCTTATATTAACAACCTCAGCTTAGTTGTTCCCGATGACAAGCGAGTTGTGTTAAATGAAATTTCTTCTCGCCTGTCTCATATGCAAGATAGATTTACAAAAAATTAGGACATGACTTTTGTCTTTCTGGAGGTTAGTTTGTTGAGGCTCGTTACGTTAGCCATTTTTACCACCTGTTATTTGTCAGCGGCTCTCGCTACACCTAATTTAAACTTCGCAACTATTGCTTTAGCCGAAGAGGCACCTTTTCATCTGAATTATAGCCCGATGGATTTAGATTATGGCAAAGACATCGAGTTACTTTTCGGTGAACTATCTAAAAATGTTCTTAAAAAGAAAACGGTTGATAGCTTGGCAAGGTATCAACAAAAAACGCATTCTTTCTCAATTCTCAATTCAACATATGAGCGCCTAAAACTATTGCTCGCGATCGAAGATCAAGATTCATTTTATAAAAACTGCACCATTATCTCAAAAAATGTAAATGCATATACTGATAACATTGCCGATAGAATAAATATTTCTATCGACAAGCATTGTCGTTATTTGTTTTTAAAAAGACTTACTGCCCTTTCTTCAAATATAAATTTCTCATCTCGGGATTTGGCTTATTTTAAAGATGCCGCTCCCTTTTATAGCACTGGTGAAAGTCAGCCTGATTTAGTTTTATTTTTACGGCACTATAAAACCAATACTACCGAACACGAAAAACTATCTAATGTTATGATAGAAAAATTTATTGAATTTAAAATTAAGCCTGCATCTAGTGTTTTAACAAGCCTAAGAGTTAATCCTCAGTTTAATAAATTCTTACAAAACAATTTAAATCTCGACGATACTTCCAATTCTTATTTCCAGGAAGAATTCCAGCGTCTTTCTCATGACGCCCAAGAAGCTGCCGAGAAAGGCGATAATCAGCAAGCAAAATTAATGATAAATAGCGCTGTTATATTTTACAACCATAACAAAAACTTTATCAACACACACAAAGCCTGGGTTGGAACTATCCTCACGGGCAAAGCTCTTTTCTATAAAGGAAGAGATGCTGATGCCATTGAGATTTTTAATTTAGCAAAATCAATTTCCACCAAGGAAGATTCTTCCGAATCTTTTTTCTATCTTATCTGGCCACATTTAATAAACAAAGATTACAAGGCGATGAAAGCTGTCGTCGATAAAAATGGTCTGGAAAAAAATTTCGATAAATTTGATTCTAAACTTCAGTATTGGATAGCCTATGCCTTCCTCAAAACAGGTGACGTTAAAAAAGGAACTGCCTTTTTTAACAAAATCATCAACACTTCGCCCTACTCTTTTTATTCTATAATTTCTTTAAAAGAATTAGCGACTCTCAATAAAGGAGTTCTCTCGGAAGCCGAAATTCTTTCAAAATTAGTTTCTCGCGATGAACCTGTTGAATACTCTCTTGATAAAACCAGCAACAACTTAAAGGACTCACTTAAACGCTTGGCTGTTTGGAATAAAATCGGCAACGAACGTTTTGCCACGCTAGAGCTTCGCTATGTTCAATCTTTGAGTAAAGAAGATACCTTCAAAGAACCTGAATTTGCCAAAAGCGTAACTCCATTGGCCCACAAAGAATTTTTGATAATGAACTTGATTCGCTTGCTAAACACTCAAAAACGATACATTACTTCCTTTAAAGTTTTCCAAGATTCACTTGAACAAAACTCATTGAGCTTAAATTACAAATTAATCAAATTCATTTTCCCACTGAATTATATTGATCTCATCAAGAAGAACGCAGAGAGTCTTGATCCTTTGATTGTAATCTCCTTAATTCGCCAAGAGTCTGCTTTCAACCCTGAAGCCAAGTCAGGCGTTGGGGCCAAAGGCTTAATGCAGTTAATGCCGGCCACGGCTAAAAGATTTAATAAAAAAGTTAGAGTTTCTCACCTAGGAAATCCAGAAATCAATGTGGCGATTGGTTCGAGATATTTAAGACAATTGCTAGCTCGTTTTGACGGCAATTTGATTTTTGCACTGGCCTCTTATAATGCTGGTGAAAATAGAATTGATCGCTGGAGAAAAGAAATTTTTAGAAACGATGATCCTTTATCGACCATCGAATCTATTCCATTTGAAGAAACTCGAAATTATGTGAAGTTGATTTATAGAAATAATTTTTTCTATTCACTGCTTTCCAATAAGCCCGTTTTAATGATTCCGCTAGAGGAGACATTTAAAGTTAGTTTGGGACCTAAGAATTTTTAAACATTAAATCGAAAATGCATAATGTCGCCATCTTGAACGACATACTCTTTTCCTTCAACTCTAAACTTTCCAGCTTCTTTAACTTTGGCCTCAGATCCAAATTTAACTAAATCATCATAGCTAAAAACTTCCGCCCTAATGAATCCGCGTTCGAAGTCGGTATGTATAACTCCAGCACATTGAGGGGCTTTAAATCCATCCTCGAAAGTCCAAGCACGAACTTCTTTTACACCAGCAGTGAAATAAGTTTTTAATCCAATCATATGATAAGCCGCGCGAGTAAGTTTATCTAAACCAGACTCTTCAATCCCTGCTGCTTCCATGAATTCTTTCTTTTCCTCTAGATTTTCAAGAGAGGCAATTTCTGATTCAAGTTTTCCACAAATCACTTGGACTTCAGAATTTTCTTTAGCGGCATATTCTCTAACTGTTTTGACGTATGCGTTTTCATTAGCAACACCTTCTTCATCAACATTACAAAGATAAAGAACTTTTTTCATCGTAATAAGATTAAGGTCAGCCACAGCAGCTTTATCTTCATCAGATAAAGAAGAATTTCTTGCGGCAATTCCGCTTTCCAATTCTACTTTTAGTTTTTCGAGTAATGGAAGTTGGATTTTTGCGGACGTTAACACGTCCTTATTTTGGCTTTTTAAAAGCTTAGGAATGTTCACCAGTTTTTTCTCAACAACTTCCAAGTCAGCTAATGCCAACTCTAGATTAATCGTCTCGATATCGTCTTTTGGATCTACTTTGCCATGAACGTGGATAATATCTCCATCTTCAAAGCAGCGGACAACATGAATGATCGCATTTACTGCGCGGATATGACCTAAGAATTGATTTCCTAAACCTTCACCTTTTGAAGCACCTTTTACAAGGCCCGCGATATCTACAAATTCTACTGAAGTTGGTATTAGTTTTTCTGGTCCAATGATGTCTGCAATTTTTTGCATACGTAAATCAGACACAGCAACGATGCCCACGTTTGGCTCAATCGTACAAAATGGATAGTTAGCCGCTTCGGCCGGAGCTGAAGTGATAGCTGAAAATATTGTTGATTTACCAACGTTAGGAAGACCTACGATTCCACAATTCAATGCCATTTCTTTTTCCTTTTATAAAAATCTAAACTATTTTTTTCTTACTATAAGTAGTTGAAGCCTTATCGAAGCCCAATTTTATGTACTCTTCAACCGCCAATGCTGCACCCTTCAAATAGGGAACAAAAAAATCTTTGTCCTCTCCTGTATACCCCGAGAGAACCCAATTGGATACATCGCCATGTACCGGACGACCGATTCCCACTCTCAATCTTTTAAATTCTTGAGAACCCAGCTTTTCGGTTATAGATTTCAGCCCGTTGTGGCCAGCGAGTCCGCCACCTTTTTTAAAGGCAATTGTACCAAAAGGAAGATCGATTTCATCGTGTACTACTAAAATATTCTCAGTATCAATTTTAAAGAAGGCCATCATTGGCTGCAAACTTTCACCTGATAAATTCATAAATGTTTCTGGTTTAAGAAAATAGATTTTATCCGCACCATTAGTATGAACAGCGTACTGCCCTTTAAATTTTGCAGACCACTTAAGATCTCTTGCAAAAGAGAGTTCTTCGAATACGTCCCAACCAATATTATGTCGTGTGTGATGATATTTGCTGCCTGGATTTCCCAGGCCCACAATTAAGCGATCCATAGCCTACTCCTGATTAAATAAACAGTGAGCTGACTGAATCGTTATTAAATGTTCTATGAATGGCCTTAGCTAAAAGTTCAGCTGTTGATAAAACTTTAATCTTATCGCATTTTCTTGCAAGCTCTGTAAGCGGAATAGTATCTGTTACTATCACGCGATCAAGTTCTTCGCATTCTGAAATTCTTTTAATCGCAGGATCAGAAAAAACGGGATGAGTTGCACAGGCATAAATCTTAGTAGCGCCATTTCTGCGAAGTGCTTTACATGCCTCTACCAAGGTCCCTGCAGTATCGATCATATCATCAATGATGATACATTCTTTTCCTGAAACATTACCGATAACGTTCATTGCTTCTGCAATATTTTTTCCCGTGCGGCGCTTATCAATCATCGCGATATCAGCATTCAATTTTTTTGCATAAAAACGAACGCGCTCGACCCCGCCAGCATCCGGAGAAACAAAAATGGTATTTTCAGAAAAAATTTCTTTCTTAATATAATTTAAAATAACTGGTGAAGCGTAAATATTATCGAATGGAATATTGAAGAAACCTTGAATCTGGCCCGCATGAAGATCCATTGTTACAACGCGAGTTGCACCGGCCACGGTTAAAAGATCTGCAACTAATTTTGCAGAGATAGGAGTACGAGGAGATGCCTTTCGATCTTGTCGCGCATAGCCGTAAAAAGGAATAACCGTGGTAATTGAACTTGCCGAGGCTCTTTTTAGAGCATCGATCATAATCAAAAGCTCCATTAAATTATCATTTACAGGTGAACAAGTTGACTGAATAACAAAAACATCCGCACCGCGAACATGCTTTTCGATTTCACAATAAATTTCACCGTTCGCAAAGCGAACCAATTGAGGATTAACTAAAGGTACATCTAGGTAATCAGAAATTTGATTGGATAACGTTTGGTTTGAAGATCCGGAAACTAAGACGATTCGTTTCATAAGACTCCAATAAAATGGTTTTCAAAAAAATGGTTGGGGTGCAAGGATTCGAACCTTGGCATGGCAGAATCAAAATCTGCAGACTTACCACTTGTCGACACCCCAATACATCTAAAATGCGTGAATTCAATATAAACTTTAAGACTCTTTTTTGCAAGAGCTAGTTAGTGAGTTCGCAGCCGAATTGTTGAAAACGCTTTCCATGGTCGCGGTAATAATTTTGGAAAACATTAAAAGCGGTGGTTGCACCGTATAATCCAAGGGATTTTGTTTTGCGCTCACCTTCATAGCCTACCCAGATGATCGACAGGTTTTTGCCGTCAAATGCCACATACCAGTTATCATAACCATTATTTGTGGTTCCAGTTTTTCCAAAAAAGCGCAACTTCTGCATAACTGCATCCACTGCATGCTCTACTGTTGTTAAATTGGGATCCGAGAGAGCAAAGAGCACACTTTGCTCCTTCTCTCTCTCCCCAGCTTTGACCTTTCGACACTCATCTTTAATAAAAGCTGCATACACGTCGCGCAACTCACCTACACTTAACTCCATACTTCCCAAAAGTTCAGAAGGGTATTCCTTGAGAGGAGATTTCAGCGATTTAAAATAGGGTTTTAATTTCTCTTCAACTTTTTCGAATCCAATTTCGTCGGCTATTCGAATGACCGGACGGTTGTATGATTTTAATAGGGCCTCAAGTAGGGTGACTTCGCTTTCTTTAATAATATGGGCCTCTTTTGGCGACCAAGGCCCAGAGTTTAGCTGAAGTTTAATTTCTTTGGTTTGAACCATGTCTGTTAATTTTTTACCAAATTCCTCATAGACACTATAAAGGATTGGCTTGATAGTGCTCCCCACCTGATGACGTTCAGAATATATCGCTTTTTCTTTATTGCGCTCCACTCGTGAATAGTAACTATACCAACTATTACCATTGACTGGTCCAAGCATGACCTTAACCGAAATGTCGGCAACCGAATTTACACCATTCTCGACACTTGCAAACTTTTCTTTAATTTTCGAGCGAACATCAGCGACTTTTTGAATGAGTACAAATTTTTCATAGGCAGAAAGAGTGGGGTCATTATCGTTAAGTGTCCGCCAGATCGACTGATAGTATTGCTGTTTTTCTTGTAGTTTTAACTTTGCCGTCCATTTGTCCCAATCTTTTTGCGACCATATTTGGCTTGGATCATTGGGAATTAAATTTTCTTGAATCAATTTATTATAAACAACCAGTGAGCGCTCTCTTAGTCGTTGAATTTTTTTAAGAGGTGAGAAATAACTTGGTCCCTTTAAAAGGCTAATAAGAATCGCGCCTTCATAAGCACTAACATCTGCTGGTTTTTTTCCAAAATAAAAAAGCGATGCTCCAAGAATTCCTTTGATCTTTATCCCTTGAAGGGCGCCCCAATAGACTTCATTCAAATAAGCTTCAAGTATTTTCTCTTTCGGAAAACGGCTTTCAATATAAATCGACATAACCATTTCTTTGATTTTGCGCGAGAAGGTTTTTTCATTGGTAAAAAATAAATTTTTAACCAACTGCTGGGAAATAGTCGAACCACCTTGCTCGAATCTCATCTTTCGCACGTTCGTTACAAAGGCCCTGAAAATTGATTTAAGATCGACACCATGGTGAGTGAGATAGCGTTGGTCTTCAACTCCAATTAATCCTTTCCAAAAAATAGAAGGGATATAATCAAAAGAGACATAGTGCTGATAGCAATAGACCTCCACACAATCGTTCCCAAGAAGATTTTTTATCGCAATGTTTTGATTAACTTGTAAAAGACCAGGGACTTCTTTTAATTCATAAAGAGCGTTGCTTTGTTTTTTACTTATAAAGAAATCCTCACTCGACATTTTTTCAGCAGAAAAAAGATGAAAAGCCTGAAGCTCTTCTTTTTTTATGACTGAACCTTCTTCAAAAATAATATTGGGAGTAATTGTTGTGTAAGGATCTATTTCTTTTTTGGTTTTTTCTTCTAAGACAGAAAGAGAAGTCTCAGCGATTGTCCATTTTGCAAATCCAAGGCCAGCGGCGAATAAGATTATAAAGCAGACCAGAGAGACTTTTAATATGCGAATTGCCCATTGCTTCATTACGATTTACTTGGTTTGTTGTTTTTGACTTAACTACCTTCATTTCATATAGTATTTTGAGAAACTTTTCCAATGTTTATTGTCTATTTTGTGGAGTATTTTATGTCCAAGCAATTGCAAAAATTATTAGCAATGACTGTTCTCGCTCTTTTACCAGTCGCTTCTCAGGCTCTACCAATTGATTGGCACGGCTCTTTCGGTGTTGATTCAACCTTGATCAGTGATTTTCGTAGAATTAAGACTAAAGATATAAACACTGATATCAGCACTAATTTAGGGACTCAAGAAGTTGGCCTTGATGCTGGAAAAAAAGCAAGTGCATCTTGGCAAAGTTATGTTTTCAGACTTGCCCCAACAATGGTGATCAATGATGCTGCAACTTTTTTTGGCGAATTGAGTACTGGCTATGCCAATGGTGGTTATTTAGGAGAGAGTCCTCAGACTGATAAAGCTGATGCTAACGGTGCTCCTCTTTATTATCATAATCAATCAGATGGTCAGGCGCTTAAAGTAAAAAAAGCCTATCTAGAACTCTACTCAGACACAGCAACTTATATGATTGGTCGCCATACTTATGAATGGGGACTAGGTGCCATTTATAATGACGGCAACGATGCTTGGGATCGCCACGCTTCTTCACGCGATGGAATTACGATGAAACTGAAAATTGGAAACTTTCACGTTTCTCCATTTTGGTCAAAAGTTTCCAATCCTGGTTATACAGACGCAACTAATACTAAAGAATACGGTGCTGCACTTTTATATGATAATCAAGAACGCGATATCGCTTTTGGTTTATTGTATGGAAAAAAATCAAGTGACGCTAATTCTACCTTTTATAAAACCACAATGAATGTTCCAGCTCCCGGTGTTTCTCTAGGGGCCAATGATATTACCGTTACCGATCTTTATCTTAAAAAGGTTTTTGGTAAATTCGATCTGGCGATAGAAGTTCCGCTTATGTCTGGTGACCTTGGGAAGACAACTGCAACTACCAGCGCTACAACTTATTCTGCCAAAGCATTCTTGTTACAGGCCAACTATAAGCATACTGACTCTTGGACAATTGGATTTGATGGTGGGCAAGTTAGTGGTCACGACGGAAGCACAGCAAAATTTAGCGCCCTTTATCTAAATCCAAACTATCAAGTCGCGAATCTCTTGTTTCGCTATAACATCGCAGCTCTTGGAACCCCCAATCAGGGCGTAAGTGTTTATGATTCATATATTACAAATGCTCGCTATTTTAAATTGCGTTCGTCTTATAATTCTGAAAAATGGACTTTTGATTCTGCTATTATTTATGCCAAAGCTCTTGAAGTGGCTAAGGCTGGTTTCGTTGCCTATAACCATACCAACAACAAGATTTTCACGGCAACAACGTCTCAATCAGACAACCTTGGAACAGAAATCGACTTCAATGCAAAATATCATTGGAATAAAGAAATCTCTATCGGATCAGGTTTAGGTTATTTATTCACTGGGGATTATTTTAGTTATACCAACGACACAACTAAGTCTAACCAAGCTAAGAGCTCATTACTTCTTCAGATCAATACTTCAGTTACTTTCTAATATAAATTGCCCCCGAAATTCAAATTCGGGGGCATTTTAACAAATACTCAGATAATAATTACACACTCCCCTCCAAGCTTTCCAGAAAAACTCTTAATTCATGATATGGAAATAATTAAAATCCAATTGGAGTTCTGGTTTATGAAAGCCTCAAAATTTTTATCGTGTCTTGCTGTTTTTACATTCGTAGCGATGATCTCTGATCTGGCGCTTGCGGCACCTGTAAAAAAAATAAAAATCGCAAGTTATATCGGTGTTGAGATCGGTGGCGATATTGGCCAATACGAAGTAACGCTCGCTTACTCAAGAAACCAAACTCGCAAAATGTATATGGATGAAGTGATTGATGCCGCCGTTAAAATGAGTGGCGGAATTTTTGATCCAACCGATATGCTTGGTCCTTTGCAAAAACTTCAGGAGTCTGCTGACGGAAAGAGAGATCTCAATAAAGAAATAGACAGTGTGAAAATTGGTTTATCTGTCGGTGAATTTTTTAAATCAGAAATTGAAAAACTTCATAGAGCGAATGGCATCACCAATGCTGAAAGAAAAATTGAATTTGCGAATGCCTTTCCTGTTATCAATGGACATATGGTCTATAATTCAAAAGTTCAATACGACCACTATATTTTTATTCAAATGGCCCATATTGGTAGCGGCCAATTTAAAATGTCTGGAACATTGGGAACTATCAATGAAGATGGAATAGAGAGAAGTTTCGAAGGAGTTGGCTACCTGAAAAATGCTCTTGCTCAAGTTGCTGAAGGAATTTTTCGCTCAATTATGGAAATCGATCGCCCAGCATGGAAAAATCCAAATTCAACTCTCACTTGGATCCCAGGCCCTGCAAATATTTCTTCACTAGATTCAAAAGAAGCTCGCTCTTACTGTGCTGGTCAAGATGCTCGTTTGCCACTTGCTGATGAATTAATTCTTGCCCATCATGGAACTGCTTATCGAAATGGCGGCATTGACCGTTTTCGGATTGGTGAAAATTATTTTGTGGGCGACCAAATGAGACAGGCCGGTGTTCCTTATGTAGTTATATTTGAGAATGTTGGAGAAAATGGCAAGGCCACTGTGCAGCCAGTTGCTGGTCAATATGGAAAAGTATGGTGTGTGAAAGGTAGCATGAATGAAAGAAATAAATTAATTCAAAAGCTATATTCAATAAGAAGAAAACTTGATCCAGAAGGCATTAGCATTAGATTTTTTCCCGAAAATGTATCGAGCTCAAAATTGCCTGCAATTATAGCTATAGAGAGCTTATTGATTAACTTGAATGCTGCCAACGCAGAGCTTAATGTTTCGCTTATGCAAGAGGATTTGATGTCTAGTGATGAGGCCATCAACGAATTGAGCGCGGCGGGAATCAGTATAACGATTTCAAAATCTATCTTAGATGCATTGATTTAATTCACCAATAAAAAGGGCCGCATAAATGCAGCCCTTTTAGATCTTTTTAAAAAAATTAATTTAAATTGAAGGCCATCCGCCCATCTGTCCACCATTCATACCATAACCTTGTTGTGGCATTTGATACTGACCTTGTTGAACTTGCATTTGAGGATTGATCATACTGGCATTATAGTTTCCTGTATTACCCATGTTCATGGCAGCTGCCTGTCCACCCATATTGTAATTAGAAGCATCGTATGGCGTATACGTTTGAGCTCCATAATATCCAGGGAAACGGTCACTAAAATTATCTTCATAGCTTGTATAAGAAGCACCGTAAGGCTCATTATCCCCACCACGGGTTTCGTTAGCAACTTGACGTCTTTGATAGTCGTTATAGCTAGATCCCATTTTATTTAATTTATCATTTCGGCCTTGGATGAACATAAGATCTTTTCTACGTCTTGCTAATTCCGCATCCTGTCTCCCCTTCGCACCAGCTTGGAAAGCTTGACACTGAACCGGATTTTTTGGAGATCCCATCATTCCAACCGCACAATATTTTTGTAGCTTGGCTTGTTCATCGTTTTGATAATCATACCAACGTTTATTCATTTTTTCATAAGTAGCAGTACGCTCTCTCTCTGTTTTTTGAATTGGTGCTAAATTACCTTTTCCAACCAAGTATTGGTCTGTCCAATCGGTAAGAACTTTATCAAATTTTTGAAGTCCAGCGTATTGCTTTTGATTGGCTTCTTCAAAAGTTATCGGCTTACCTCTTTTGTCATCAGCTGGACCCGAGTAAACTGTTCCATACCAATAAGATTTTAAACGAATATCTTCAATTGTTTTTGCAGAATCATTGATGGAGTATTTTTCCATAACGGAATAAAGGGCAGGGAAACCACTTTTTCTAGCAGCGAATGCTCCCACATCTTCATTTATTTTTTTAATTTCATCATCTGCACCTTTTCTTTTTGGATCTTCTAAATCCATGTCCGCCACTTGTTTCATAAGTGTATCAAGGCGAAAAATTGCAGGATTTAAGAACTTACTATCTAGCTCTTTGCTTAGATCAGCATACTGTCTTGCTAATTTTTTTGCTGTTGTCTCGTCGATAGTGTCTCTTTCTTTTGTTAAACGATCTTCGATTTTCAACATTGATGATGAAATTTTTTCAACGTCTTGCTTGACTGCTACCAAGTAGCCGGCATCAAGCTCAGACTTAATTTTCTCAGCAATATCCTTCAAGGCATCGGCGTTCCCTATAGACTTTCTCGCTTCGGCAATTCGTTGTGCATCGCCAGACTTACAGATTGCTTTTAGTTCGTCGATTAGGACATCTTGACCTTTATTGATATAAGTAATTTCAGGTTGTATTTTTTCTGAACGCATACACAGAGATCCTGGCAATTCTACATCATTGTCATATCCATACATCGATTCATATGAATCTTTTCCTCTTGAATATTCTTTTGGGTATCCATAAGAAAGTTTAAGCGTTTTCTTGATGTCTTTATCTTTGCTGAAAGAGTAATCGAGAATGTAAGGAGTTTCTGAATATTCTTTTCCATCAGTTTTATCATGATCAATTTTGCCATCGACCAAAATGTTTTTAGTTTCCAGACAAGCTAGATAACTTGAATACGAACTACCATCTTCCAACTGCATCACAATTGTTACACTTTTTGTTACGTCGTCTTGAATTAGTTGTGGTTTAAATTTTCCACAATTATTTATAATCGCCGGTATCTTTACGAGTATTTTATTATCGGGCCTTTGTTCGAAAGTAAGCGAAGATCCGTCAAGACTAAGGCTTTGGAAAAAAGATAAAGGAAAATAAGTGGCTGCATCCGCATTATTGGTCGTACAAGAAACTCCTGCGGTTCCTTCTTTTTTAATAACTCTCTCATCTACAGCTTTTCCGGGCGTAACGACAACTGAAGATGATGTTTTACCCGCTGGTGCTCCAGATGTTCCGGAAGTCCTCACTCCTACAATTCCTGCATAACTTGCTTGCGATATGAGCAAGCCAGTCGCTAGATAGGCAGTTAAACAATTAGTTGTTTTAAGCGTTTTCTTATTCATACGAATTTTCCTCTAGACCTTGGCCCTTAGTAGTTCTCTTGGTCTTTACGGAATTTTCTGGAGATTTCTTTAATACTTAATCAAAATAATATGGATCTACATCTATTTTCAAAGAGATAGTGTGAGGAGGGCGATAGTTTTTGCTGAAAGTCTTTATAAGATTATGAAGTTGATTCAGGTCCGAACTCCTAATCATTAAAGACCAAGTAAATTTATTAACTTTTTTTTCGATCATTGAAGGACGAGGTCCTAAAATTTCGACTTGTTCAAAGTGTTTCGCAGCTAGAGCGCGAAGCGAGTTGGCCTGATTAGAACTTTCTTTTATGACCATTTCTTGTGACTTCGAATTAAAGTAAATAAGAATTAGTTTTTTCATTGGCGGAGACGAACACATCTCTCGCATCGGAATTTCATCCTGATAAAACTCTTCGAATGTGTGATTTTTTAAATAGGAAAATATTTTATTTTCTGGAGCCAATGTGTGAACCAAGACTTCTGCATCTTTTCCAAATCGTCCAGCTCTTCCACTCACTTGCGTGAGTGTTTGATAAACCCTTTCGTTAGACCGAAAATCAGGAAAATTTAGTTGTGAATCTATCCCTAAAATCAAAACTAAATTAACGTTTTTAAAGTTATGTCCTTTTGAGAGCATTTGAGTGCCAACTAAAACATCTATTTCTTTTTTATGGAATCGATCTAAAACATTTTCCAACTGGGTAAACGTTTTGATTTCATCTCGATCAAAGCGTTCAATTTTTTTATCGGGAAGAATATCTTTTAATACTTCATAGGCTTTTTCTGTACCAAAGCCTTTTGGAGCAAGATTGAGGTTCATGCATTCAGGACACATTTCAGGTGCTGGTTGTTTATACTCACATGTCTGGCATGAAAGCTCATTTCTTTTCTTAAAATACTTCAAGTTAGTACTGCAATTTGGACATGCAAACTGATGTCCACAAGCATTGCATTGAAGATAATTAGCATATCCTAAACGATTGATAAAAACTAAAACCTGCTCTTCTCTCTCCAGGGCTTTTTTTATTTTAAAAATACTTTCACTACTATAAGGCCAAATCATTCTTTCTGATTCTATCTTGGAACGTCCGCGCATATCGATAAGCTCGACGGTTGGCAGTCTCGCGTCCAATGCCCGATTTCGGAGAGCAAAATAATGATCTGTTTCTATAAAAGCTTTATACGTCTCAACCATTGGTGTCGCGGAGCCTAAGACAACCGGTATTTTCTCCAGTGCGGCTCTTTTAATGGCTATATCTCTAGCGTTATACGTACATCTATCATCTTGCTTGAATGATTGATCGTGCTCTTCATCTACAATAACAAGTCCTAGGTTTTTAATCGGGAGGAAGATACTACTTCGGACACCCAAGATCATTTTGGGACTATCGTCTTCTTGCAGTAATTTCCAAAGACCAAATTTATCTGAATTGCTGATTGAACTATTATAAGAATAAATTGGAACATCCAAATAAGTTTGAAATGTTTTTAAAAATTGTGGAGTGAGATTTATTTCCGGCAAAAGAAATAGTACCGATTTTTTTTGGACAATTATTTTTTTAATTAACTCTAGATAGATTAATGTTTTACCTGCTCCCGTTACACCATGAACCAGCCATTTCGAAAACTTATCAAATCCATATCCCGTAATGTGATCAACAACATCTTTTTGTTCATCGTTCATTTCTATATCTAGAGGTGCTCCGGCCCCTTGATCAAAATTTAATTTCCTTGGGCGCTTTAAAAATGTCGGAAGCACATCATGTATTAATTGGCCTAAAGGATAATGATAATAGTTCGCCATCCATTGGTATAATTCGCATTCAACTTCTGAAAGAAATATTTCACGCTCTATTTCACTAATGTTTTTAATTTTTGAGGGGTCTTTTATATTGGAACTATCACCAACCCCCCACAAGCAGCCATCAATAACTCTTTTCCCAAGAGGTACTTTAATCAATTGGCCTCGTTTTAAAATCGAAGCCATTTCAGGAGTTGCTTTATAAGTTAGTAGTGAGCCGTTAAAAGGTGAATTAACAGCAACTAGAAAATATTGGTCATTCATGAACTAAAATAAAAACGAATAACTCGTTTCACCACTATTCGTTGCAGGAACTATTTTCCTGGCTTCTTCATATCTTTCTGCCAATTTTTTCTCACGATTATTTTTTGTATCCAAGCTCAAAATTTGCATTTTTGTCGTTTGTCCTCTTGAGTCTTTAAATAAAATAAACTTCGGTAGTTCATTAGTGCCATTAAAAAGAATATAATCTTTCGCTTCCAGCTTGACGGTAGCGTCTCCTGAAATGTATTCCATCATGCGAAGACGTCTTTCCTCGTTAGTGAAATATCCTTTGACCGATTTCCAATCGGCTTTCCATAAAAATTCATTTTCCATTTTTGTTAATTCAATATTTTTTGAACGCTGAAAAGTATTGGCCCTGAAAAGCTCTAAAACCTTTGCCTTGTTTTGTGGATCTGCTGGATTGAGTGGAGAATTTGCATCTCCCTTGCCTTTATTGTTTGCTAAATAGGTGCGGTAAGTGCGCAACAATTTCATCTTGTCTTCATTCAATATATTTTTGTTCCGAACAATTTGCACACCACTTTTTTCTAAAAAGGCTTCAACCCCTTGCGACCGGTTGGTTGTTAACATCATCATGACAGCATAAAACATTCCTTTTTCAGGAGTTTTCTCTCTCTTGATCGCTGTTAATAAGTCTGGAATATATTTCACTGCTCGAATTTGATTATTCTGCATTTGGCTATTTGAATAAGTTACTTGAAATAGTGACACCACGTTTGGATTTTCTATTGAAAGAACAAATTTATAATAATCTGCCTTTGAGGCTTCTGCTTCAGTGACTGTACCGACTGCAGGTGAAGAATTTTGAACCATGGCCTTTACTGTAATTAAGTTCCCTGGAATTCCAGCATTATTTAAATTTTTAAGCAGACCCTCTTCTGTTGGTACTGCCGCCAATGCTGTGAAAGAGAGAGCTGTAAAGAAAGCTACAGATAAGACAATTATTAGGATTTTCATAAAGCACCTATTTGATTTTATATTTTTCTACTTTTTCTTTAATGAGTTTTCTCATCATTTGTTCTGAATCTTTGTTCATCAATGCAAATTCGATCGTCGCATTGAGGTATCCTTCAATATTACCAGTATCAAATCTTTGACCTTCAAAGACATGAGCATAAACTTCACTCTCTCGAGCCAGAAGGTTTATCGCATCTGTCAGTTGATATTCACCACCGACACCTTTTGGAATAACTTTTAGTGCATCGAAAATTTCTGGTCGAAAAATATAACGTCCGGGTGTCGCAAGATTAGAAGGTGCATCCGCTGGTTTTGGTTTTTCCACCATATCAGTCATGCGCATAGTTTTTTTAGATTCATCGAGAAAGTTTCCTTTGACGACTCCGTATTTAGAAGTTTCCTGTGGATCAATTTCCATTACCCCAATAACATTGGCACCACTATATTTTTGTGAAACAGCCATTAATTGCTTTGTAACAGGATTGGGTCCGCGAACAATTTCATCTCCTAAGATAACAGCGAAAGGTTCATTGCCTACAATGTCTTGAGCACAGAGAACTGCATGGCCTAATCCTAGTTGCTCCTTTTGACGAACAGATGTGACTTCAACCATTTTTCCAATTTGTTGAATCATTTCTAATTCTTTAATTTTGCCGTTCTTGATGAGGAAATCTTCCAATTCAAAATTGCGGTCAAAATAATCTTCAATCGCATGTTTTCCAGACGAAGTTATAAAAATTACTTGCTCAATACCCGACAAGATTGCTTCCTCAACTACGTAGTGAATCATAGGTAAATTAATGATTGGAATCATTTCTTTGGGAACTTGCTTGGTTGCAGGTAAAAATCTTGTCCCTTTTCCAGCAACAGGGATGACGGCGCAACGAATCTTCATTATACTTTCCTCTTAGACCTTCATTATTTTATAGGGAATTAAGGTAATGAGCAATCATATCAAAAAAACTTTGCTTCTGTCAGTATTCTTGCTCTCGTCAAATGCGCACTCAAGAATTCATGAGTTCGAGACGACGCATCTAAAATCGATGGGCGGCACCGGAGTTGGCGGACTGCTCACTGAAGAATCTGCTTTCCTAAATCCAGCATCTCTCGCTTTTTTTAATTCCTCAAGTTTTTTTGCACAAAAAGACTTAGGAAAATTAACAAGTGATGGGGTTTCGCAGCCAAGGCCTAAAGCTTTAGGTTTTGTTATGTGTGATGGTAATCCCTCCTTGAGTGGTTCACTGAGTTATGTGAATCAAGAAGAAGATATTTTTAAACGCAAGAGATGGGGCTTAACTCTTTCAAGTCCCATGTCCGATAAATCAGCCTTTGGCGTTAGTGCTCGTCAGACCACGGATGAAAATACGCTTACTAAGACAAGTAAAAAATATTACCAAGCAGTTCTGGGAATCACTCACTCAATTGATGAGAAATTGTCTCTTGGGATTGTAGCTTACGACCATTCAAATCTCAGGGAAAAGAAACCAAAGCTTAAATTGGGGTTCAATACATTCTGATGAGTTATATTACTGGCGCATTTGATTTTGGCGGTGACTACT
>JAQTTZ010000120.1 GCA_028710485.1 Bacteriovorax sp. | reverse complement strand
CAGTTTGTCTTGTTGGTTTTCTCGCCACTCTTTTTGCTGGTTGGGAGTTTTAAAAGTCCAGGCCACAATTCGACTTTTCTTCTGACCTTGGGCCATATCGATTGTTTTAAAATCCAGGACTCCGGCCTTTTTTAATTCTTCATAAATTATTGGAAGACTTGTATATTTAGATATTAAGGTAGAGAACCAAAAACAATTTGATTTGAATTCGATACTCTCTTCAATCATTTTTGTCGCAAAGGCCACTTCTCCGCCATCACACCATAGCTCATTGCCCACGCCACCGAAATTGAGGGTTGTCGTTTTGCGGGGAGCATTGCTGAATTCTTTTCCACGGCCAAGATTTTTAGTCTTGCGTTGGTTTCCTTCTTGCGCTTCTTCTAAAGAAGAATGAAAGGGCGGGTTGGAAATAGTTATATCAAAGAATTCTTTTTCGTGAATAATGCCTTTGAAAATATTTTTGGAAGATGTTTGCAGTCGCAATTTAATTGAATCGGATAAATTATTGGCCTCGATAATTTGTTTTCCCGAATTGATAGCAGTGGGATCAATATCACTTCCAACAAAGTTCCATCCATACTCTCGAAAAGCGATGAGAGGATACACGCAGTTTGCACCAACACCTACATCAAGCACACGGATTTGATCTCCCGTCGGGATTGTTCCGCCATTTTTTGAACCCAATAAATCAGCGATCTGGTGAATATAATCTGCTCGACCTGGAATGGGAGGACAGAGATAATTCAGGGGAATATTCCAATTGGTGATATTATAAAAATATTTTAGTATGGCCTGATTTAAGGTCTTAACGGCATCGGGATTGGCGAAATCAATCGAGTCGTCATTGTATTTATTTTTTGAAACAAATTTTGTAAGCTCCGGAGTCCTCTTCATTAGCTCCGGAAAATCATAACGAGAATTATGACGATTTCTTGGATGAAGTCCTGGTTTTAAAACTTGTTGTGGTTTGATTTCGTTTTTCAATTATAGTTGTGGAGAAATGCCAACTACGATAACTAGTACGGCCAGACATAGAATTACGATATCAATCTTGCTAATTTTTTCAGATAGGACAGTGATTAATTTTTTTGAAATCATAAAAGCCTCCAAAGTTTACCTAACGCATACTTATGATGAATAAGGCAAATTGCATAGGACTATGGCATTATTTCAGGCTTTTTATGCCAGTACTGTCCTAAATATCCGAAAATCAACCAATAGATTCGATCGGCAATGCCACCTAGTGAAAAATGTGCATGATAAATGACAAAAACCGGTAAATGAGAAAGAAGAAAAAGCCCTATGATTTGCCGATTAGGGTCTATTTGATTTATGCCTCTAAGAGCTCCAAAAATCATCAAAATATATCCAATAATCGCAAAGATAAAGAGTGGGTAGCCGCCGATCACTGCTGCTGAAACAAAAAGATTATGAGGGTCTTTAAATGAATTATAACTTTCTACTTCTATTCCTTCCTGCGAATTATTGAGAAATTTATAGAGTAACCCCAATCCAAAATAAGGACTTTTTTCAAACATGCTCCAACCACGTGTCACTTCTTCCATTCTGGTGCTCACTCCATCTTGTGCTTTTCTTAAACCAAATCCTGTTTTGCCGGTAGTTACTTCATACATAAATTGAGAAGTAGGAGCGCCGATCAATAAAACAGAAACAAAAAAGCATGAAAGAAAAGAAAACTTAAATAGTCGGATAGATTTTTTCTTGGAACCAAAAAGAAATATTCCAACAAAACCGGCGATGGCCATTGTTCCGAATGCGGCCTTAGTTGAAGTCAGAAGAACTGCAAGTGCCAGAATAAAAATGACGACTATTTTTAGGGGGGTATTGTTTTTTAAGGTCCATTTTTTATCGCTAAAAAGGCCTGGAAAAAAGAAAATAAAGGCCGCGGTACTCGCAGAAACCATATGGGGAATATGTTTAAAAAAACCTACAAATCGTCCTCCCCTGAACATGTCTCCAAAAAAAACAGGCAAGCATAGAAAACTTGCGACGACTAAAACTACACATATTCTAGTAATCCAATAGATGAATTTTTTTAAATCAAATAATGTCGGAATGATTATTCCATAAACCAGTATCAGCATCAGGGCCATTCCCAGCCCTGCTATCTGGACAAGGGCAGAACTTCCGATATTTACCAGTGTAATTTGAAAGAGTGTTTGAATGGAAAGAACTGCCATCAATGAGTATATATAACTTTTATAAATAGGCGACAGTGTTACAGCATGGCTTTTCTTTAACCATACATAGAGAAGAATAAGCGCAATAACAAATTGTAATCCAAAGTTAATGTAAGGGTGCAGGCCATATTGGAATATAAGAGGAGGTATAGAATAGGGAATTATTTTTGCCCACTTCAGAGATATTTTTGAAATAAAAATCAGTATCAAAAGAGTGATACAACATCCATCAACTAATTTTGAGATAGATATCTTTGAAATCATTTTTTGTATCTATCTTTAATAACAATGGCCGTTAATATAGATGTTAATACCACTGAAATGATGGAAAAAACTCTAAAGGAGTCGTTGCTTATCCAAGGTGTTTTATTCTTAATAAGAACGATATCGTTTGAAACTAAGGTATAATCATTTTTGGCATTTTTTAGGGTTTCTTCCAGGTTAAGAGTAAGCGTTTTTTTCTCTGCACCTTCGCTGGTATGTATTGTTTGCTGATCATTTCCGATTATAATATTTTCTAGATCTGCGTCAGTAGTTGTTCCACCGGCAAGGGCAAGCAGGGTCGTTAATTTCATGTTCGTTGGAATATGATAAAGCCCGGCATTTTTTATGGCCCCTAGAAGTCTGATAGGAATAAGCTCTTGGTTGGGATAAGATTCGAAAATAAATTCAGAAGAGGTATTCACATTGTATTTGGTATTGCTTTTGGATAAATCATTTTGGGCAGCAAAACTTTGACTAACGAGAATACTGTAAAGTATTACAGAGGCAGCGAATCTTCTCATTGAAGTGACTCCTAATTTTAGAGATTTATAAACAACGAAGTAAACATTAAACAGTAGCTAGAGGAAAAAAGAGATGAATACCAATGATGAAATAAGTCTACATCAAATATTGCAAATATTTACAAAAAGATGGAAGTATCTCATCGTTCTCGCCCTTTTCTTTACCCTAGGTGCACTAATAAAGCACAAATATTTTCCAAGTTATCCGGGCTCCGGAAAACTTATTATTAAAGACATCCGCAATAGTCAACTTCAGTCCATCATAGGGCACGCAGCAGGATTGAGCGGTGAACTTCCCTCGCCGGAGCTCAAAGGCGATGATCTTGTTACCCGTGCAGAGGCCCTATTAGATATTCACGAATTTTATGTGGCCACTACCAACCGATTATTAGAGCTTAAAAACGAAGAACATAATATTTCCTTAATTAATTTTTTCAAAGAATTTAAGAAGGAAGAAAAGAATCCTGAATTTATTCATGACGTTGCCAATAAATTATCAACTGTCATTTCCTTCAACGCCTCCAAGGCCGATATTTTGGTGGTTGATGCAAAGTCTAATAATAAAGAGCTTTCGGTCATCTTAGTTAATGAGACTTTAAAGGAAGCTCAGAAAAATTTAATTGAACGTGAACTTGACGATTTAAATCGCGCTGAAAATTATTTTAAATTAGAAATCGAAGGAGTGCGCTCTCGTCTTGATCGAATTGAAAATTCTACTGTAACCAAAATGCAGAAGAATCAAATCTTCTCAGTTGATATGGAAAAAGGTGAGAGTTCAAAATATATTGGTGAATTAAAGAAAAATATTAATAATGCCAAGATTTCACTTTCAAATAATGTAAGTAAAATTGCCGAACTTCAAACGAATATAAAAGCTTCTGTTGTAAAAAAAGATACTGGAGTTATCAGCAAATTTAACGAGGCTTCACAGATTAGAGTTCTTGAAGATGAAAATAGAGATTTGAATCTTGAGCTCAAAACTTATCAGACATATTTAAAAAATTACGAAACTCAAAAAAATGGACTTGTTCCTTTCCAGTATGAAATAGAAAAGATGAATGCCAGTCATGAGTTTGAATATAAAATTTATGCTTCGCTTAACGATAGTTTGGCAAGAATCGGGCTTCAGAAAACGTACGTAAAAAATAAAGTTGAAATTCTAGAGTTGGAAAGAATTTCACGAGTGCATTCAAGCCCACCACTAATGATTATGATTTTGATCGCACTGACTATTTCGCAAGTTTTTGGTATTTTTAGTATTTACGTCTATGAACTCTTTAAGCCATCAGGTGTCGAGGTCTAACCTTTCTTACTGGCATAGCTGGACAATTTCTTAAGGTGCTCAGTTCTAGTCATGTGATACTGAATTTGTTCCAGTTTGTATTGGTGTTCTCTTTGGTAGGGACAGGCCAGTCTGGCAAGACAGCGATCAGCGCAGCTAGAGTCTTTGAGTGTGCGGTGATTGGCACAGCTGCCTAATTTTAAACTTTCACCACTCAAGGCAATCGCAGCGGCCGGGCATGCGCTTATGCAATCTTTTGTTTCACAGCTCTCGCAGGGAGAAATGAAACTTTCATATTTAAATTCTTTTATTTTCTCTCGCGTGAGAAATGCCCCGCGAAAGGCAAACCAAAGACCGAAATCTTTATTGATATCAATCCCCAGTAGTGATTGTCTTGAAATATTAAGAAACCTTCCTATTCTCTGCAAGGGAATATTCCATTCTTGATGGGGGAAAAGTATTTGGATATTCGCTCCTAACTTTTGCATTGCTTTGATTGAGTAATTATCGATGGGATGAATTTTTTCATTCAGCGGATGAGTGAGGTGATCCCATAAATCTCTACCACCATGACCGATTAGGCAAAGTGTATCATTATCTGCATAAGGTATCTTTTGGGCGGTGAATATTTCTAATATATCTTTGGGTAATTTTGAAACTTCGACTGCTGCAAAAATATTGAGACCTGAATTTAATAAATTTTCAGTTTTCAATTTTTCTCTTTGTTATGAGTGCCAGGCATAAGGCCGCCATTAGAGTACTAGTAAATATAACTCCGGTCATTGGTGTTGGAGTATTGTTGTGAAAAAAACTGACAAAAAATGATGAGAAGAAAGCAATGGACCACTGTAGTGTTCCGAGTAACGCCGATGCCATTCCCGCTCTATGCCCTTGATGGGCCAAACCCAAAGCGGCCGAGTTTGGAAAAATAAAACCCATAGTTGTCATGAGTAGAAATAATGGAATTAAAAGCGCAAATAATGAATGAAAAAATATTGAATTGATAACTAAAATCAAGGCCATCAAAAGGGAGGCATACATCACATTTTTATAAATTGTTTCAAGTGAAAATCTTCGCAGTAAAAAGCGATTGATTTGGGATGACCCAATGATCCCTACGGCATTTGTTCCAAAGATCAGGCCATATTTTTCAGGAGGTACACCAAAAAGAGTGATGAAAACAAAAGGTGAACCGGCAATATAAGCAAACATCGCCGCTCTCATCAGTCCCCCTGAGAGCGAATAACTCATAAAGACACGATCCTTACATAAATCGTAATAACCTATCAGTGTAGGTTTTAATAAAGAGAAGAAACCAGGTCTTGCGGTCTTAGCTAGTGTTGGTTTATGAGTCTCTGGCAAAAACAATAGGGTGCAGGCAATACTGATTAAACTTAGTAGTCCCAAGACATCAAAGATAATCCTCCATCCAAAAAATTTTGTCAGGTATCCGCCTAACAACGGTGCCAGAATCGGGGCCACTCCCATGACTAGCATGAGCATTGAATAAATATGTGCGGCCCTTTTTTTATCAAAGAGATCACTGACGATTGCTCGAGTAATGACCATCCCCGAACATCCTCCAAGTGCTTGAAGAACTCTGAAGGTTATAAACATTTCAATATTGGTGGAAAAAGAACATCCAATTGAAGCGAAAAAATAAATGAGCATCCCTAATATGAGGGGTTTTTTTCGGCCGTATATATCTGCCAGAGGGCCATAGATTAATTGACCTAAGGCCAGGCCTATAAAAAAGGCGGAGAGTGATAATTCAATTGATGAAGCGCCAACCGAAAATGATTTTCCAATTTGGGGAAAAGCAGGAAGATACATATCTATCGAGAGGGGATCAAACGCCGTAAGAGATCCAAGTAATATAATAAAAGGAATTGTTTCGTGTGGTGATTTTGTGTCTTGATTCATTGATTTTATCATATAAAGCTCATCACTCTTTTACAATTCAATCAGGCCCAAAAATTGAATTAGTGCCTCAATTAGCTCCTTATCTTGTAAATCTTTTTTCCACCAAACCCCAAAAGACATCGGACTGCTCAGTTTGATTTTCATATCGACCAAGGATTTTTTTTGCAAATCTTCTTTAATGACATAATGAGGGATTATGCTCCATCCGTATTGATGAATAAGGGCCGAGCGGAGAGTGGATAGGTCTGAAAAAATAAACTTTGGGTTTAGTTTTAAGCTCATGTCTTCTTGAAGAGAATTGATATCAGTTCTTTGGAAATGGATATAGTCAGAACCAAGTAATGTTTTGCCTTTCTTCTTTATAAATTCACTGGAAGCAGCAATGACCATTTTTTCCGGCGTTATCTTTTTAAAACGAATATCCGGGTGATAAGGAGTTCCGCAGTCGATAACAATATCGGCGAGGTTATTGAGCAGTAAACTTTCAGAATTTCCATCGCTGGTGATAATTTCTATTTGGTCAGCAGAGTATTTAATTTTTTTCCAATTGGGCATGAGAATCCGCGAGGCAAACTCTCTGGTGGTTGCAAGATGAATTACAGGATGAATTTTGTTTCCACGATTTAAAATGAGAGCTTGTTCGTTTGTCGCCCTTTTGGCCCAGTCACAAAGAAGTCTCCCTTCCTTGGTAAGAAGCCAACTTCCATTTTTCTTTTCTAAGAATTGGGTTTCATTTTTTATTTTATTTAAGCGGCGTGAAAGTACACTCACGTCTCGTTTCATGAGATCACTTAGATCCATCAAGGATTCAGATTTTTCCAAAGCAAGTAGCAGTTCACAATTTTCTGATGACACTAAAAATTTCATACAACTATCTCTCTATGGTTGGGAGTGATTGCAAAAAATGCAAATGAAGTTCACATCTTTGCAATATACAGTAAACTGATTATCCATGTAAATAGAGCAGGACCTATTAATGGAGGGGAAAAATGAAATTATTCGTATTAATGTTGCTGTCTTTATCTACATCTACGGCCTTTGCCAATTCTGCTTACAAAGTTCATGAATGGGGAACTTTTACCTCTCTAGTCGGTTCCGATGGAACGAGACAGGAAGGAATGTTTCATGAAGACGAAGTGTTACCTAATTTCGTTCACAATTTTGGGGAGCAACTTCCTCACTTCGGGTTAATGGGCCTGTTACCATTGCCATCTCCCAGACCGCCAAGTCGTCCTTGTGGGCAACATTCAAAAGTTGGATGTGGATTTTTAGAGGGGCAATCAATTACTCAGAAAATGGAAACACCAGTTCTTTATTTTCACTCTGACATTCCAAGAAAAGTTTCAGTTGATGTTGGTTTTCCAACAGGAATCATCGGCCAAACTTTTCCAGCACCGGTTATAAGTTTTCCGCTTCCAGTGGTGGGAGTGAGTCTTACTAATGGATTCGCTCGATTTAATATAGATGTTTTAACCCATACCAAGCTTATGCCTCCAGAAGTTTCCAAGGAAAATATTTACGCTCACGCCAGAGCAGTTGACGCCAATACCATCAAGTCAAATAACGAAATTGAAAAATTTATTTTCTATAGAGGTCTTGGAAAATTTGAAACGAAACTATTTATAACTTCCAATAATGGAAATATTGCAATTAAAAATATGAGTAAAAATAATATAGCGCAGGCATTTCTAGTTGATACAAATGAACTTGGTGGCTCCATTATTTCTCTTGGATCTTTTTCTGGAAATAAAAGAAAAAATATTTCGGATAAAGAAATCCAAGTTCTCAAAAATAATCATCAGGAATTCAGTGTTTTTGCGGCGTCTGCCAAGGCGCTATTAGTAAAATCGCTAGTGGCGGAAGGTCTCTATCTTGATGAAGCAGTTGCTATGGTTAATACCTGGGAGCATGGATATTTTCGTACACCAGGTCTTAGAGTGCTCTATCTTTTAAATCGTAATGAGGTTGAAAATCTTCTTCCGATGACTATCACGCCTGCACCAA
Organism: Bacteriovorax sp.; assembly: GCA_028710485.1. GTDB lineage: Bacteria > Bdellovibrionota > Bacteriovoracia > Bacteriovoracales > Bacteriovoracaceae > Bacteriovorax. The sequence continues at coordinate 2,194 of JAQTTZ010000120.1, read as the reverse complement.
AAGAATTGAATCGTGTGTTTGTTGGACGTATTGAAGTTTTAAGAGATATAGAAGAAGACCAGATACTTGCTCAGATTTTAAAAGAAAAAGAATCTTTTAACGTTTTGGCCCTAGGCCGCTTTGCATCTTCAATTATCAGCAGAGTTTATCAAGTGGCAAAAGAGCGCTCAGTGTTAGATACAAAACTACAATCTCTATTTGATCAATATAATCTTATAATCGCTGAAAAGCTGTAATCTCCTAATAAGGGCCCTTTATCTAAAGGGTCCTTTATTATAAGATCTCTATTTATAGAGAGGTTTTAATGAATCAAGATACAAAAATTGAGAACGCCGAGATTGGTTGGGAAGATACTATTGTCATGGTTTGCTCCAAATGTGGAAGTCAATTTAAAGACACTCATTCTCAAGAATCTCCTGAGAGAATGAAATCGGAATTAAAATCTAAGGCAAAATCTGAGTTGGGTAAAAGTGTCAGAGTGATCACCACTTCATGCTTAAATATCTGTCCTGTTGATAAAATTGCTATTGCAGTTGCAACGACAAAAGAACCAGCAGTTTTTAAAGCATATGCAGTTGATCCAGAAGTATCTGGCGAAGAGCTTTATAAGAAAATCTTTAAGGCTCTGTAAAAAATCGCTCGCGCATTTCTTCTAATCCCAATTCACTCAGAACTTGGTTTAAGCGCTCAGTTGCTTTTTTCCTTGGCATGTCTTTAAAACTAGCGACGATCAATTCATTTTTCATTGAATGCTCCCATCCAACTAATTCAGTGACAGTTACCTGGTAGCCATGGGCCTCAAGTTGAAGGCAGCGAAGGACGTTGGTGAGATGACTGCCAAACTCGCGGGTATGAATTGGATGCCGCCATATTTCACTCAGTGCAGTTCTTCCTAAATCACGTCCTTTATTTCTTCGAAGCACAGTCGCAAGCTCTGCCTGACAACAGGGAACTAAAACAATATGACTGGCATTTTTTTTAAGAGCAAAAGCAATGGCATCATCAGTTGCTGTATTACAAGCATGCAAGGCCGTCACGATATCAATTCTGGCCGGCAATAAATCAGAGTGAGTTGAATCTTCAACTGAGAGATTGAGAAAAGACATATAAGGAAATTTGAGTTTTTCTGCGAGTTCTTTGGATTTCAGAACTAATTCATCTCTCGTTTCAATTCCGTAAACATGTTTTTTACCTTTTTGATTTTTCATAAAAAGATCGTAGAGAATAAAACCCAAATAGGATTTTCCTGCACCATGATCCACCAGAGTAACGTCATCGCCCACAGCACTAAGCAACGGTTCAATAAATTGGCATAAATGATAAACTTGTTTCAGCTTTCGGCGCGAGTCCTGATTCATCTGTCCATCGCGAGTTAGGATATGCAGTTCTTTTAAAAGTTCAATAGATTGGCCTGGTCTTATTTCATTCATGGTTCTAGTTTAATGGATTAGATGATTTTTTACAAAATTTGATTTTAAATTTTGCTTTGAATAAACAAGCTTTATGTTTTCCCTTGCCTTGGAAGTGTCGGAGGATGCTTGCATTCTGGGCAGTTTAATAAAATGAGTAAAAAATTAATAAGTCTTATGCTCGGCCATTATAGGCAATAAGCTCCTATATTTGTTTGCTTTCAATAGTTGTTACTTGATTCTATAAAGTATTAAGCAGTTATGAACGATAATTAAAATTGAGTAACTGGTCAATTTTGGAGTCCTTTTTATGTTTTCAAGAATAAGGCATGGCGGGCAAGTCATTTGTCAACAATCCTATAACAAGGACATTGCTTTATTTGTAGTTTTCTTTTTATTGTCAGGCTGTATCGCCAAAAATGATCTTACAATTACTCTAAAACATCCCAAAAAAGCTTCAACAACTACTGAAGCATTAAATGTTACTGTTTCAAATATTCAAATCGTTAACCATCAAATAATTATTACGGGCACAAACTTAAATGCCGTAAGCCTTTTTAATATCAAAGAGGGTAGTAACAGCGCTAACCTTCAAATTGAATCGAAATCCAGTACTTCAATTGTTGCCAACACTTTATCAAATGTAACATTTGCCGCAGGAAAAGTTTTTGATTTTATTTTATCAAACGCCAACGCCGCTTCAACTTTCACCGTTAATTTTTCCTTATGCGATTCTTCCCTTGGTGGAAAAGCGTTTGATTGTTTAATTACTCCTACTGACAAGC
>JAQTTZ010000230.1 GCA_028710485.1 Bacteriovorax sp. | reverse complement strand
TACTAAAAAACCAACTTTAATACTATAGGATTATTTAATTTTTCTCCACTTTTCCACACCAACAACCCATATTTTTTTACTATCTCAAAATATTTATTTTATAAGATATAAAACTAACCAAAATCTAAAAAATATCCATCCCAATCCCCATTACCAGCAATAATTACACCATTCATTATCTAATCAATTTAACTTAATCAAATATCCTTCTTCCCGAATGCCTTCCTTGAAGTCTTCGTTGTCTATCTACTAAAGATTCAGCATCACGACCCCTATCGAAAGTATTAATACTTTTTTCTACCCCACGAACAATACAAGCTTTCAAAAAGCTATCAATCTTCTCCTCCTTATCTCTAACTAAACAACCCTCCTTATCCATACAAACCAATGCTCTCATAAAAATAAATCAAAATCAAATTTAAGATATAATCCCACTATGGATATTCAACAAAATATTCCCCTCGCCCCTTACACCACCGTCAAAATCGGCGGCCCTGCTGATTTTTTTATTCACACCAAAAACTCAAAAGAATTTATTGAAGCTATAAAGTATGGTCAAGAAAAAAAATTGCCTATCACTATTCTCGGCAACGGTTCTAATATTCTCATTTCCGATTCCGGCGTTCGTGGTCTAGTCATCAAAAACAATTCCACTGAAATAGAGATTTTACCCGACAACAAAGTCAAAGTTGCTTCCGGCGTCCAACTTTCCCAACTAATAAATTTCACTTTAGACAACAACTTGCTAGGTTTAGAGGAATTCGCCTATATCCCCTCCACTATCGGCGGAGCCATAATCGGCGATATTCATGGCGACAACAAAAGCCTCTTCTCTCAATTCATCGATTCAGTCGAAAAAATAGATAATTTTATAGTTTCGGCTGTTCCTAAATTAAACCCAGGCGATTCTACTCAGGCAAAAGAAAAAGTCAAAAACATTATCCAAAAAAAATCTTCTATTCAACCCATGAATTCACTTGGAAGTATCTTTAAAAATCTTCCCAACCAAGACCCTTCAGGCATGATCATCGATCAAAAATTAAATCTCAAAGATTTTAGTATCGGAGACGCTCAAATTAGTCCCACTCATGCTAACTTTATTATCAATAATGGTTCTGCAAGCGCTTCCGACTACCTAAAGTTAATCCGGCTAATCCAATCTCAAGCCAAAGAAAAACTTAATCTTGATCTTGAACTTGAAATAAAATTACTCGGCCAATTTTAAAAACAAAAAGGAGACTAGATTGTTCGCATCACTGCAAAACAAATAATAGTCTCCTTTCAAGTCATTCAGAAAATTTTAGAGAGTTGATCTCCGATCGAAAAAATTTAATACTTTGTTTGCCTCCAAACCACTCAAATAAGCCCTGAGAGTTGGAACAACTTTGATACTCTGGTCCCTAACACCAAGCACTAACTCATCTTTACTCAAAATTTGAGTATCATTGACAACCTTAAGCTCAGGATTAGGCATAAAGTATTCGCCTGGAATAATAGCGTAAAGCGAAAAACCAGGGAGAGTAAAATCAAAAATTTCTCGATACTCAAGTGTATTGTTTTTCACATCGAAAAACACATAACCTGAACACTGATCTTTAATCCGATAACCATCGAACGTAAAAACTTGATCAGCTCTTTCGTCGAGCATGTTTTGACATATAAACTTATCCAAATTAATAGTCATAATGTCATTAATGCTTGTGAGATTATCTAAAATTTTTGCTTCACTCATCGCTCTCTCTGAATAAAATTCCGACATTTTGGCAATTTGTTTCATCTTCTTAACCAAAATATCGTTTTCATTCAACTGGTTATGACCATCACGATAGCCAGCCAAAACCAGCAGTTTTCCTGATTTGTTGTGTTTCAACACAATAATCATTTCTTCCGCTAGCTCTAGAGAACTCATAGTCGATAGCCATTCCGACATTCTGCCGGCAGGGGTAGTGAGTATACCAGGATCTTGTATAGCATATTTATCTCTTTTCAGGCATAAAATCTTACCATCATAAAAGACAATAGCTCCACCGCTAACCAAAGAAAAATTTCCATATGGAATATTCTCTCGGCCAATTTCTACAGACCCCAAATCTCTCATTTGCTTTATTGTCGGAGTGTCAGGGTGTAACCCCAAATCTGTTTTTTCCCGTTCTCCAAAAACAACCATTGGAGCATCATCTAAATACAAACCCCAACGTTTTCGATTGTCGACAATTTCTTGTTCCACGGCTGCCGCAATAAAACAGCTGCCAAAGAGCTTGTCGTAAACATCATCATCTGGTTTCACTTCCGCAAAGAGCAATTCTCGAGTAGTCATCACCCTGTTTTTTACCAGACTAAACATTTATTTTTCCTCCTTTCCTTATTTATTACTCAATTGTTGAGCTTAAACTAACAACTAAATTAGCTATTACTTTAAGCCCAACAATATTTTCTGAACAATTTATTAAAGTTCTATCTACTTCAAATATTCATCGTTTTTGATAAATTTATCCGTAAACAAAGGCAATTATAGCTCAAAACCTTCCAAAAGTCAACATTATAGGATTATTTAAAACAAAAAAGGCAAACCTTTATAAAGATTTGCCTTAATCAGACTCACACATGTACTTTTAATAAAAATTCATTACCTTCAAGGCAAAATCTGCAATCATCGCATTTGAGA
>JAQTTZ010000119.1 GCA_028710485.1 Bacteriovorax sp. | reverse complement strand
AAACACCGGTATCTGTAACCGCCCCACCTGAAACGAGAATACTTCCCTTGCCGAAGTATGATTCATTATCATTTATTAGATAATCGCCGACTCTTGTGTTTCCATTGACATCGAGTAGGAATCCAGGAGTTGTCGTCCCAATCCCCACATTCCCCGCAGTATAATTAACCGTGCTTCCGCTCTTATTCCAAACTCCATTATTCGTTATCGCTGTGTCTACATATGTTTTATTAACTGCGCTTGTTATTCCGGCCGGTGTTGGCAGAATTATATCTCCTGCGCCACTCACTGTTATTATCGCGGTGATACTATCTGCTGTATTTTTTGAAAGTTTATTTGAATCAAGTGCTGTCAGAGTTGTTATCTGCGCCTGCAATTTTCCAAATGAAATAAGCACTGAATCCGCTGCTGTGATTACTGAACTGGTTGCTGTCGATAATCCAGTAAGAACCGTTGCCCAGACATCACTCGCAAATATTGCCCAGGTGTCATCCCCTTTTAAATATTTCGTGGCATCTTTTGTTCCCGTTGCATTTAATGCCGTCAGCGGAATCGCCAGCGCTGGCACATTTAATTTTGAATAATCGATTGCTGCTGCTGCATTGATGTCAGCATTGAGGATTGTTCCATCTAGAATATGAGCTGACGTGACTTTGCCAACTCCGATTGTATTAGCACCAATCGTTCCGCCGATATCACCGACTAGCGTAGTTCCACCAGTTGCAACTGTGGTCCACGACATTGTCCCCGCCGCATTGGTGGTTAACACTTGTCCGGAAGTTCCATCTGCGATAGGAAGCGTATAAGTTACACTTGCCGCTAAAAGATCAGGTGCTTTGAGTGCGACATAAGTTGTTCCATTCGCGGCCAGTTCCTTTAAACGAATTTCACCGGTATTGCCTGCTGCTGCTCCATAAGGATTTACAACAACTCCGCTTTGAAGATTAGTTGTAATTGATCCGGTAGTAAGGGTTGAAGCTGCAGTGATACTTGAATTTGGATTATTCCAAGATAAATTTCCTGCACCATCGGTTTGTAATACATATCCTGATGTTCCGGCAGTTGAAGGCATTGCGAGAGAATAATTTGCTGTTCCTGCTCCACCGTTTATTGTTACGTAAGTTCCTGCTCCAGCATTTTTAATTTTTAAACTACTATCAAGTGAGACTACTCCAGCAACTGTTCCTCCGGTCGTCATATCAAGTTTCCCGTCGGCATAAGCTTTGTTAACTGCCGAGGTCATTCCAAGCGGAATGCTGTTGACGATAATATCTCCAGCTCCACTTGCTGTGATCACATTTGTTAAGGATATTGCACCCGAGAGAGTGTCAGGTCCATTTTTTATTAAATAATTTGATCCACCAGTCGTGAGTGAATTGATTTGATTTTGGGTTCTTCCAAATGCTTGAAGAATGGTGTCGGTTGCAGCTATTTGTCCTGCCAATGCACTGTTAAATCCGGAGAGAGGAACACCAAGTGCTCTTGCGTTGGTGAAATACAAATTGGTATTTTCGGATACTGCACTGGTATCTAATGTTTGAAATGTTTTGTCGCCACGATAGTATTGTGTCGTAGTTCCTGCCGAAATAACTGCTTGCTTAGTATTAAAAGTATTCCAATCTGCTGAGGATAAATATCCATTAGCAACGCCGGTTGCTTGAGCAATTGAGACTACAGGAGTTGAGGTGCCTGTCGCTACCGAAATTGGTGCTGTCCCCGAAACAGTTGTTACCGTTCCTCCTCCTCCTGCACTCACGGTTCCAGGAACCCAATTGGTTCCATCGTATTTTAAAATATCGCCCGCAATTGGTGGAGTGGTTGTTAAATCAACATCACCCATTTTGGCCAGGACGTAATCGCCCTTCGAAGCCGTTATGGTGCCTGTGCGACCGAATACATTTGTTATGGCAATTGAATTACCGATCCGATCAAATGCAAAGGTGTTATTAAGAACAATCCAATCTCCAACGCTGTAGGGAGCATTTGCTACGCTGACGATAAAGTAATCTCCCGCGGTCAATGCACCTATTGCAGGCAATGCCGTGGTTGCATCCCATTTTCCTTGATAAGAAAGTCCGTTAACTGCTCTCGGTTTCCACTTTCCCGAAACTGCATCGTAAGAGAGAACTTCTTTATCATTGGGAGTGATCGAACAATTAAATCCTTTTCCTCCCAATGTTGAATCACAAAGAGAAAAATTAACAGTGAAGCTTGAAGCGGCACTGGCATTTGATAAAATGAAATCAAAAACTTTCCCGGCCGCAAAGGTTACGTTCGATATTGTATTGGCAACAATTGAAGTGCTGGTTTTAGATTCAATTTGAAGATTGGTAGTATTTCCATTTTCGTTAATATTAAAATTGCTTACGCCATTTAAGTTTGTGCCTGTAATAATGATTTGGTGATTAACGATTTGAACATTTGATACGGTAGCATTTAAGTTTGCTATTGCTGTTGTAGCTTTTTTAGGATTTCTTAAATTGACTACAATGTCATTTTTGGCAATACAGCCCGATAATAAAGAGAAAATTGCAAATAAAACAACTTTCCAATATTTATGATCAGGGCCATTTACTAACAGCATAAGAAATTCCAAATGGAGTTTAGTTCTCAGCTTCCATTATCGGGCGTAATTAATATTGTTTTATATAATTAATCGGAAACAAGAAAAACGGGAACTTATTGCCTGAAATAAGCAGAAAAATACTCATGCCTTTTACTTAGATGCCCCAATTAGCTGTCATCAAATGGCATTTTGCTTGTAGGTTTTCGGCGAAAATGGCCTGTGCCCTTAAGCGGCGATGGCCGGTAAATATATCAATGAACATAGACAGGGGAATACCATTGTTATTTTAAGTGGCCGATGTTTTGCATTTTATTCAATAAGAACTTTTTTAGTAAGGAGGATCTATGAAAAAAGTATTTAATCCTATGATGTTACTTAATTTATTTGTCCTTTTTATGTTTATTATCTTATTGGGTATGGTTATTAAATCAATCATTTTATACCCTGAAGTAAAAACCTTAATTAGCAAATAAACACCTAACAAAAAAGGAACGATATATTTAGATTCACTTTGGCACTGATGATTCAAGTTCTTTTTTTTCATAATCTTGAATCGTCGTCTTTAATAATTCTTCTTTTTGTTTGCATTGGGTAGTATCAAGATACATGGCGATGAAAACAAGGATGATAATTAAAGTACCATTTGCGATTTTTAATATTTTCAAATGAGAGACATCCCTTTCATTAACTGCAATACGCCTAGCAGAGTCATCCAATATATTTGTATTTACGACCCGATGTAATTGTTCTAATTCGTTAATTATTTTACTTGTATCAGGAGCTAATTGACTTTTTACTTGATCCCATTTTTGTTTAATATTTTCTGAAGTTGGAAATTTTCCTGCCTTAAGCTGTTGCTCAAACCTAATCAGACTCTCATCAATGTTCTGGATTCTTCTTTGGGAAAACCTTTGATCTTTTGGATTATTCTTTATTGCTTCTTTAATTTGCAATTCTATAGCATCAAGCTTAAATCTATCTTGAACAACACGCATAGTTTTTGCATTATTATAAGTAAGAATATTTAATGAATTAAATGATATGGATGTTATTAGCAGTAATATAATCGCACCAAGATATAAAGTGGCCTTGAGTAAGGAGGTTTTTGTCATGTTATTATCCTGGAATATTTTCTTCCCTTTAAACCAAATAAAACATGACACTAATTTTTATAAAATAAAAATACTGGAAAAAAATATTTTAAATTGGAATATATATTTTATAACAGGCCCAAAGATTGTGATTTTTTCGGCAAACTAATTGCAATATTTACATAAAGGAGGTCCATATGAAAAAAAAATTTTTATTCTTTATCCTATTTGGTTTAATCACAATCACAACTGCTTCTACCGCTTTTGCAGATATTACAGAAACAATGCCACTTACTCGTTCGGCCATGGAGTTGAGAATAACCATGAGAAAATTATGGGAAGATCATATTACCTATACCCGAAATTATATTATTAGTGATTTGGCAAATCTTAATGATAAATCTAAAATTGCTGAAAGGCTCTTAAAAAACCAGGTTGATATTGGAGATGCAATTAAACCTTTTTACGGAGACGAGGCGGGCACTAAATTAACTTCACTTTTAAAAGAGCATATTATGATTGCCACAAAAGTTGTCGGAGCGGCCAAAAAAAATCAGACCAAAGCTTTAGCAAAGGCCAGCGAGGAATGGAGTAAAAATGGAGACGATATTGCTTTTTTCCTAAGTAGTGCAAATGCAAATTGGAAAAAAAGTGACATGCAGGAAATGTTCACGAAGCATCTTTCCCTGACCACAGATGAAGTTGTTTCAAGACTTAAGAAAAATTGGGATAAGGATATTGAGGCATACGATAAAGGGCACGAGCATATGCTTATTTTTTCTGATGAATTAACGATCGGAATAATAAAACAGTATCCTGACAAATTTAAAGAATAAGGTTTTTCCTATAGATCTTTGAATCGCAATGCCCTTATGAACTTCAGTTATAGATAAAAAAACGGCCGACGATTTTTTACATCGTCGGCCATTATTAATTTTCTTAAATTTTAGGGCATAGAATTGAGAATCAACCTAAGGTTTAGAGTGAAACAATAAGCTATTCTTCATCTTGATTCGAAGTGATATCTCCAACGCATTCGATTTTAGATTTTGAACACCATGAACGAATGTCGGAATAATAACCATCTTCTTTACATTCTTCGATATATTTAGAAATATCTTTGGCAAGTGCCACTCGTGCTTGCCCCATAGTTTTTCCTTCGCCTACAGCTGGACCAAATAGCTTCATAGTCTTTACGAAAGGTATGGGAAAGAGGAAGGCCTTGAGATTAACCTCTTGAGAGCAATAAACACTCGATTCAAAACTAGAAGCAACTGCTCTAGAAACTTCGTTGAGTGCCGCCACCTTTTTAGAATCTGAGAGTTGTTCTTTTGTTCGCGTTGTCCCGCAACTGACCAAATAAAAGGCCATAATAACTGTAATAAATAATCTCATCTTATATCTCCTTGTTAGTATTTTGAGGCGCTTTGAATCAGTTAATAAAAATGTGGGCAACCAACAACGTACTCACGAAATTTAACGGTATTCCCTTTAAAATCGATAAGAAGTACTTTTTCAGTGCAACCATTATTATAAGTTTTGACATTTTTAAAATAGTGAATTCCATTGAGTCCATCATTTAAAGAATCAACATCTTCACCATGAGCTTTTTCCATTTGTAGACTTCTCCATTTCATATTAGTGTCTTTATAGATAATAGTTATATTAGAATTCTTACGATCAAGAGAACCAACTTGCTCCGTGGTATAATCAACTAAATTAGCAGAATTAATTTCCAGCACGTTGCTATTGAATACAAAGGGTTTGGATAAATCAACTAATTTGCCAGGATCGCTTGCATGAGCAAAAGTTGTCATAAAAAATAGTGAAATTAATAGTTTCATAATAATCCTCGTTTTTTTTAATATAATAGTTTCGAACTATTGTTTGTAATTTAATAAAATAAAATAGCACTAATCTGAATCCTTGATTTGTAACGACATCATTCATGAATATCGCTTTTTTATCGCTAAGCGGCCCGACCGCTTAGTTAAAATGTGGACAAGAAGTAAGATACTCACGAAATTTAACGGTACTTCTTTTTAAATCAATAAGAAGAACTCTTTCGGTGCAATGATTATTATAAGTTTGGACATTTTTAAAAGCATGAATTCCATTGAGTCCATCGTTTAAAGAATCAATATCTTCACCATGAGCCTTTTCTATCTTTAGATTCCTAAATTTCATATTAGTATCTCTATAGGTAATAGTTAAATTGCAATTCTTACGATTGAGTGAATCATCTTCCTCAGTGGAATAATCAACTAAATTAGTATGATTAATTTCCAGCACGTTGCTTTTAAATACAAAAGGCTTGGATAAATCAACTAATTGGCCAGGATTGCTTGCATGAGCAAAAGTTGTCATAAAAAATAGTGAAATTAGTAGTTTCATAATAATCCTCGTTTTTTTAATATAATAGTTTCGAACTGTTGTTTGTTATTTAATAAAATAAAACAGCGCTAAAGTATCAAAGCTCGCTTACAAATGGTGTTACTGAAACAATTTTACAGTCACCATCAATTGCGACAGTTGCGACCACATAGTTTTTTGAGTTAATTGTGACGGTAAACATGTCAGAGGAACTCCTCCAGCCAGTTACAGTTACATCTTTTTCATAATTAATTTTTTTTACGTTCGTATTAATTTTGTGAATTCCAACGGCCGCAACTCCCGCTGTTGATGCACAGTAATCGTTATTACCAGCAAAAGTGTTCATAGAAAGAGCAAATAAGAAAAGTGCAAATACCTTTTTCATAACAATTTCTCCCAGGTTATGTTTCCGTTTTATATACGTACATTACCTGAGAACTATTTTTTCTCCTATTACTTTTGCCACAAAGTGTGGCAAGTTATTGCCACGTGAATTTTTTACATGATCGAATGACCAAAGGAAAAATGAAAAAATTTCCCGGTGTAGTTTTGATGAAATCTTGTTGTTTCTAATGGTTGGAAGCTATTATTTGTTGTTAATACCTTTGTCTTAGAGTGCAGGCCCAGAAATTCAGCAGGTCGCCCCCTTCCCCTTTTCGTTCATGTGCAATCGAAATGAGCAGAAAACTTTTTTTGAATTAGTCACTAAAAAATAGAGATACCAATACTAAGGCCAATTCTGTTTATTGATAGTTTTGTTGGCCCTTCTAATTCGTGATGCTTTAAAAACATATTGAAGCTAAATCGGCCTTCAGGTTTAATTGTATAATATAAAATGTACTTGTATCCTGTTAGTGCCTTTGTGCCCGTAGTAGTTGAAGTCAATGTTTTTGAAACAGAAGATTTAAGATTCATGTTTAAATTAAAAAACGAAAAACTCTTAGTAAGGCCGATAGTCCCGTAATGAACCCTGTTATCAATATTTACCAGAGGTGAACCCGCGATAATTTCGTTGGTATTAAGGGTATTTAATTTTTCATAGTCATATCCAGAATAAATACCCAATGAATTTTCCTTCATGTAATACTGATAATAAAGGTTGTAACCAAGTTCCCCGGGAACTGATAAATCGGAAGTTGAGCTGGCGGCATTTCCCGATACCTTTGCTTTTGAAGCTTGGGCCCAGTAAACACTTCCCACAATAAAATGCTCTCTCTGCTCGTTGGTTGTACTAAAGCCAAGTCCCAATGTGATGGGAAAATTTTGGTCTGAATTAACAGTTTGTTCAGCTGTTTTTTCTTCGTAGGATCCAAAACTAGAAGCATAGAAGGCGTTCAAGGAAAGTTTTTGGTTGAACTCAGTTGGCTCTTCATACTTACCTAGACTGGGATTCCATGTTGAGCCCGACACATAATAATCATAGGGAAAATCGACATACAATAGTTCATCATTAGGTGGATTTTTCCAGTCAGTAATTTTAGGATTCCATTTTTTTATGTCTTCTTCATAGTCTTTATAATGCTCACCATATTTTATCCAAACCTGATGCATATTTCTTTTGGCAATTGATTCAGAGGTATCTCCCTGCCTGACATGATCAACTAAGTAGGCGTGAGAGGACTGAAGAGAGAAAAAGACAATGATACTTAAAAGAATTTTCATTCTAAATATCCTTTAATATTTTAAATGTTTTATACCTGTTCTCTATCGAACTCTCTTAGGTATAATTTTACATAATTTATTGAGGACAAAAAAAATGGGAACTAATTGCCGAGATTGTACGTATAATTTCGCAGAAATTTTAGACTAGGCCCGAAATCAGTGAACTGCCACATTATTTTCCGGACCTAAATTTTTTATCAATGCTTTGAAAAATAGCAAATCGTATATTGAAGTCCAAGATTATTGGCAATGTTTACAGTGACTCCTTTACCATCAGCAAGCATTCGAATCTCACGATTTTCAACTGAGTATGACCAAGGACCTTCTTTGAAGCTATAAGCGCGAATAGATGGATCATATTTATTTACTTCTGAAGATTGTATCCACCCTTGGGCCAGACTAATGTCTCTTTGGATGTTCATTTGGCAGACCGCTTCGTCACTTGAATACGAATTTGCCCGGAATACCATCGCATGCTTCTGTCCCTGTTTTTCAAGATAGACAAACCTTCCAGAACCTCCTCCGGTTCCAAGAACTTGATAAGTGAAATCCTGTTCTTCAGAATATTTGCCGCTCATTGCGACCGAATAACAAATTCCAGGACCTGAAAAATCAGTATCCGGAATCTCAATTCCTTTTTTATGCAATTTAAGAAGTTGAACCTGGTAAACTTTTTCTGTCACTTCAATATTTCGTCTGGGCAACTGATCACAAGGAATTTCCATCGCCATCACTCCCGGTAGACAACAAATAAAAGAAATAAGTGTGTTTCCTAATTTTGAAATTAATCGCATAAATTTTACCCCATTTAAAATAAAAAAATAAAAAGTGTATGTTCACCATTGGGGGAATATTTTGTCAATCTGAATTTAGATGTAAGGTATAGTCCGATAATATGCTTAAGTGTATCCCCCATAGACAAAGTTTAAAAATACAATAATTCCGAAAAAAAATATCCATGCAGAATAGAACCCTAAAAGAAATACTGGCCTGAGAACACCATGTAAAAAATTCACGTGGCATCACATTGCCACACTTTGTGGCAAAAAACAGTAGGAGAAAAAATAGTTCTCAGCTATGTTACGTTTATGGAAAACAAAATAGTTACAATTCATAAAAACCTAATTGATGATGAACGAACAATGTTTCGCTTATGGCTTCAAAAGAATTTTACAGAACGATGTAAAAAAAATGCACGTTACTCACTTCGTGCATTTGCTAAAAACTTAGATTTAGATCCCTCATCTCTATCTCAAGTTTTAAGTGGAAAAAGAAAACTTTCTAAAAAAATGATCCAGGCCATTTGTGAAAAACTATCTGCTTCTCCTAAAGAACTAGAAAGGTTCGGACTGGTAAAAAAAATGCCAGGATTAGATGATGATTTTATGCAAGTAAATATTGATACTTTTTCTGTTATCTCGGAATGGTATCACTATGCAATTCTAGAATTAACTTACGTTTCTGGTTTTAAAGCTGATGCCAAATGGATTGCTAAAAAATTATCCATTACTGTCGAGGAAGCAAAGAGCGCAACTGAGCGCCTAAAACGCTTAGGACTTTTACTAGAAGAAGGCGGCTCACTTATAAAATCTTCAAGGCTCATTACTAATAACGGAAACGTTAATTCAAGTGGAGCACATAAAGAGCTTCAGAAGCAAGTTATCACAAAAGCATTAATTGCTGTTGATGAATGCTCTGCTGAAGAAAAAGATATTACTTCCATGACGATGGCGATTGATAGGGCAAATATCGAAAAGGCACGATTCCTTATTCAGAAATTTCGCCGTGATCTATGCGCTCTTTTAGAAGATGGTGATCAAACATGTGTTTATAATTTAGGAATTCAACTTTATCCAATTTCAAAAACTCAGGAGAATTTATGAAAAAATTTACTATGATCAGTTTGCTTTTTATTATGTCTTTTGCTCACGCACAAATTCGCGGAAGCGAAGGTGTTGGTGGAGGTGATCTTTGCGAGGATAGAATTAAAATTGTTCGAGATGATTTAAGCGAATGGATAAAAAAAGGTGGACCAAGCGGTCTTAAACTTCCAGCAAATATGACAACTGCTTCATATTCCCGTGCGATGCTTAATCAAATTAAGCAAGCAAAAATAAAATGTGTAAGTGTAGGAGATCAAGGCTATCCAGTGAGAATTAAAGGAACAGCAAAAGTATGCAGGTTCGATGCAAATGAAAGTCAAATTACTTGTGACTACAACAAATTCCAGTCAATAAGCGAGTCTGATCAATATATTCTTGTGCACCATGAGTTTGCAGGTCTGGCCAATATCGAAATTCCAAACGGCGCGGACTCAAATTATTCAATTTCTAATCAGATTACTGGGTATTTGGTAAACCAAGTTGTAAAAAAACTTTCAGTGATTTCTCCATTGCCTATTGTAAAAAACGTATTAGAAATCAATGCTGCCAATTTAATTGATTTTTCCACTGAGGAAGATGATTCACTTGATCGTAAGAATTGCAATTTAACTATTACCTATAGAGATACTAATATGAATTTTAGGACTCTAAAGATAGAAAAAGCTCATGGTGAAGATATCGATTCTTTAAACGATGGACTCAATGGAATTCACTATTTTAAAAATGTCCAAACTTATAATAATCATTGCACCGAAAAAGTTCTTCTTATTGATTTAAAAAGAAGTACCGTTAAATTTCGTGAGTATCTTACTTCTTGTCCACATTTTTACTAAGCGGCCAGGCCGCTTAGCGATAAAA
>JAQTTZ010000229.1 GCA_028710485.1 Bacteriovorax sp. | reverse complement strand
TAAGCCCTCCATGAGCGAAGGGAGGACATAGATGTCTGATGCGGAAAAAATATTTTGAAAATTTCCTTCATAAAAACCATAAAAGAAAACATTGTCATTAAAAGCGGAAGCAAGTTTTTTAATAGATCCAGCAAGTGTTCCATCCCCATAGAAATGAAATTCGATCTTGTCATGCAAGTCTTTGTTTAATTCTTTTATTGATTCGATCAGGTATTCGATGCCTTTAATTTCTTCCATGCGCGCAAAAAATAAAATTTTTACTTTTTTGTTTATTCTTGGAGCGTAAGGGAGATTGTCTTTCAATCCATTATATAGAATCGTAATTTGATTTTCATGGAAACGATGTTGATTCAATTGTTTTTTTATTTCTTTTGAATCGACAATGATTTTCTCAGAGACTTTTGGAATAATTTGATCCCAAAAAGCCATTCTGATCTTATCCCAGAAATTTAATGATGGAACGTTTACCACGGAATAATAGCAACGGAGTTTTAGTAATGCTCCCGCGAGGATAAAACGATTCACGGTTCCACCTGCAGGGTAGCCGCCATTGGCACCAACTATCAAGTCGGGCTTTTCGGATTTTAATAAGCGCAAAAAAAGAATAAGTTGATACAAGCGGATGATTACAGATGATGGCAGAAAAATAATCCTGCAAATAAGTTTTTTCAAAAAATTATTTCTTAGATTGTACTTTGCCCTCAATTCACCCCAGCTTAAAATCGCAATTTCTTTACAGGGAATTCCAAGTTCATTGAACCATCCAATTTCGACGGGCTCTATTCCGAAACAATTTGAATAAACAACTATCTCGTTATTGTTTTTATTGGCCATACAAGCTAGGTCGTAAAGATAGCGGTTTCCTCCACCTCTTTCGTAGTTTTCAGTGAAAAACAGAATTTTTTTTGGCTTAATTATATCCATTTATTTGAAGGGGGACTCTTGATTCATTGTGCAAGTTTGTTTGCTTTTATTATTACATTTCATCAATGTCTTGCCTATGAAAGTATTACAATTTATTATTGGCATCGTTAAAGCAATCAAAATAAGGCAAAAACCAAAATGGTAGATCATAACAAAGAATTGATAGCAGTTAAGCATTTATTGAGCCATTGCGGCAATTTAAAGGCAGAAGAAAGCTGTTTATTGCTCTTTGATGCGACAACAAAAGATTTAACTGGAAAATTTCTTGAAGCTGCCCAAAGCCTGGGAGTAAAACTTGAAATTCTAGAAATTGAAGTTGCAGACAGACACGGCAAAGAGCCAACTCCTGAAGTTGCGAAGAGAATGGAAGGGGCTAATTTGGTCATGGGATTTACAAAAATGTCTCTGGCGCATACTAAAGCACGCCAAAAGTTATGTGCTTTAGGCGGACGCTATTTGAGCTTGCCTGGATATTCTCACGAGTTACTTTTGGATCCATGTATACAAGCGAACTATCATGGACAATTCAACTTAACTCGCGCAATTAGTGACGCATTCACGGCCGGCTCAACTGTACATGTGAAAACTGCTGCAGGAACAGATGTACGCTTGGGAATAATTGGGCGTGAGGGAAATTGCTGTCCCGGTTTTGTTAATGAAAATTATTCTTTAGGTTCTCCTCCAGATATTGAATCGAATGTTTCACCTGTTGAATATCTTTCAGAAGGTATTGCGATAATTGATGGCTCCGTTGCTTGTGACGAGATTGGACTTTTGGAAACACCAATTGAGCTTAAAATTTCAGGTGGCCGGATTGTAGAAGTTCGAAGTGCTCGCGAAGACTATGTCGCAAAAGTAAACAATCTTTTTTCTCGAATTAACGATCCTAAAGCCTACGTTTTGGCAGAATGCGGAATTGGCCTTAATCCGCTTGCAAAATTAACAGGAAATATGCTGACAGATGAAGGGGCCCTTGGGTGTGTTCACTTTGGTTTTGGCTCTAACATAACTGTTGGTGGTTTGAATGATGTTCCCTTTCATGTAGATTTTATCATGAAAGATGCCAGTCTTTGGATTGATGATTTACAAATATTAAATGCCGGAAAACCTTGTCTATAGGATTTATATGAACCAACAGATCCGAAATTTTAATCAGGATTTTGATGCCATCGTGACAATCTATGGAGAGCGAACAGCGTTCATTCCTGTTGTGGATGGTCAGAAAAATTTAAATTATGAACAGCTTAACGAGCTTGTGTTTAAACACCTCGCTTGGTTTGAAGAGCTTGGAATAAAACGTGGAGAACGCATTGGTGCATTGATGCCAAACTCAGTAGAGATGCTTGCTCTTTTTATCGCTTGTTTGCGTGGCGGTTATGGGTTTGCTCCTCTGGCCTGTGATACCTCTTCTGTTGAAGCTGAAAATTGGGCAAAACTTATTCGTCCAACTCGCGTGATCATGGGAAATATTCTTCCAACGCCAGTTAAGGAAGGATTAAAAAAGGCGAATGTGAATTTAACTGAAATTCACAATAACGGTGAGTTTGCTTTTTTACCAACTGATAAAAAAATAACAAAATGCTCTGGAGGATCAAAACTTTACCTCTATACGAGTGGAACGACAGGCCTTCCGAAAGCAATTGTTCTTGATGGTGATCGCCTTTGGTCTTCAGGACACACTTTCGTAAGACAAAACGGTTTAAATTTTGAATCGAATTTTAGAATTTGGAATTATCTTCCTCAGTCCTACTTGG
>JAQTTZ010000118.1 GCA_028710485.1 Bacteriovorax sp. | reverse complement strand
AACTTTAGTGATGCTCGAAAAATGTATAATCTTGTTTTTAAAAATATCAAACTTCCAGTTGTGCCCGAGTTTAACTTCTCTACTGTCTATCGAGTGCGTGGAGGATATAGTGTCGAAAGTTTAAAGATCGATGGTAAGATTTTGGGAACAGATTTAAAAGTTTTTAATGAAGAGGCTGACCGACTCTCTCTTGATTTTAGTCTACAAAATAATCTTCTCACTTTCAAAGATATTAAAATTTATAAATCTCGTGGTGAAATCAATGCTGGTGTAACTATAAATCTTGCCAATAATTACACCGAGCTTGATGGAAGTATGCAAGGCCTGAGACTTAGTGATTTTAATTTTTATCAAAAACTCAAAATGGAATACGATGGAGACCTGGTTGTAGACTTTGATGGTAATGGAACAAAGGAAAATTTTTCTTCACGTTTTAAAACAAAGGTTAATAATCCATTTATTGCCAATATTCCCGCTTCTCCTTCGAGTGCCATTATTTACTTGAATGCAGACGATGTGGTTGTGAATGCCAATCTACTTTCCGGGAAAATAAAACTTGATTCTTTGATTAATTTTAAGTCGCGCCAAGTTTCAGTCAAGTCGAGTGTTGACACAACGGATATGCGAGAAATGCTAGGTATTTTTGCTGGACATAATATGTCTGAAAAAAACATTTCAGGCAAAATTAAAGCTCAGCTAAATTCACAATTTAATATGGACACACTTGTCGTTAGTAAATTCTTTTTAAATTTTTCTCAGTTTAATCTCAAAAAGGGTGATGTAAATTTAAACGTAGATCCTAAGCATGAAATTGTAGCGATAGATAATGGCGTGGTGAAAAACTGGGATTTGCGCTTTACTGATAATGAAGATTTTTTTATCAGTAAGGCAAAAAATCTTCCAAGTGGTGCGATTGTTTTTGACCAAAACTTTTCAATAAAAGCAAGTCTTTTGGAGTTTGCAACCAGTTCTGTTGATAGAGCTGTTGGCGTGATGAAAGGAGCTAGTCAATTTATCATCGATAAAAAAGTAACAGTTACTAAATTTGAACTCAAAGGGATCAAGAACTCTTTGAAAATTAAAAATCTTCCAGGGGCCATCACTGATTTAGAGTATGGAATTATTAAAAAAGGTGATGTCTTTGAAATTTCTCGCTTCACCGGAAATTATGGAGAAGGTGAATTTAAGGCCTCAGGTACCTTTATTTTTGATGACCTATATCCACAAGTAAATATTGATTACAGAATTGATCGATCAACTATATCTCTTTTTAAACGATCAAGTCTCCTGGCAAGTAGCAGTGGAACGATTACGGGAACTGACTTGCCCTATAAGCTAAATGGAAAAGTAACGTTGTTGTACGGAGAGTTTTTAGATGATCCAAGTGATTTTACAAAAGAAAACAAGGTTAACCTGGATGTCTTCAAAAAATACTTGCCTCAAAAAAGTGCAGCAGAGAAAAAAGGATATATTAATTTAAATGTATCTTTTGATACCGTAAATCCTATACTGTTAAAAAATAATTTAGCTGAGGTTTATGCCAAGGGCAGCGGGCAATTAACTGGTGATATTTTGGATCCCGAGATTAACGCTCGCGTTGAAGTTATACCTACCGTTAGTAAGTTTAAATTTAAAGGACACGACTTTCTTTTAAATCAAGGCTACGTAGAAATTCGGGATCATGGGAAGTCCAGAGTTTCGGATTTAAAATTTATTGGGCTAACTAAAATTAATGACTACGATGTTAAGCTTGATATATCTGGCTCTATCGAAAAATCAAATATCAATCTTTCTTCTGAACCGCCCTTGGCCCAAGAAGACTTAGTGTCACTGCTCACTCTTGGAGTTACTTCTGATATGTCCAAAAACTTGGAAGCTAGTGATCGAAAATCTGTCACCACCGTAGGAATCGGTACTCTTTTGGTTGATCAGTTAAAAATAAATGAAGACTTGAATTCCACTCTTGGGTTAAATCTAAGTGTTCTCCCTGAATTTAAAGAAGATGAAACTTCACTTGTTTCCGGCAAGTCGGCAATCAATGAGGGAGCAACCAGTAAACTTAAAACTGGAACCAAAATTAAACTCCATAAGCAAGTAAGTAAACTCATTGATGTCTCAGTATCAAGTACTGTCGGTGGATCTATAGAGCAAACACAAGAAATGAATGTAAATTTTAATATCAATAAAAATTTCTCAATAGAAGGAGTTTACGAAGTTAAGCCCGCAGAAGATGAAAATACCAATACACCTAATTCGGTAGGTGCAGATTTAAAATACAGAAGGTCATTTTGATTAGACTGTTGCTGGCATTATTCATTTTTTTGAGTTTAAGTTTTGCGGCTCACTCTGAATTGCTACCATCTAAAAATGCCAAACTAAAAGATATCGAATGGGTAACTACTCCCGAGATGAAGCTGCGCTTTAGACCTTATTTTGAAGAGCTGGCTGGAAAACCGTGGGATATTCTTAACTTTAAAATAAAAATTGATCAAATTATAAAAGAGCTTTTCAGTAATGGTTATTTTTCCTCTTCAGTTAAAACCGAAATGACTGGCACAGAGTCAGATGTCATTGTGAAAATTTTAATTCAGGCCAACGAGCGAACAAATTTTCAATTCCTAGGAAATAAAATTTTCTCCCACCAAGAGCTTCGTAGAAAACTGATTGATAAAATTAGAAATGACTTCGGAAAAACGGATAGGGGCGCCCTCGGTAACTTTATCAATGATGTTTATGAAGGAGCGGGCTTTTATAATACCAATGTTAAAAGCTATCAAAACGAAGGTCGGGATCTCGATGGCATTGTTGTAAAAAATTATTTCTTTGAAATTGATGAAGGGGAAAAGCTTAAAGTTTCCAATATTCTCTATCGTGGGAATATTGCCATCAAAGGAGAAGATCTCAATAATCTTTTTAAAAAAAATGCCACACCACTTGCCCTTGCAGGATATTACGATAAAGCATTTTTTGAAAATTACGCGGATATAATAAAAAAAGAATATCTTTCAAAGGGATATGTTTTTGTCGAAGTTTCTAAACCTCGTGTAGTGACGAACGATGATGATGAAACCTTGAGCATCGAATTTGGGATAGCTGAAAAGCAACAAGTTGTACTTAAAAAAATTACTCTCAATCGGATTGCTCCTGATCTTCAGGAAGTTGTAAAAAAAGTATTAACAAACAAAGACGGTCAACCCTTAAATGTGGTTGAGCTAGAGGCAGATTTGAAAAAGACCATCGCTTATTTTCAAGATGATGGTTATTATTTTGCCAGCATCGCCAACCTCAATGGAGAGAGTTTGTTGGTTTACGATAAGACCTACTCTTTTGTCGAACTTCAGCCCGACATTATTCTCGATCGACAAATCTGTTATAATGAAGTCATTGTTAATGGTAATATTAAAACTCTTCCCGATGTTATTTTTCGTGAAATTAATATGAGGAAGGGGGAGCTGATCACACCCGCGAAACTGGAAATGGTAAGACAAAAACTATCAAACCTTGGTCTTTTTTCTTCACTCCGCATTTCTCCCTATATGATGTATGAAGGCGATGATAAATCTTGTGCTAAAACCAATCTGGTTATTCAAGTAAAAGAAAAAGATTTCGGTCTATTTGAAGTAGCTCCGGGATACCGTACTGACTTAGGGGCTAAACTCTCTACAGGGGTAACCTATAACAACTTCATGGGAATGAATCGTTCCGCTTCAGTGAAGGTGCAGGCCAATCAGAGATTTAATCTAGATGGCTTTACGGATGCACGAAAAAAAGAAGACAAAAAATTATTAGAGTATCTCGGCAAGATCTCCTATATTGAGCCTTATTTACTACACAGCTTTATTAAAACTCAGGTTGAGTTGGAATTAGCTTCTTCATTTCAGCGCAAACGCTTTTATGGATTTGATGCTGACATCTTTCGCATTTCACCACAGCTTTCAAAAAGCATCACCAAGAATTTATCAACCTCGGTAAAGTACCAGTTTGAGCGCATTAACCAATTCGATGCAACCCTTCTGAAAGATAACGATAATTTTAAAATCGGAGGTATTACCCCTTCTGTTACGTACGATAAACGCAATGATCCTATTAACCCTAGAGATGGCTACTACCTTAACCTTTCATCGGAATGGGCCAATAATTATTTTGGATCGATGAAAAATGACGACCTAGAAGTGAACTATATTAAAGTTATTAGCCGCAATAAATTTTATTACCCTTTAGGAAATTTCACCTTAGCCTTCTCGTTGGCCATGGGGTACGAAAAAAACTTCTCTACGGATATCTTAAAAGACCCTGCTGGAAAGGTACTTTTAAATAGTAATAACGTTCCAAGGACTCATGGCTATATCCCAAGTATTAAAGTTTTCCGCCTTGATGGTTATGATGAGATTCGCGGATTTGATGAAAGCGAAATTAATCGCCTGAGGTCAGGACAGCCGATTGGAGATGTCGTGGTTCAAAAAGAGGCGTACTTTACTGCCTTTAAGTTTGAACCTCGCTATAACATCACAGACACCATTCAGATTGGAGTTTTCTTTGATGCTGGACGAGTTTCTGTCGATGAATTCAAGCCCTTTGATCTCAGAACCTCGGTTGGGGCCGGATTAAAGTTCCTAACACCAGTAGGATCACTGGATTTTGATTACGGTATTAAGCTTCAACGCAAGACTTATCCTGACAGTAAAGTTGACTCAGTGGGTCGCTTTCATCTGTCGATTGGCTTCTTTTAGGCCCTATTTTCTGGGATTCTTTGAAGAAGTGCTTGACGAGGGGCCTTATTTCTTCGTATAAGGGACAACACTTGCATTTTTCTGCATTTTATATTTGAATTAATACTTCGTGATTTTCGACTCGGAAATTATTTTGAAGGGATCACTTTAAGGGAAAGCGTATGTATACTCAGAAATCGTTCGTTCTAAAGCCAGCTGAAGCTGACAAAAAATGGTTTGTTGTCGATGCACAAGACCAAGTAGTGGGAAGACTTGCGACTCAAATCGCAGACATTCTCAGAGGTAAACTAAATCCAAAATTTACTTACAATACTGATTCTGGTGATTATGTTGTCGTTATCAACGCTGACAAGGTTAAATTCACAGGAAACAAGTGGGAAGATAAGGATTATTTTTGGCACACTAATTTTACTGGTGGGATCAAGAAAAGATCTGCAAAAGAACAACTTGAAAAGCACCCAGAACTTATCGTTCTTGAGGCTGTAAAAGGTATGCTTCCAAAAAATACTCTTGGAAGAAAACAATTAACTAAGCTTAAAGTTTTTGCTGGTGCAACTCATGACCATGCAGCTCAAAACCCAGCTGAATACAAATTAAAATAATCTAAAAGGACTAAGCATATGGCTGTTAAAGGTAAAACATACGACGCTCACTCAGTTGGCAGAAGAAAAACTGCTGTAGCTAGAATTTATATGGCTGCAGGATCTGGAAAGATTACAGTTAACAAAAGAGACGTAAAAAACTTCTTCAAACAAGAAACTAGTCTTTATGTTGTTAATCAACCTCTAAACCTAACTAAACTTGCTGAGAAATTTGATTTCGTTATCAATGTTAATGGTGGCGGAATTTCGGGACAAGCTGGAGCAATCAGACTTGGAATCGCTAGAGCGCTTCTTAAAGTTCAACCAGGACTTCGTCCAGAACTTAAGGCTGCTGGATTCTTAACTAGAGATCCAAGAGAAGTTGAGAGAAAGAAACCGGGTCGTTCTGGTGCAAGAAAAAGATACCAGTTCTCAAAAAGATAATACTTGTAGATTTTCGTTATATAAAAAAACCCACTGTAAAGTGGGTTTTTTTTTGCCTTATTTCAATGAACTCTCTCAAAGACAACTTCAATTCTCTGATCTAATATCGGCTTCATGGCAAAAGATAATAAAAATCTCCATTCAATTCAAATTCGCGGAGCGCGCACTCATAATCTAAAAAATATTAATGTAGATATTAGGATAAATAAAATTACTTGCGTAGCCGGTCCTTCTGGTTCAGGAAAATCCTCTCTGGCCTTTCATACTCTTTTAACAGAATCGAAGAGAAGATTTATCAACTCACTTCCTACGGATATGAAATTCTTTTGGGAAATTCCACATACCGTGGAAGTCGATAGTATCTATCCGGTACTTCCGGCCTGGGGTCTGCCCCAACATAATCCAGTGAATAACTCTAGGCCAGTGGCACTGGATGCTTTAGGTGGGCATGAAAGAGTACAAAAAATCTTTATGGAATTAGGGAATTTTGTTTGTCCTGATCACCATGTACCATTTCAAAAAGTATCAAATTTAATCAATGTAATTTCTAAAATTGAAGCTCATAAAAATTTCGATGCAGAAGATATCATCCATGTTTTTATTGGAAGAGAAGATTATAAGAAATATATTTCAGATGAGATGAACCCAAATCGCTCTATGGGTACTTCAGTTCAAATTTTTAACGAAGAAGATCCCTGGTATGAATTGGTTCGAGTCAAGGGAAGAAATCTCAACGTATTGAATAATAAATTAAAGGAATTTGCTATTCCCGAAGGGGCACTTTTACGTTTTCATGTTTTTGGGATGATGAAAAATATCGATATTAATAATCGTCTTGAATTGAAATGCCCTTACTGTGATAAAAAAGCGCTAGAAGCTAAAGTAGGCCATATTGAAAGTCTTTCTCCCTTGAATGCATTGGGTGCTTGTCCCAAGTGTGAAGGGCATGGAATGCGCTTGATTTATGATCGTGAGAAATTGGTTAAAGATCCAACTAAGAGTATTCGTGGAGGCGCGATAAACTTTTTATTATTTTCTCGATTTGAACATATGTTCACGACTTTTTTGCGTGAGTGTAAAAAAGTTGGGATAGATATCGATAAGCCATTTCAGGAATTACCTGAGAGTAAATGGACTTTTCTCTATCTTGGTGGGGGTAAATACGAAGGATTTAATGCTTATTTTGAATATTTGAGATCTCTTCGTTATAAAAAAAATATTAGAATTTATGTTCGCAGCATGCAGCGTGAAATCCTCTGTGAAGATTGCGAAGGAACGCGCATTTCTGAAAAGGTCGGAAATCTTTCCATTGTTCTTTCTAAAAATCTTATTTCTTACAAAAGCTTTTTAAAACTGAATATTGAAAATTCGCTTTTCGCGCTTAGAGAGATAATGAGCGATCAGAAAAAAATTATTATCCATGAGAAAATGGGAAATACTTTTAATAAGCTTGAGCGCCTTTATGCAGTGGCCGTCGATTTAGGCTTAGGTCACCTGCAAAATACCAGAAAAGTGCGCTCGATGAGCTCCAGTGAATATCAACGTTTGCTACTCTCGAAATATCTGTCTTATGAAGGATCGCAATCTTTATTTGTATTAGATGAACCAAGCCTGGGGCTAACTCAAACTACACAAGAAAAAATGGTTAAGTATCTTCGGCTGTTAAGAGACCAAGGCAATACAATTATAATGGTCGAACATTCGGAATACTTAAAGGCGATGGCCGATGAAGTAATAGAGATGGGGCCAGCGGCTGGAGAGCGCGGTGGGAAGATTTTATCTCAAGGGAAATATCAGGCTCCGAAAATTACTTTTCCCAAAAAGATTTTAAAAACTACAGATAAAAAAACTTATATTGAAATTATCGATGCCAGTATAAGAAATCTTCACAAAAAAGAATTGTTGATTCAAAAAAATGCGATCAATTGGGCCTATGGAGAGTCTGGAACAGGCAAAACATCGTTCTTAGTGCATTTGCTTGCCAATGAAGTCCATAAAAAAGTTTTTGGGACTAGACTTAGTTTTGAAGACTATAAATTTAAAAAATTAAAAGGAATTGAAGATTTTAAGGATGTTATTTTAATTAATAGCGGACTAGATAAAGTCAGCCCACGTTCTACTGTTGCAACTTTTACAGATCTAGGGGTTTTCGTTAGAAAATATTTTGCAGGCCTTGAAATGTCAAAAAAATTGAATTTAAAAGAAGGACATTTCTCTTCTAATTCTGAACTAGGCCAGTGCTCTACTTGTGAAGGGCGAGGTGTGAAATTAGTCGAAATGCATTTTATGGAAGATGTGGAATTTGTCTGTGAGGATTGTCAGGGTAAAAAATTAAAACCTTACTATGCTAATATCTCAGATGGAAACATCACAGTTTATGAAGCATTTAGTAAACCGATAAGTGAAATTCTTCCTCATATTAGACTTACCCCCAAGGGAAAAAGAATTTGGGAATATTTTAAAATACTTAAGTTGGATTATCTCTCACTCGATAGAACATTGACCTCGCTCTCTGGCGGGGAAAGGCAAAGGCTCCAATTGCTCTCTCTGTTGGATAAAAAAGTTGAGAGCACCTTGATCATTTTTGAGAACCTTACCAGTGGTTTGTCCTATCATGAATTTGAACCTCTCGCCGAGCTTTTGCACCAATTAGCTGGCAGTGGCAATACGTTGGTAGTAATTGATCAAAATTCTTTTTTCGACAAAATCGCCCAACACCAAATAAAGTTCTAATTCTGAGCCCTTAGAAAAAAGAAAGTGTCTATTTTTTGGACAGTTTTTTCTGATTTTAAAGATCAATCTCTCCTCTCGAAAACCGATAAAATATGAAGTGTACCGAGATGGGGGACCTTGAAATGTCGAAGAAAATTGCCTTTGCTCTTTTATTTGTTGTTATTCAAAACGTTTGTTTTGCAACTATGTTTTTACCACTTCCATTTGATAAGCAGGTCGAAGAAGCAACTTCGGCAGTGGAAGTTAAGCTAGAAAATACCAAAGTATTTAAAAATGCTTCAGGCCTGATTATGACGGAATACAGTTTTGAGGTATTGGAGTCTTATAATTTTTCTGATGATGACCTTGATAATCAGAAATTAAAACTGTCTATGCCAGGGGGAACGTATGATGGAATCACTTCCATGATCGATGGCGCTCCTCAGTTTAATAAAAACGAGAGATCATTTCTTCTTTTAAAAAAAATAGATTCGAAAAATTATTTAAGCAATTTCTCTTTGGGCAAATTTAAAATACAAGAATTTGAAGGTAAGCCTTATTATGTTTCAGAAGTTTTTCCAATGGATCCGAAAATCGGAAGAATATCAAAAGAGAAAATGATAGAGCTGATGAAAAGTAAGTGGAAAATTACACTGATGATTCCTAAAATTATCCCTCATGTTACCGCGTCGACGTCAGCATCAAGCCCAGGGCCAGGCACAGAAATAAGACCTATCATAAAAAGCGTTGATGATTTAGAAAGAGAGCCCGCGCAAGAAGAATCAATTACCAATGAAGGCGTTCCAATTTTCTTCTGGAGTGCGATTGCGTTTTTTGTTTTTTTCTTCTCGTTTATCTTTTTTAAACTCGGAAAAACTGATAGCAAACATAAAAGTGAATAAGTTGAAAAAATATATTCTTTTCGCACTTTTGTTAAGCTGGTCTCAACTCGCTCACTCTTATGTTCGCAATCAAACTAGGGCCGGTATTCCTATTCACTGGTCAAGTGCTAGTTCGACGGTGGATATTTTTGTTAATTCTCAAAACGATCAGGGGCTATCAGAACCAGTCGTTCAGTCTATTGCCGGCAATTCAATAGATGAGTGGAATGGTCAATCTAAAATAAATCTTAGAAAAAATACGACTTTGGGAAAAGATCAAGCTGATCTTAATGAACTTTATTTTTCATCAGATTCAAGTATTTTTAATGGAAGCGGGGTTGTTGGTATAACACTTGTTGGTTTTAATGAAACGAACGGAGAGATAGCCTCTGCAGATATTTTAATCAGCGATAATTATTTTTTTTCAACAGATCCAACTGCTGCCAATTATTTAGGAAATGTTATTACTCATGAAGTAGGACATTTTTTAGGGTTAGGACATGGACAAGTTGCAGGCTCGACCATGTTCTACGCGCTAACACAAGGCCAGAATAAAATAGCAGACGACGATAAGGCCGGTCTTTATTCTATTTATCCTACCGGAGATCTGACCAAAGGAGTGCTTTCTGGGACAATTGTTGGGGGAAAAGGTTTAGCCTTAGTTTTTGGCGCCCATGTCCAGGCAATTTCAGTGAAGACTGGGAAGGTTATGGGGGCCTCCATCAGCGAGCTGAATGGAAAGTTTAGAATTGATGGTCTTCCTCAAAATGATCAATACTTAATTTACACCAGCCCGATTAAGCAATTGGGATTACCTTCCAATTATGCCAATGTACGGAGTGATTTTTGTGAATCCTCTACTAAGTATCGCGGTAGCTTTTTTCAAGCATGCGGGTCAAGTTCAGAAGGATTTCCTCAGTCAGTGAGGTTAAATTCCTCTTCAGTTGATACAGGCTATATTACTATTCGTTGTGGTCTTGATACTCCCCCGGAATACATTCAAAATAAAAGCGTATCTCCAAATTTTAATATCAATGCCTATACTGGTTCAGGTCTAGGCGGATCGTTTGTTGGTTTCTTTTCTGCCGTCGAAGCTCAACAACCAGGCGTACAAGACGATTTTAAAATTAACTTTAGTAATGTTGGAGACTGGGATGC
>JAQTTZ010000228.1 GCA_028710485.1 Bacteriovorax sp. | reverse complement strand
TAATTGTAATAGGTAATTTAAAAGTTTTGTAAAAAGATTGGACTAGATGATCAGATCCGGCTTTAGAGGCAGAATAAGGACTAGAAGGATCGTAAGGAGTGGATTCTGAAAATTGGGAAGTATGGTCGTCAAGAGCAATAGTACCAAAGACTTCGTCTGTGGAAATATGATGAAATCTTTTGTTATATTTTTTGGCAGCCATTAATAAGTTATAAGTACCTAGAACATTGGTTTTTACGAAAAGAGAAGGGTCGTCAATAGATCGATCAACATGAGATTCAGCAGCAAAATGAACAATAAGATCAACTTCAGAAACTAGCTTATCAACTAACTCTTGATCTAATATATCGCCTTTAACAAATTTGTAGTTAGGATTATTTTCGAATTCAATAAGATTACGAGGATTAGCAGCATAAGTCATTTTATCTAAATTAACAATAGAATCTTGGGGATGATTCTTAAACCAATGCTTAATAAAATTTGAGCCAATAAAGCCTAAACCACCAGTGATTAAAAGTTTCATAGTAGCCCATTGTACTTCAAAATAGCCCCTAATCGCAAATCTTGAAAACATCAATATTATAGGGTATAATAGTTGCAATTATTGGAAAAACTAATTGCTAGTTTTTGCCGATAAATAGCACTTTTAAAGCTAGTTGTGAATATGGTGAGCGGAAATGAACCCATTAATTAATGGGTTGGTTTCCGTTCATCAAAGATGAATGAGATTTGTGAAGGAGTGAATGTAATTGTGTCAGAGTTCAGAGTAAAAAATGGGGTTATTGCCCCTATAATGTACGGAGAAAAAAAAGGTTGGCAAGGAGAAGTTAGGCTGAAAAATGGACAGATCATTGACATGTCTGATATTTCCTATATAAATGCCTACAATCTTTTTGTTGGACTTGCAGTGGAATATGGTCTTAGACAGGATGTCTTATATGACCAATTCATGATCAATGAACGTTTTGGCGGTGGCAACGGCGTGGGAGTCTTTTTCCAATACAAAGGTCATGTGTATGTGGGTATGACACAGGAACAAAGGAATGGCGGGCAACCCCAGTGGGAATTGCCCAGATTTTTCTGCGGCACACGCAACGACACGAGGATGGAATCTTTCCAAGAGAACCTGGAAAAGGACCGCTTTAGTTACCAGAACATACAGATGATGGATATCCCAGTGAACTGCAACAGCGCATACAACTACACGGCGAACGACACCGAAGGCCTACAGTTATTCTACGTGGAAATTGAACACGATTCCAAACTTCTGCTCTACGCGCCGACCGAAAACACGTTCGTTTTCCACGATCTGATGCCGCTCGAGCGGGATAAGTCGACGAAGAAGATCATCAATTCGATGTTCTTCGATATCGACACCCTTTGCGCCAACCAGGATGTGTTCGTAAACGCCTGGGTGGGCAAGTTCTGGACCTACGTCAGGAAGGGTATTATCAAACTCGACATTTAACAACAACTAGCACGGCCCCTCGGTCGAGACACTTGTGTGAGCTTTAAGCTTACAACAATGTGTTTCGATCGAGGGTATTTTTTGGTTTAAATTAGTCCTATAAGTTGAATATTTATTAGATTTTGATAAAATTTAAAAACTTGAATATTGGAAAAGCTCAATATTTAAGGAGAACTTTAAAAGTTTGATTTTGATGGGTAGAAATTTGATCTTTGAACAGGTCAGATTCCTATCCATCAAATTGATGATTAGGAGAAAGGATGGTTTTGATGAGACTTAATGTTAGAAAAGAAGAGCTACCAGATGATTTGAATGAAGTAATACAGGAAGACATAAAAAAACTTCCAGAAATTACGAGTTGGGAGACTTATCTTGGAGAAGATTCCAATCGTAAGGGAAATAAAAAACTCTGGAAGGAAAAAAACTTTGGTGGTTTCTTTCAGGCCTTAACAAGCGCCTTTTTTGACATAGTAATACTTCATGTTAAAAATGGTGTAAACGAGTGGTTACAGGCTTGGATTAAAGCCAAGACTGAACAAGTAATAGATCAGGATGACATTATTACTAATATAGGTGGTTTTATCGTTTGTTTTCGTGACACTATGAATAATGTTTTAGTAAAAATGGCGAATGAACCTGGGGCAGAGGAAATTGACTTGTTTGGGAAGAAAATCAGACCAAATTACCAGACCCCATTTCAAACATCGATTGCAAAGTTGAAAGCGATCAAAGGTGGGGATAGAAAAAAAGATGAGACCTTGGCAATAATGCTTGATTTTGCTCCCGAAATTGGATTTTCATTTGAAAATCTGTCATGGCAATATGCCAACTGCTGTCATTCAAAGTCAAGAATGGAAGACTTGGACGCATATTCTTGGTTTCAAGTAAAACCAGAAGTCCTGCAATTGATGGCTAAAAAAATCGACGGAAGAATTCTTCACCAAGACCAACTTGCAATGATCCTTGATCGCAAACCAAATTTAATAAATAATCACCTTCTCTACTACATCAAATCAAATTAAAACAAACCCTTGATCGGACACATAAATTTTGTAGACGCGAGTCTACAAAATGTTCGATCGGGGGTTATTTTTTTTGGAAAAATTATTCTTCTTCGGCTTCGGTTGGAGTTGGAGTTAATTCATCTTCTTCCATTGAAGTTGAGGGAGCAGTATTAAGATCGGTACCAATGGTAAAGACAGCATCATATTTAGATGATTCCTCTAAAT
>JAQTTZ010000227.1 GCA_028710485.1 Bacteriovorax sp. | reverse complement strand
TGGAGGGGGCGAAAGCAGGACTTGGTTATGAAGAGTTATTAAAACTTCTTATTGAAGATGAACAACTTCATCGAATGAATACGAAATCAGAAAGGTTAAGAAAGAAAGCTACATTTAAAGATACAGCTCTACTTGCTGACTTTGATGTCGGCATGAAAAGAGGAATAAGCAAAATAATGATCAAAGAATTTCAAACATTAAATTTTCTAAGAGGATTTGAGAATATAATTTTTGTTGGAGCAACAGGAGTTGGAAAAAGCTTTTTAGCACAAGCAATTGGCCATGCTGCCTGCATGACCGGAAAAGAATCAAAATTTATTCCAGTAAATTATTTATTTGAACAGTACAAGGCGGCTGAAAGATCAGGACACGTATTGTCTTTTTTAAAAAAGTTTTCAATGTATGAGGTTTTAATTTTAGATGATTTAGGACTAAGAAAATTTACACATGAAGAGGCAACTTTATTGTATCAAATTATTGAAGATCGTTATCAAAAAGGTTCAACTATAATTACAACTCAAATAAAAGTTCCAGGACTAAAGGATTTATTTGATGATCAGGTAATGGCTGAAGCTATTATCGACAGATTAGTTTCAACTGCTCATGTCATAGAAGTCAAAGATGACAATTACAGAAAAAAACAAGCCCCGAAAAAGAAACTTTCAATTGAAATTGAAAGTGGTTTGAGTTAGAAAACTGATAGGATTTTTGCATTCGCAAATGGCCGGTGATGAGTGATATTCCTCTGGCCGGTGATGGTTAATATTTTACAATTGATGTTATGTATGGAAGGATAGGCTTCTTGGAAATACCTAAACCTACTCCAACCCCGAAGGCGTCTAAGCTTGTTGCGAATGAAACTAACAAAACTCTTTTAAAACTATGAAAATCTAGCTTCTCTTCTTTGAGCGTTTTACTCATTAAATCCACTATGCCTTCATGGCCCATGTGGATTGCAACGCCTCCAAGCAAGATGAATCCAATCCAATGATCTATGGCAGAGAATTTACTTATCACCAAAGATCCTGCCAAGGCCCCAATTAGGGCCATTAAGGCCTCTGCTCCACCAGAAGCAATGGCAAAACGATAAGCGTCTTTTTCAGTAAAAGGCCTATGTCCCATTGCTACCGCAGCCGAAAAGGAATCGGCACTTAAAACAAAACCAATAACAATAATTTCATAAATTGATGACATGAGTGAACTCCCCTTTTGAATCAAAAGTGATTGAAAGATAATTAAATGAAGTTAAAAAAAATTGTTTTAGTGTGAATTATATTTGAAAAATAAGGATCAAAAAAAATACTCATTAAACTAACCTCACATTTTTACCGTGAGGTCATTTTAGAAATGAGACAACACGGTAATTAAATTACCAGTGTCAGTCTCGTCAACAAGATTAGAATCTTGCAATTATACCGGGGTTTGTTTGCCCATTATGTCGATATAAATGTTGGCTTAAGCCAACCAACTACTCCCTAACTTTTTTAGTCTAATTAATTATTTTAAAAGAGTCAAAAATTTTCATCCGAATAAAATTTAAGTATCAAATCTACCAACTTTAGAAGAGTGAATACAGAGTTGACATCTACCTAACCTGGATCTACGTTTTTATGGAAAGCGCGGAGGAAGAAATGAAAACACTTTTTATTCTGAATGATGCCCCCTATGGAATTGAACGAAGCTACAATGGACTTCGCTTGGCGGGGCCCTTGCCAAGCGTGAAGATCAAGAAATTAAGTTGTTTCTTATTGGTGATGCTGCTGCTTGTGCGAAAAAAACTCAAAAGACCCCACAAGGTTATTATAATACAGAACTTATGTTGAAGTTAATTGCTAAGCATAATTCTGAAATAGGAGTTTGTGGTACTTGCATGGATGCTCGCGGTATTAGTGAAAGTGAACTCACTGAAGGAACAAGACGAAGTACCCTGGAGCAACTTACTGATTGGACAGTCTGGGCCGATAAGGTTCTTACTTTCTAAGGAGGATTTTGAATATGAACGATTCTTCTGGAATGCCTACGATGTGTTGGGGAGGAATGGGATGGAGTATGTTATTGTTATGGATTTTGGTGACCATTGTTATCGTCGGTGCTGTATCTCTCTTTATTCGCCGAGGAAATATAAACAGAGAGAAATCAGCTCTTGATATCTTGAAAGAGCGTTATGCACGAGGTGAAATCTCGAATCAGGAATTTGATGAAAAGAAGCATAACATCTTATTATAAAAAAATGAATGCCCATAGGCAAAAGGAGTTTCATGAAAACTCAAATACCAATGGCCATTACAACACTAATTTTTTTCACAACATCTTCATTTGCTATTGAAACAAAGTCTCGAAAAAGAATCGCCAATTAATGACAGTGATGTACACTAAAATGGTTAGTTGTCTGCAATCAGATAAAACAATGGGCGATTGTCAGGTTGAAATGATGAAATCATGTTATGATGGAAATGGGAGATATGAAAGGAGTGATGAAGGTGATGAAAGGGCAGGAAAAAGAAACTAAATCTAAAATGGATTCAAAGTTTTGGGATGATGTTTATGAATCAAAATCAGAGGATGGGGTCAGTTGGTATCAAGAAGCACCAAAACGCTCATTTGAAACTGTTTTATCGTTGAATCTTCCTAAAACAGCAAAAATAATTGACGTAGGCGGAGGGCGTTCAAAACTCTCAGAATATCTTTATGAGAAGTCATTTAAGGACAT
>JAQTTZ010000117.1:9464-10600 GCA_028710485.1 Bacteriovorax sp. | reverse complement strand
TCCATCAAACATATTCAACCACATCTGAACTAGAAGCAAAAGTAGTCGAACTCCTTGGGGGCGACGGAATGAATCCCACTCGCATGGTGCTCGTGCTTAGCACTGGTAACCCAATGGAAGAAAATAGAATTTTTGAATTGGGTGAAATGATGTATGAAGTGAAGAGAATTACATTTTTAGACAAAGATTTAATCGTGATTAATTATACACAAGATACTTTTGATCAAAACGACAATACCATCCAAGTTAAACGTTCAATAAAAATTCAGGTTTTAAGAAGTAGTAATGGCGAACTTTCTGGTGAAATTAAAATTTTATAAAAAAACATACGGGTCCCAACAATGAAAAGCCTTCGGCGAATCTGTTAATATTTATTACAGTTAAGTTGGGCCCCTAGGTAATTTTTTCAGACTTTCGCCCTACGGTGTCCAGTCATGTTATCTTTTTTTAAAATACTCAGGAGACAACTATGAGAAAAACATTATCAGTCTTGGCCTTCGTCTTAGTTTCTTTTTCAACACAAACATTCGCCGATTCGAATCTTATTGTTAATTTTTTAAAAGTAAATAATGGTGTTTATAGAGGTGCAAGATTAA
This sequence comes from Bacteriovorax sp., assembly GCA_028710485.1. Taxonomy (GTDB): domain Bacteria; phylum Bdellovibrionota; class Bacteriovoracia; order Bacteriovoracales; family Bacteriovoracaceae; genus Bacteriovorax. The sequence goes on along the minus strand of JAQTTZ010000117.1, from coordinate 10,004 downwards.
CTTCAGTTGAGGCCGTCCAATACTTGAAATCTCTCAAAATAAAAAATATTATCAATCTTCAAGGTGGAGATTTAAATAGTGATGTCGGTATCATCATTCCATGGGCAGAGCCAGGAGAAACAGCTGAAAATATCGCCCAAGAAAATGCTACTGCTCTTTCACTTGGGTTAGGATTTCTGAGCGCACCATTAAATTCTCTCGAACCAATAACTAATGATGAAGACCGCACAATTGATGAAGTTTTGACCTTTATGCACAAACAAAGTAATCAACCAGTATTCATTCACTGTGAGCATGGTGCAGACCGCACAGGCCTGGTGGTCGCCTTGTATCGAGTGAAATATGAAGGTGCTAACGTAGAAGCAGCAAGAGCTGAATGGATCAAAAATGGCCATAACACTCTTCACCAAATTTTTACTGGTGACTTAGATGATTATTACTACGCAAAAGTTAAGCAATTTAAAAAATAATTAAGAAACACCATGATTAATTCCAATTGATAACGGCCATCGCCTAAAAAGCGATGGCCTTTTTTGGGTT
>JAQTTZ010000117.1:0-9364 GCA_028710485.1 Bacteriovorax sp. | reverse complement strand
AATTGAATTTTTCCATTTGCATCGCCGCGATTCACACTTGTTTGAAGCCTTTCTTCAATATGACGTGAACATACTTCAATACCACTCTCATTTTTAGTCACTTCTTTCAGTTCAACTATTTGGCGATTAACAGTGATCTGTTCAGTTCTTTCACCGCCCGAAAGAATATCATCAACACTCATTTTTTTATCAACAAATCTCTCACATGCTCCCGCAGTCATGCACGGATCTTTTGCTAAGTCACCTGCATTGATATTTGAATGATCAAAAATAGTCCATCCATCAAGACCTTTGATCGCAATTTTTAATTCAGAAACACCATATCCAAATCGTGAACAGCGAACACTTGTTCTGTTTAATTCAACATCAGTCACTTTACTATCTGAAATTAAAACTCGTTCAGCGGCCAATAAATTCGTAGAGAAAAGTGCAAGTATTAATAGTTTTTTCATAGATCCCCCTTGGTAACTTTTTATAACGATAATACATTGATAAATATATTGAATTAAATTAATACTCATGATTCAATTTATGAATGATAAATTCCAGCGATCTCAATTCATTTCTCACCACTGCCAGGATGCTTCACTTGACCAAGGCAGCGAAAGAGCTAGGCTTGTCCCAGCCGGCGCTAAGTCATTGTATAAAACGGCTTGAGCTCGAGGTTGGAGAAGAACTATTTCTGCGTAGAAAAGACGGGCTAATTCTCACTAAATCAGGGGAATATCTTCTTCTTAAAGGTCAAAAAATATGTGCTGAACTTGAAGGAGTTTCTGAATTTTTTAAAACAGGCCGAACCCAATCTCATCAAACCTTAACATTGGGAATTCACCCCTCTGTAGCTTCATACAGCCTTCCTCAAATAATGAAGGAATTAAAAAACATTAAACTCAATTTTCGTTTCGGCCTATCCCGAGAAGTGAGCGATTGGATTCAAGACGGAAAAGTGGATTGTGGAATAGTCATTAATCCCTATCCTCATAGCAATTTAGTAATCAATCAAATCGATCAAGACAGAGTTACACTCTGGAGTCATAAAAAACTCTCAAATCCAGATAAACTTTTTTTTGATCCCCAACTTCACCAAACCCACTCTATTTTACGCCAGCTTGAAAAAAAAGGAATACAATTCCCTAACCAATACGCCGTATCTAATCTGGAACTGATTGCAAAGTTTGTCTATGAAGGTACAGGTGTAGGAATTTTACCAGAAAAAGTAGTGAAAAATTATTATTCTGATTTGACGAAGATTTATAATAGCGAGATAAAGCCTTTTCAAGATAAAATCTGTTTCATCTATTCAATGGAGAACAAGGGCCTTGGGTCTTTGGAGCAATTAAAAATGTCGATTAAAAAAGTTTTGACCTAAGATTAATTAGGGTTAACATACCTCTGTTCGTCAAGAATTCAGGGGAAGCATTGAATGGATTACCCAAATAAAATCATCCTCATATTCCAGTCGTTACCCTAACCCAATCCTCACCACCGAGATCTACATCCCGCTTTCCAAAGCGATTATGGCCATCCAGAGCGGTGATACGTTTTTTTATTAAATAGAAAAAGTTACAACTTGAAAAGTTGCTAATAATTTTCCCCATACCAGCTAAATTCCTTAAGAAGCACTAGTGGTTTTCATTTTTATTTTTCCAAAGCACTAACCTGCTTTTCTTTTTTATTTTGCCTTTAATCTACTAGTAAGCGTTCCATTATGAAAGAAATACTCTTTAAACAGTCAGTGAGTAAAAAATAAACTAACTAAATTATTTTTCTAATCAACTCGGATGCAGTGTCGGCAACTTCATAAGCACATTCAAAAGCAGGATTGGCCCAATTATCTTGATTGGCAAAAAAGATTGAATTCATAATCGGTTTACTCATCAATGCGAGTTTTCCACTGGAGATCATGCCAGTTCCGGCAACAGGTATAGAATGTCCCCATCTGGTCATACGTACACCTTTTAATTTCGAATGATCAATCCCGCAAGTTTTGGCAAAATTAGAAAGCTCTGCGAGTATTAAATTTTTATGTTTGTCATGCGCTCCTGGATTGAATAAAAACTGTCTGGCCCCATCGTATGGGAGAGCTTTATAAACAGTGAGCACACCATAATTAGTTTTGTCATCAACGGCCCACGACCCCAAACACACATCGCTAAAGGCACGTTTTGGCGGTTTCATGGCCGATGGAGAAGTAGGCATTGATCCTTCCATGCAATACACATCATAAGCTGGAGATTCAAACGCTCCCTTATAAATAGCATTACAAACCAGGTATCCACGGTAGTTCATCTGATCAATGATTGCAGTTTGATTCTCAGGAATTCCTTTGACGATAAATTTGGCAACAAATTTCGGTGAAGCCACGATACAAAAATCAGCAGAGATTGTTTTTATTAATCCAGCTGCATCTTCGTAGGTAATCCAAACTTCATTTTCAGATTTTGCTTCAACTCTTAGAACCATGGCGCCGGCCCGCAATGAATTTTTTGAAGTGGATGCAAGCAATCTTTCAAAAAGGCGTTGAGTGATGGCCGCATTTCCGCCTGGGAGTGCGAGCACGCCATCAACTTCTGAAGCCACGAAGTTCAGAGCTTGAGCTGCTGAGAGCTCATCTATCGAGGCATTAAAAGAAGACCAACAATAAAGTTGAAAGTACTCCATGATATGAGGATGAACTACTCCGAATGTTGCTGTTAACCATTTTTCAAAACTCATTGAGTCCAATCGGTTAAATTCCGATTCAGTGATTGCTGAATCCGGTTTCCAGGGAATATCTGGAAAAGCATTTTCATAAATTCTTCTTAATTCTTTATCGACCTTGATGAAGTCCTCGGCATGAGTTGGATCACTCGCTCCAAGCCAGAAATCTTTCATCAATTTACTTTGAAAACTTACCTTCACGTCTTCATCTTCTTCTTTTTTCAATTCATTAAAAAGACCAAGATCTTTGAGCATCAACTCAATTCCTGAATTCTTATCTGGAATAGTTATATAGGCCGCTCCAATTGAAAAAATAGATTGCTCATAATCTTCGCCTTTGGAATTTCCACCAAAATAAACGTCTTGTTCGAGAATGAGCGGATCGAGATTTTGTAATTTGTAGGCACTGATAAGTCCCGACATTCCTCCACCGATGACAACCAGTTTTCTTTTCTCAGAAGGAAGCGGAATTCCTCCTTTTTTTTGAAGATAGCCATCAACATTCCATAAAACATCATGAGGACGATTGATATTATCGCCGTTGAAATCAATGCTGCTGAAATTATTTTTTGCCACTGCCTGGATTGGTGAAAAACTATTGTATTTATTTTTGGCAATGAATTGTTTGAGGAATTTATCGGATCTCTTAGGGACTCCTAGTGAAAAAAAAGTAAAGGCCGATAACTTTAAAAAATCGCGGCGGTCGGTACCAATAATTTCTGTTTTCATAGGGAAAAATCCTACTGTTTGACTAGTCGATATTTAATTTGACAAATCAAACCATTCCTGATTCAATTTGTCAACATTATGAATTGGTTTTATCTTTTAATTGCCGTAATCGCAGAAATATTTGGAACCATTTCCTTAAAGCACTCTAATGGGTTTCAAAAAATTTTGCCTACTCTTGGCGTAATCGTGGGTTATGCGCTGGCCACATATCTTCTCTCTATCGTATGCAAGAATATTCCTATCGGTATTGTCTACGCTCTCTGGTCTGCCGTTGGGATCATTGGTTTACTTCTTATTGATCATTATGTTTTTCTTGAAAAGTACAACTACTTCCAGCTCTCAGGACTCATGCTGATAGTGACTGGATCTTTGATTTTAAATTTTTCATTAAATCCAAAATAAAATTATCCTTAAAAAAGGCTCCTGGAGCCCTTTATACCTGGGCCCTTTATAAGAAATTTTATTCGTAGGTTTTTTGACAATAAAATTTAAAACCATCATCTGAAAATTCTTTGATTTTATATAAAGTTTTTCTTACTGGCATTTTCAATTATATCATATTTTTATGGTATAAACTTTAAGTGGACCGTTAAAATAATGCGTCTATCTGCTCGATAGAAGGAGTCGACGAAAACCAGGGCACAGAGGAAAACGGACTTACTCCATCATCAACAACTGTAATGGTTACTAGGTTTAAATGAAGGCAAGAAAAACCTAACGGGAACGCCACACCGTTGCTTTTCAATTTTTTAAAAAACTAGATTGACCAGGTTAACCATCACAGGGATAGAAGATCGGCCTTGAATTTTTTAAGCCTGATTCTTTCGTCTAACCCACTGGTTTTTGCCGCTAGAGAAAGCATGGTATTGAGCCTTTCTAAGTTAAGCCAATCCTCTTTGGGAGGGTCGCCTTGCTCGAAGTTTAAAGGGCAGTAATCCAGAGCGTTTTCGGAGGCCAGATATAAAGGCGCACCTTGAGTTCTACAAATAACAGGACGGGCCTCATACACACTACAGCGGTCATTATAAAGAAATGTGCAGGCCCCTTTTTCTACTGGCCGTTTCCATAGCGTCTGCAATTCTATTTTGGTTTCGGCGCTCTGAGAGTTAAACCAAGCGAGAAGTCTTTCGCTTTCAACTTTAAAAATTGAAATATCGGTGTAGCAACATTTTGAACAGCCTTCTGCACACTTCATATCCGCTGCATATTTAGTCATTATTTTTTCAAAAAAGCCCGAAGCATTTTCTTGAAGTGTTTCTATTGGTTTTTTATTCGACATGCTTTCTCTCATTTGGTGACAATAAACTATAAATGGCCGGTACAACTAACAAAGTTAAAAAGGTTGAAACTAAAACTCCTCCAATAACTGACATTGCCATTGGTGACAAACTTTCTGCTCCCGGTCCGAAGGCAAACGCTGCTGGAATCGCACCAGCGATAGTTGCAAACGATGTCATGATTATAGGACGAAGTCTCTTAGGGCAAGCCTCAAGAAGAGCGTCATGTATATTTTTCTTCTCATGATCCCTAACCTGATTAGTGAAATCCACTAGTAAGATCGAGTTCTTTTTTACAATCCCCATTAAGAGAATAATCCCGATTAAAGAATAAATATTGATCGATTGATTTTTTAAATAAAGAGCAACGAAAGCTCCCGACACCGAAAATGGCAAGGCAACCAATACGGTGATGGGATCAAAAAAACTATTAAACTGTGAAGCTAAAACCATATAAGAAACTGCAATTCCTAAAATCAAAACGAAAATTAAACTCTCGAAAGACTCTCTAAAAGTTTTAGCACTTCCCGATTCAATAACTTTTGCTCCAAAGAAAAGATGTTTGCTCGCCATGGTTTTGGCAAGCTCTAGGGCACTCGCTTGTGAATATCCGGCCTTGATATTGGCATAAACACTGATTGCCCGAGCGCGCTCTTGGCGAGTGATCGCTTGGACACCATCTTTAAATTTGACTTCGCCAATATCTGAAATACGCACTAATTCTCCACGATTGTTTCTAAGTTTAATCGCTTTGATGCGTTCGATATCGTCTGCTTTAATATTTTCAAGTCGAATACGAATATCATAGCGATGACCATTTTGAGTAAACTTGCCAATAACAGCTCCCCCCACTAAAGCATTAACTGTAATCCCTAAATCTGATATTGAAATACCATGGAGGCGGGCCTTATCACGGTTGGGAATAATATTGAGTTCTTTCACATTTTCGCGATAGTTAGAATCAACATCAACAAAAACGCCACTATCAGTCATATCTTTCATCGTCGCCTTCGAAGAAGCGATGAGCTTATCCCATTCATTGCCAGCAATCGAAAATTCAATTGGAAATCCTCTTCCACTTCCACCGATTGCCCCAAGAGAAGTATCTTGAACGATTACTCTTACTCCTTGAAGTTTTCGAAAATCTTTTCGGTAAATTTCTATCAACTCTTGTTGAGAGTATTTACGATCTTTTTTACTTTTTAAAGTAAGAAAAGCAATAGAGGAGCTAGAGTCACCGCCACCGGCGCCTCCGATGGCAACAAAAGATCTTTCAATTTCAGGTCGATTTTTTAAGTAGGCTTCGACCTCTTTGACTTTATTATCAGAGAAATCCAGTGAAGATCCTTCTTTGGTTTTAATGATAAGAAAAATAGAGCTTTGATCCTGAGGTGGTACAAATTCTTTTCTTAACTTCATTACCAGAGTGCTGGAAATAACAAAAATAATAATCGAAATAAAAATAGTTATCAGGCGATGCTTGATAACAAAAGGCAGTGTTTTTTTGTACAGCTTTTCAAACCATGAAAAAGCATTATCCATCATTTGCCCGAACCTTGAACGTTTTGATCCATGAGACATAAACTGAGCACATCTCATTGGAGTCAAGGTAAGAGCTTCAATCAGAGAAAGAAATACTGCGACGGAGATAGTAACGGCAAATTGATAAAAGTATTTTCCTATAATCCCTTTCATATAAGCAATTGGAAGAAAAATAGCGATAATGGCAATGGTCGCTGCAATCGCAGCAAAAGTAATTTCTTTTGCTCCATCTAATGAAGCTCTGGTTTTATCCTTACCCATTTCAAAATGGCGAAAAATATTTTCCAGAACCATGATGGCATCATCAACGACGATCCCAATCGAAAGAGAAAGACCCAGTAGTGTGAAGTAATTCAAGGTAAAGTTCATCGCCTTTAAAACAACAAAACTTCCAAGAATAGAAGTTGGGATGGCAAGAATCACGTTAAAAGTGGCCGACCAAGATCCTAGAAAGGCCCAGCATACTAAGGCCGTCAAAATGGCAGAGAGAATTAAAGTGAAAGATAATTCGCGAACAGACTCCTTAATAAAACGAGTCGAATCATAATTCACTCCGATTTTCATCGTAGGCGGAAGAAATTTATTGAGTTCATCTATTTTTTTATAAACGGATTCAGCAACAGCTACCGAATTAGATCCTCTTTGTTTCTTAATCCCAATACCAACAGAAGATTTACCCATGACTCGCGAGCGTCTCGTTACATCATTAAGCCCGTCTTCAATACGTGCAACTCTCCCAAGTGCTATAGGCGTATAGTTCGGGCTTGAGCCACGCTTATTGATGGAAAGTTTAGAAAATTCATTTACATCAGTCGCTTCTCCCAGAGTTCTTACGGCAAATTCAATTTTATTGTTATCAAGTTGTCCTGAGGGAAGTTCAGCGTGCTCAGAAGTAATTGTATTGATAATATCAGTTACTGTAAGCTCCAATGAATTGAGCTTACGATCATCCACCCAAACACGAAGGTTGGGATCAACGTAACCAGAAAGCTGAATGTCAGCAACTCCATTAGTAGTTAAAAACTTATCTCTGACGTTATCGCGAAGATAAGTCATCAGGTCTTTTGGTGTTAACGTATCATCACTTACAGAAAGCCACATGATCGGTTGATCTTCAGGGTTTGATTTAGAGACAACTGGAGGATCAACGTTAGTGGGCAATCTTCTTTGCGCCTGACTTAATTTATTTTGGATATCATTTACGGCAACATCAAGATTTTTATTTAAACCAAATTCAACAGTAATATTGGCCGTACCTCGCTTAATAGACGAAGTAATTGTCTCAACTCCCTCAACCGACATAACAGCACTTTCAAGCGTATCAACAACATCTGATTCAATAACATCAGGAGCGGCACCTTCCCACGTCACATTGATATTGATCACTGGCAAATCGACATCGGGAAGTTGAGAAACTCCCATCTCTCTAAATGACAAAAATCCAAAAAGCATCATGGCCACCATGAGCATCCATGCAAAAACCGGCTTTTTTATAGAAATTTCTGAAACATTCATGGAAGAATTCCTGCACTGGCCTCAAGTAATTTTAAATTTAACATGGCCTGAATTTTAGTATTTTCGCTATTTATTTTACTATCCAAATATAAATTGAGCGAGGCCAGAACATCGAGATTTGAGACCAGCCCCAAACGATAATCCCTCACAGCTTCTTCATAACTTTTTTTCGTTTTATCAAGTGCCAGGTCAAAGGCCTTCACTTGATCAAGATAACGATGATAAGTTTCATATTTAACGGTGATATCCAATTCGACACTTTTTTTGAAATCGGCGAGTGTATAAATGGCCTGCTCTTTTTTTGAGACACTCTCACGCACCAAGGACTTGGTCACACCACCTTCATACAAAGGAATATTGAGGACCAACCCTATATCCCAATCGCTATTATGAAGTGCACCTGCACGTTTATTGAGATAATAATTTGAATCCAAATTTAGAGTTGGATAATAAAAAGATTTAGAAAAATCTAAATTTAATTCTGCCTGCTGAATTTTTAATTCTCTACTTTTTACATCTGGTCTTGAATAGGCTGTATCGAGATAAGCTTGCACTCTTTGGTTTTCTTCCGGAACTTGAATCACTTCATTAAAAACATCATTGTATTTATTCAGGCCGGTTAAAATATAAAAACGTTGAGCGCTTTCTCTAAATAATCCATCGCCATTAAAAAGAAGGGCCTCTGCCGTGGCCAATTGAGCTTCTGCTTGAAGCAACTCCCCTCTTCGAGATCGACCTACTTGAACTCTTTTTCTGGTTTCATCTACTCGCTCTTTACTTTGCTTTTTTAAAAGTTCGAGATTTTTATAATCATTTAAAGTTAAAAAATAAGTATAGTAGGCCTGAATGACATTTATATAGAGAGTGATTCGATCGACTATTTTCTGGTTTTCTGCAATGGCGATATTTTTATCGGCACTATCGATTAAGTAAGAGTCCCTTCCCCCTTTATAGATTGACTGGGAAAAATTTAAGCCGATAGCATTTAGCGCAGGCGAGATCTTTTCTTCTTTTAAATATTTTCCTCGACCTGAAATTACGGGAAGGTAATTGCCTTGGAATTGCCTTTTTTGCTCAAAGCTCTGATTGATTAAAGATTGGGCAATATTTTCATTTTGATTGGTATGCAGTGCGCTCTCATAGCTCTCTTTTAAGGTCAGGGCCCCAAAACTTTCTTTGCTCATGATTAGTAAGGCGATGAAAAATGGCAGAAGTATTCTCGATTTCATTACAAATACCTATTGCGTAGGGCGTTTAATCGGTAAGCTGGGCCCATTAAACACCCGTCTCCTAAAATTGACAATCGCTCTACCTTTTTTTGTTTTTTAGTGCTAAAAATGTCTAAGTCAAAATTCTTTTTACAGAGGTCAAAATGAAACTTCAAAGCATCATCTTTTGTGTGGCAATGATTGTGTCTTCTTCATTCACTTTAGCTGCTGATAAACTAGTGCGCGTTGGAATGGTTACAGATGTGGGTGGCGTCAATGACCAGTCTTTTAACCAATCAGCTTGGGAAGGGCTTCAAAAATCGAAAAAAGAACTTGGCATTAAAGCTAGCTACCAAGAGTCAAGACAGGATGCAGATTATCAATCAAACCTTG